>NZ_NTFS01000001.1 GCF_002289455.1 Brunnivagina elsteri CCALA 953
CTTCAAGCGCTTGCAGACAGCCTACTTGCCAACTGCGTTCCACTGCTGCGGGGATAATTTGTGTAATTGACATATCCGGGAAGGTGACACTGGTATCACCTGAGTTCGATGTATTCCCCATCCTGTAGTAGATAAATAATTAATTTACCACTGTCGTAAATCCATACTTCTGGAACACCAATGGTTCTGTACGCATCAATCGTGGTTAAAGTTGTAGGGGCGAATGGTTATTCGCCCTCTTTGATTAACAATTTGCCCTTGTAATTCACAATAAAGAGGGTTAATAAAAAAGGGTTAACAGCCGTTAACCCCTACGGTATTTTTCGTGTGATTTCTGACAATTCAAATGTTACTGTCCAGTTGTGGTGGTTGTTGTAGACTCTTGGTTTTGGGGCTCTTGGGTTGGTTGCGGTTCGGGGATGAGAGATGCACGCCAAGTACGAATTTGCTGCCTTGCTTCGCTATATGCTGCCGTATCCCGTGGAATTAATCGCGCTGTCTCAATTGCCTTTTCGACATCAGATTCAGATTGCGATCGCGCGATATCTAACAATTGTTGACTCCATTGGTCAATTGCTGGGTTGACATCGTTACGTAAGGCACTGCTATCGGAGACTTTGTTTGCCAAACGGATGGCTTCCGATAATGCATCAGGGGTTCCCCGTAATGCAATTTCCCGCGCTTTGCCCCAATTATTACGGGAGTCTACTTGTCCTTGCCAATTATTAATGGCGGATTGGGCTTCACCTGCAAGTGGTCTATTACCAGTAATTTGGTTTGCGGTTTGGATGGCTGCGGGTAAATCTCCACTACTTGCTAGTTCCCTAGCTCTATCTAAGTAAGGTTGGTCTTGGGCACGTTGAATTGTTGCTGTCCATTCGTTGATTCTTTTACGTGCTTCCGGATACAATGCTCGACCACGGCGAATTTGACTTGCTTCTGCGATCGCAGATTGTAAGGAAGTACCATCTTGAGAATATGCTAGTTGTTCGGCACGGTCTAAGAAAGGACGGTCTTGGACGGTTTGTATCTGCGCTAACCAACGACCAATTTCTTGACGGGCTTCTCTGGAACGAGGATTGTTTGCGGGCACTAACTGGGCTTCGGTAATCGCTGCTGATAAGTCTGCTATGCTACCCTGACTTGCCAATGTTCTGGCTCGATCCAACCTGGCAACATCACCGATTTCGACTTGCCAGCCAGCAATTAACTCCTGGGCTTTTTGATACACAGCCCGTTCGGGTTTGATTTGCTGTGCTTGGGCGATTGCGGATTCTAATCCGGATATGGTGCCAATCCAAGCGTTACGCTTTGCCTCGGCAATGGCGATGAAATCTTCAGTTTCGGTTTGCAAACCTCCATTGACTGGGATTTGCTGGGCAATGGAAATTGCCTCATCGGCATCGCGTTTGTCAAGTTTTTTCTCAGCGATATCGAGCATCTGACGACCAAAAACTGGAATTGCCTCCGTTGCTTTTTGGTACATATAGCTGTCAGTCGTTACCGACTGAGCTAGCTTAATTGCTTCAATAATTTTCTCAACAACTCCTGTTTTTGCTAAGTCTTCAGCTTTTGCCAGCTTATCACCGTCTTCGCGAGACTTGGTAATTAAGTCACTTAATTGCTGGTACTTAGTCGTTTCCCAATACTTATTATCTAAACGTAGCAATTTCGATGCGGTCATAAACGCTTGCTGCCAGCGAGCATTACGCATTGCCTCTTCAGTTTCTTGATAAATACTTTCGCCTTTTGCCCAAAGCGACTGCCATTTCTGGATTTGTTCTTCCACCAGTTTATATGCAGGCATGTCGTTAGGAATGCGCTTTGCGGTTGCGATCGCTTCATCTAGTTTCCCCGCTTGAAAACTCTCTGAAGCTAGCTTTAAAACATCTTTTGACCATTCTTCTAAAAAACGGTCAACTTCCGCCCGTAACGGGTGATTTTCTGGCAATCCCTTCACCAATTCCATTGCCTGCAACAAATCGTTAACGGTTTGCTTGGAAGCTGCTAACTGAGCGCAATGCATCCGCACGGAAGCACTAGCAAGCGGCCAGAAAATTGCCGGACAGTTGGGAGCAGATGGTAACTTAAACAACATTGCCATCGAAATAAATGCGATCGTTCCTGGCACAAAAGCCAACAACACAGTCCACAACACCCAACTTTTCGTCCAACGTGGCAACTTTCCAGAAATTTTACCTGTTGCCGACTGCTTACCTTGCACTTCGGTTTGTAGCAATGTTTTTCCAGATATATTTGTTTTTTCCTGCTTCACAGACTTAGCCGTTGACTTCGCATTGGGCTTGTTATTGGACTTATCATTGGACTTATCATTGGATTTATCACTTGAATCTGTACCAGGGGCAGCAGACATATTTCTTCCATTAAGTTGTTGTTTCCGGGATAGTTGGGTCAAATCATTTGACTTATTGACCGTGGCTTTTGACCAACTTTCTGGAATATCCCGCTCTGTCATCACTCACACCAAATGATTTTATAACGATCTTTTTTATTTGCGATTAAAAATTACTTCGTTGCCATCGTAACTTTCTCGTTTGCAAAAAGCTAGCACCCGCACTATCATATCTCCACAAATACCATTAATCAAAATTTCATATAGTTTATTTTTATACCTCTTTATAAGCTAAAGAATCAGCTTGTAATTCATTGATTAACTGCTCTAAATGGTCGCTACTGGCTTGATATACTGAGCCACAAAACTCACATGTTGCTTCAGCCCCATTGTCAGTGACAATCATATCTTGTAGTTCAGACTCTCCAAACAATTTCAAAGCTCTCAAAACTCCATCGAACGAGCAAGCACAATGAAAGCGTAACATTTGGGTTTCTGGGAAAATGTGAAGTCCCATATCACCCAAAATTTCCTGAAAAATTTCGCTCAAGGTTTTGCCAGCTTGCATTAATGGGGTAAAGTCTGCCAAAGCAGCCATCCGCGACTCCAAGGTTTCCACAAGAATTTCATCACGAGCAGCTTTCGGTAAAACCTGTACCAACAAACCACCTGCGGCTGTAACTCCACTTTCTTCTACAAATACACCCACAATTAAACCAGAGGGAGTTTGTTCGGAAGTTGCTAAATAATAGGCTACATCTTCACCAATTTCACCCGAAACAAGCTCTACAGTACTGGAATAAGGATAACCATAACCGATATCGCGGACGACGTAGAGAAAGCCTTTACCAACTATCCCACCAACGTCTAATTTGCCTCTGGCATTCTTTGGTAGTTCTGCGAGTGGATTACCAACGTAACCGCGCACAGTTCCATCTAAACCCGCATCTACCAATATACCACCCAGAGGACCGTCGCCTTTGATGCGGAGATTGACCCGCGAACCAGGTTTTTTCATCCCGGAAGCCATTAATAACCCGCAAGTCATTGTCCTTCCTAATGCAGCTGTGGCATCGGGGGAAAGCTTGTGTCGTTGTCGTGCTTCTTCTGTTAACCTTGTGGTGATAGCACCAACAACTCTGATACCTCCATCAGCAGCCGTAGCACGAATTAATTGATCCGCCATGAAACCCCTTACACTGCTTCATACACATTTCTTTATATTTTAGTGTGTTAGAGTAATCCAAGAAATAAATGATCCAACTGTTGATCCTGAGTCGCTATGTAATAGACAGAGATGCTTCATTGCGCTTCGCTCCATTCAGCATGACAATTGGGCACTTTTTTACTTGGAACACTCTTAGTGGTTAATACTCATTTCCCAATACCCAATGCCCAACTAGATAGTTACAATTACATACAGAACTGAACTATTACCAATTAACATGCTCGGAAATTTCCAACAAAGCCAATTACGTATCGAAGTAGAAGCAACCGCAGACGCAATCCGTAATAGTTTAATGCGTCCTGCACAACTGGAAAAATGGCTTCCTTCTGGTGGTTTTAGCACAGGAATGCCTGAAGAACTGCATCCAGGGTTGCAATTTACCAAACAAATTGGACCATTTGCGATTCAACATCAAGTAGATATTGCCACTTCCAATTCTCTGCGTTTGCTATTAAGTCAGGGAATTGATGGTTTTCATGAGTGGTATTGGGGTGAAGGTTGGGTACAGTCACGAGTTGAAGGTGTGACTATTTTCCCTCTTTCTTTGGGGCAAAGTTTGAGTTTATTGAGTTTGCGGCAGTTTTTAACAAAAAAAGATTAACCAAAAAATGTGGAGATGAGGTACGTGGGATATTTGGATTGCGATCGCCCTTGGTGTTAAGCTTGGCTTATTGCATTTCTATAGATAATAGTTATAGTGCTTCTCGTTTGGATGCAATATAAATCAGGGCAAATAAGCGAACACCAAGAAATAAATTCTTCACAATTGTAGGGATGGGGTGAGTCCACTTGGCGGTGTCGGTTTCCGTCCCCGAAGTTTGCTCAACGCGGGGAACCCGCGCACGCAACTTCTCTTCGTCAAAGTGGCGAATCCGAAGGGTCTCCCCACCCTTCCCATGATAGCGTTGGTAAGTATACGATTTGGAAATTTTATTTTTTGGAAGTCCCTAATAAATAAAAGGGCAAACAACCGTTTGCCCCTACAATATTTGTGGAAATACTGCATTTACTAGTTTCAAATCCCAGTGAACGATTTAAATTCTGTTTTGCTGCCAGAAATGCTTGATATCTGGCAAGATACTTTGAATTGGCAACCGAGCAATGCACAGCAAGCATTATTCCAACGACTCTATGAATTGGTTCTCGTCGGGAATCAAAAGCTTAACCTTACCCGCATTACCGAGGTAAATGATTTTTGGGAAAAGCATTTGTGGGATTCTATACGGGGATTTAAAGTTTGTTTAGAGGGATTGAGCAAAATGACCTCTTCTCCAAGTTCCTTATCTATGATTGATATTGGTACTGGTGCTGGTTTTCCTGGTATTCCTGCTGCGATAGTAATTCCCTATAGTCAAGTTGATTTACTTGATTCAACTCAGAAAAAACTTACTTTTATCGATCAAGTGATAGGGGAACTCAAGTTAGATAATGTGAAAACTGTTATTGGTAGGGCAGAAGAGGTTGGACAATTGCGTTCATTTCGTCAGCAGTACAATGTAGCTTTAATTCGTGCTGTAGCTTCTGCTACAGTTTGCGCTGAATATTCTTTACCTTTGCTCAAAAAAGGCGGTTTGGCAATTATTTATCGCGGAACTTGGACGGATGAGGAAAATTCTGCTTTGGAAAATGCTATATCGGGATTAGGTGGAAAAATTGAATGTATCGATAAATTTGAAACACCTTTAACTAATAGTACTCGTCATTGTTTACATGTACGAAAAATAGCACACACTCCCGCAGAATATCCCCGTGCGATCGGTATACCAACCCAATATCCACTTTAGGAGACTTCCAGAAAATAAAATATTCCAACTATAAATTTATTCAGTTGTATTATTGCATGAGTGAGGGTGGGAAGACCCCACCCCTACGTTAATTAAATAAACGGAATATTAATTGTTTTCCATCAACTTGATGTTGGAGAAAATAAATTCTTGAACCGATGGTTTGCCATCAATATCGGTAGTAATTTCACGACGATTGAGGATGGAGTATTTACCTACTTTTTCATATTCGTCAACGAAATCGCTTTTTCCACCCTTTTGTTCGCCAGTTTTGGGGTCATGATACACGGAGTCATAAGTATGAGATAAATAACCTTCACCAGTTTCATGGCTGCTAAAGGTGTTGATTGTGACAACTACGCCGTGAATATGACGATGAACCAAACAGACTTCATTGTTGCGAAGTTTATATTTATCACCTTCAGCTTTGCCACCCATTAAAATCTCTACAGCACCATCCGCATCGGTAGCACCATAGCGGAAAATGTTTTCACCGTGGGTTTGTTCAAAAGCACGACGAACGCGGTGAACTGCGATTTCCCAAGCTTGTCCGTGGATGGCTTTTTGTGCTTCTTCATCTTCCACGTTTAACACTTCTGCTTTGAGGTTAGTACTAATTTTTACCTGCCCTTTATATTCTTTCCCGTCATATTTATACTTAATATCCGCAGTATATCCAGGAAATTCTTTGTCCCAGGTGTAGCGATTGTCGTATGCAGCACGGAATAGTTCTTGGGCAGATACTTGTGTTGCTGTCATGTCAATTCTCCTATAGACGGTTCTTTGTGGTAGCTTTTTACTTGCTTCTCTCATTAGCATAGAAGTAATGACTCAAATAGCCTAGACCCCAACTGGGTACACATATGGCAAATTCCCTGCAAAACCTGTTAAGTGCGATCGCATCTTCCACAAATGAACAAGAATTACAAATTGCGATCGTGGAGACGGTTGGTGAGTATTTTTACGTGCAACGCTGGGGGATTTACCTTTTCGATGAACAACCGCAAGTTAGGGTAAATGCCCAAGGTTTTCCCGATATTGCTAACAGTATTCCGGAAATTTGCTTGCGGGGCAATCCTGTGGGAAAGTATGTTGTCGAGCGTCATGCACCAGCCCACGAGCAGTTAATATTACCTGGTGGGGATTGGAAGGATTTTTGTTCGCGAGATGACCACGCGCATGTTATGAGTGGTCCTATTGTCGCTGATGGTTGTCTTGTGGGTACGTTAAATTTAGCACGAGCTACGGGAAATCCGGCTTTTACAGCGAATGATTTAGCGGATTTGAGCGCTTTGTGCTTACATTTGTCGGCAAAGTTAGCATCTTTAAGAGCGAAATCGCAAGTCACATTAAATAATTCAGCTTTAGCAAGTCGATTAACGAAACGGGAATTAGAAATCGCGGAATTGGTTGCTCAAGGGTTAACAAACGCTGAAATTGGAGAAAAACTTTGGATTACGCAAAATTCTGTGAAACAAGCGTTAAAGCGGATGTTTCGTAAATTGGAGGTATCAGCAAGGGCGGAAATGGTAGCCAAATTACAAGAGATTTTATCGCCAAACATTGGATAAAATAAATTTTAAGTTCGAGTATTTAAGCTCAAGTCAATAACTAAAGTAAAATATTAATTAACTATTATTGATAATACCTGAAAAGATGATTATATAAGCTTTCATTCTTTTGCTTTTTTACTTTTATCTTGTCCTATTGGGGTTATTTTTCGCCATGTTCTTAATGCCAGAGTCAGCTAAAACTATTAAAATTTTTGTTGCTTACTCTCCTTCAAATCAAGATAAGCAATTAAAACAACTTTTAGAAAAGCAATTAAAGACACTGCAAGATAAAAATGTAGTGATTTACTGGTATCATCATCAAAAAAATGAAAGTTTAGATAATTCGGGAAATATTCCTGAGGATGCATTAGGTTGCGATACTTCAGAGGAGTTGTCCGATTTTTTGCTGTATGAAAATTTTTATCAATTACAGACTGCTGATGTGATTGTGTTGTTGGTTAGTGGCGATTTTTTGACTTTAATTCAAAATGAGATTGATTGGAATAGCGAAATAAGTAAACTCAGAGAAAAACACCAACTAGGAGAAATTGTTGCAATTCCAATACTTGTAGACAAGACTCAAGGTTGGCAGAAATTATTAGGTAATTTTACCCCTTTACCAAAAAATGGAATGCCTGTTCAAAATTGGCAGAATCCTGATGCTGCCTTTACCGATATTTTTCAAGATATAGAGGCAGTCGTGGAAGAAATCAGAGAATATAACGAACGTTTGCAAGAATATAGATATAGTTTTGCAAATGCCATTAGGGAAAAATTCCCACTGAGCAATCAAGCTGTGAAGAATTTAAATGATATCCAGAAAAAATTACTGCTAAAAAATTCAGACTTACAATTAGTTGAAACAGAAATAACTGCCCAGATTAGACAAGAGCATGATTATAAAATACAACAATATCGACAAGAACTAATTCATTTTTTAGGTAATCGAAAAAATCAAAAAAAAATAGTAGCAGAAGACAGGAGAAATTTAAAACTGATTCAAGAATATCTGGGATTAAATGATGAAGATGTCATCAAAATTGAACAATCAGTTTTGGAAACAAAAGCGACAAAAGACATCAAAAATTTGTTTGCGATCGCATCCCAATCTGCTCTGAAAATTTTTGCGATTGCGCTGATAATTGCCAGTGCTGCATCAATCACATTTTTTCTCAGACTAAATGCAAATAATCAAGCTCAGAGATTTATCGCACAAGCAGAAAGTAAGTTTAAAAAAGCCGATTATCAAGGAGCAGTAACAGATTTTACACAAGCAATTAAAAGTCAGCCTCAAAATATTGATGCCTATATTGGACGTGGAAATGCTCTCTCCTATCTCAAAGATTACCAAGCAGCTATTCAAGATTATACGCAAGTAATAAACATGCCTTCCGAGTCTGCGATCGCTTATATGAATCGTGCCGTAGTTAAATGCACATTGGGAGAACAAAAAGCCGCAAATCAAGATTATCAAAAAGCTGCAAAAATATATAAGGAATTAGGTGCATTAAATGATATGCAGAAAGCTTTGGAAAGGTTGAATAATCTCCAAGTCTGTTTACCTACAAAGTCATAAATAGTTATTTATCAAAGTTAGGAATATAAATAAGATACAGCAGTTCTCAATTGAGTTGAAATACAGTTTGAGGATACTGTAGGTGAACTCACGGTTGTTTGCCCTGATTTATATTTTATCCAAATGAGAATTGCTATAAATATATAAATATTTTAGTATAGCAGCGAACAAAGCAACTACATATAGTTAGAGAAATATTAAGATTATGCCAAATTAAAGCTAGTTTGTGACGCTCTTCACTTGGAAATAGTAATTTAATTTTGATAACTTGATAAAGTTGGAATTTAAAACCTTGGCTTTAACAACTTAAAAATCAAGGTGTTTGTATGTTGCATTGATTGAGCAAAAGTGGAAACTAAGTCCGAATTTTTGTGCATTTAAAAAACAAAATCGTAGTTCTTCAATCACTCAAATATGGAACACATGAACCAGAAAAAATTATGCTCTGTTGTTGTTTTGTTAACAACTTTTTTAGGAATATCTTCAACTGCTAGTAACGCAACAGTTCCCAAAGCTACATCTTCTCAAAGAATATCATTTGAGAATACTGTTAATACTGAAAATCCTCAGGATGTCAGTAAAAATATCACTCTAAAACCTGTCATTACTCAAGTTCATTCCCATGAATTAACAGGCTTTCCAGCAACAACTTTGTATATCCGAAATATTCCCTTTCTTACCTTTATTGCTGAAAAGGCTGCAAATGTAGATAATAAAAATCCTACTGAAAGGGCAAATATTATTGCATCTAAAATAAATCAGTTAGCCTTTAACAAAGTTGACGCAAATCAAATCAAAGTAAGCGTGAAAGAAAACCGCTATATCATTACAATTGACGGTGAAGAACTGGTAGAAATCAATAATTATACTCGATTACCTGACACCACTAAAAATCTCGCACAAGACGCATTACAAGCCACAAATCGCTTGCGAAGACTTATTGGTGGTGCTAATCCTCTAAACCAAATAGATGGTGTTGCTTCTATTCCAAAAAAAACGCAGGAAGTTAGTATTATTGAACCAAAATTATCAATTGAAAAACCAATCAAGCCTAAAATAAAGCGTAAAATATCGCAGCAACAGTCAAAGCCACAAGAACCGACTACAAAACCGCAACGTATCCCTAAATCACTACGACGTAAGCAAGTAACCCAAGGGAATCGGGAAAAAACCCGTTTTTCGTCAAGTGGGATGGCTTCTTATTATGGTTCAGAAAGTGGTTCTCGCACCGCAACAGGGGAAAGATTCAATCCTTACGCTCTTACCGCAGCACATCGAACACTTCCATTTGGTACAAGAATTCGCGTTACCAATCTCTGGAATGGTCGTTCTGTAATTCTACGAGTTAACGATCGCGGTCCTTTTATTCGCGGTAGAATCGTTGATGTTTCTTATGGTGCTGCTAGACAATTAGGGATGATTGGTAGTGGTGTCGCATCGGTCAAAATAGAAATTTTGGGTTAAGATCAAAATATTAAAGACTGTAAGGGCATAGAGTTTGTTTCTTGCTAGTACGGCTATTTGCCCTTATTGTCTTTGATTACAGGGTTCTCAAGTTAAAATTTTGATTTTTCGTTTGCTTTGCACAGACTTCTACCCAACTTCCAGCTACAAAAGTAATTGACGGGCGATCGCCAGAAATGGGATAACCTAGCATATGGAATTCTTAACTATACTTCTATCCAGTCTGCTGGGTTTAATTTCTTCTGTTGGACTTGTTGTCGATCGCACTGCTGAAGATGCTATTCGTTCCCAATTCGCCAAAGCCGAACAGTTACAAGTACGTGTAGACAATGCCCCAACGCATCAATTACTACAAGGGAAAATAGATCGGGTGCGAATTGCCGGACGTTCGCTACAATTAAAGCATTCCCATATTCGCATCGCCGTTTTTGAGCTAGAAACCGACAGAATTGAACTCGATACTCGTACTATTGGTAAAAAACGACCGAAGTTCAAACGACCTTTACAAGCGGGTTTACGCTTGGTTTTAACTGAAGCAGATGTAAATAAAGTTTTACAGTCTCCGGAATTTTTATCCCGTCTGCGAAAACTGAATATAATTTCTGCAAATCTCACAAATAAGGACTCTAACCCCGTATACCGTTTTGTCAATCCTAGAGTAAAATTTTTAACCAATCAACGTGTCAATTTACAAGTAGAAATACAGGAGGATGGTAATAGTGAATCGGTAGTTGTAAATCTGGAAACAGGATTAGATATAGTTGCAGGACGAAAATTACAGCTAGTTCAACCAATTGCAAAAGTGAACGAGGAAGAAGTACCTCCTCGATTCTTAAATGCTATAGTAAGCAACCTCAATCAATGCTTGGATTTGCGTAACTTAGAAACTGAAGGTTTATTAATGCGAATTATAAAATTAAAAATGAAACCGGGCAAACTAGAAATTGGTACTTTTGTCAGAATTGAACCGTCTTCAAAATTCTTAGAAACTATCAGATTTTAAGTTCTGTCGTAAGTCAGGTTTACCCCTCACACATACATTGATTTAGCTACAAGGAAGGTCTGGTAATATGAGAGATGAGCAGAGAAATAATCGTATCTCTTCAGGTGTAATTGCTGCTGTATCGGCTGCGGTTGTAGCTGTGAGTGGAGGAGTTGCTTGGTTTACTTGGAACACGATTAATAGTCAAAATTCAACCGTTAACAATCCTGTAAAAGTAAATCCTGCTAATCCTCCGAAGAGAAATATTGCGAACGAACGCACAGCAGAAATTTATTTGCTTAAGGATACAGGAAAAAAATTTGAATTAGTTGCTTTACCAGTGGAAGTTGCAGCAACCAAAGATAAACCAAATGAATTTTTAGAAGCTGCTTTTGGCAGTTTGCTCACAGCAAAAAATGATGGTGATACTAGTAGCGTCATTCCATCTGGAACCAAAATTTTAGATGTAAAAGTTGAAAACGACGCTATTCGCGTCGATTTATCAAATGAATTTACAAGTGGTGGTGGTAGTGCCTCTATGACTGGACGTGTGGGACAAGTTGTTTATACTGCTACTAGCCTGAATAATAATGCGAAGGTTTACATTAATGTCAATGGTAAGGAACTTGATGTATTAGGTGGAGAAGGATTGGAATTAGAACAACCCTTAACTCGTGAAAGTTTTAAGAAAAATTATCAGCTTTAGTTGATGGGGTAATGGTTAGCGGTTAATGATTCATGATTAATGGGTAATGGGTAATTGTTAGTAGGGAATAACTAATAACTCATAACTTAGTAACTCATAACTCATAACCAATACCCTATTTTGTATTTAATATGCGAAAATTCTGGGCTTGTTGCTCAAGTCTAGTTGCGAGGCGATCGCACACTCGATTACACAAATCAAAAATCATGTCATCCTCAACTCGGTAATAAGCACAAGTGCCTTCACTGCGACGACTCAAAATCCCAGCTTGCCACATTACCTTTAAATGTTTGGACACGTTCGCTTGAGAAGTCTGTGTTGCCTCCACCAATTCTTGTACGCACTTTTCATCATCCCGCAGTAAATGCAACAGTCGCAAGCGCATAGGCTCGCTCAGTAAGCTGAAGTACTCAGCTATTTGTTGCACAACTTCTGGCGGCATAGGCAACATTTGCTTCATTATTAATTGACCCGCAAGAACTAAACTGAAACTATTAGAAATTTAAACGGTTAGCTATTGAGTTTACATACATTGATAGTTCCTAAAACAATTGATACTTATACCATTAATTTCAGTTTGCAAGCAACCTTGCTGAGTAAACTACCAAAACCCTACTTCCTCAAGCTGTTAATACTTGAGGAAAACCTTTGTATGTTAAATATCGAGCAATGCTAATCCGCATCGGCGTTTAAAATAGTACCATTTTTGCTTATGTACAATCTATGTATGAGCAAATAAGCTCTAAAGCTGTGTTTATATATGATATTGGCGAATTATAATTATTTTTTCAGACCGCATATTCTTGTTCGATGTGGTGTAAAAACAAGGTTGCTAGTCTGAAAAATGTTTGTTTGATATGGCAGCAAACTTGGCGCAATTAATTAAAATCCTGGTTTTGTCTACCAATTTAATTAATCTCTTGTGGAGATATTGCGCGAATTTTCGGCTACCTAATCAGGATTTATTCTTACCAACGGTTGTCCGTACTCCACTGGTTCGCCATTCTGCACCAAAATTTCTACAACTTGACCAGATATTTCAGTTTCGATTTCGTTCATTAGCTTCATTGCTTCGATGATACAAACCGTATCACCTTTACGAACTCGACCACCTACCTCAATAAATGGGGCTTCTCCCGGTGCAGAGGAGCGATAAAATGTCCCTACCATTGGTGATGGCACCTCAACATATTTTGATTCAATGGCGCTTGGAGGATGGGGGGAAGGCGAAACATCCACGCTACGATTAGCTGATGCCTCTGTAAGGGGAGGTGACACCACAATAGGTGGTGTCAGAGCATTGATAGCCAATCCCGACCCTTCCACGCCCCCTAACCCCGCTTGCCCCACGGACAATAGTTGATGAGGAACGCTAACAGCTTTACGTACTGTTATCTCAAAGTCACCGCTTTTGAGGGTTACTTCTGCAATATCTGTTTGTGCAATAGTTGTCAATAATTGGCGGATTTCATTAAAGTCCAATGGCACAGTTTTTATTACCTCATGCAATTAGTACGATTCAAAGACATATTCATAAAATAGAATCGCAGTCGGGGCTGGGAGTTTCCTATTTTGAAAGAGGAAATCGGGATTTGCTCTTTTACTGCCTACTCAGTAGGGAGTGTCAACTAAGCTACTCCCTACCCATATATTTATCGTCGCGTGTATCAACACGGATGCGTTCGCCTTGGGTGATAAACAAAGGTACCATTACCATCGCCCCAGTTTCCAGCTTTGCTGGCTTACTGCCACCCGTTGCTGTATCACCTTTTACACCTGGGTCTGTCTCAATAATTTCGAGAACTACTGAGTTCGGAAGTTCAACTTCCAAGACTTGTTCGCCCCAGCGAATGACGCTAGCTTCCATACCTTCCTTAAGATACTTGACTTTATCGCCAATTTGTGCAGTGGTAAGTCGTCCTTCCTCATAGCTTTCCATATCCATAAAAACGTATTCCTCACCTTCTTTGTAGGTGTGTTGCATGACGCTTTTTTCGAGATTAGCTTGAGGTAAGGTTTCGCCGGCACGGAAGGTTTTTTCAATAGTATTCCCGGTTTGAACGTTTTTCAGCTTTGTGCGGACAAATGCTGCGCCTTTACCAGGTTTAACATGAAGGAATTCTGTAACCCGCCATACGGAGCCGTCTATTACAATCGAAACACCAGGTCGAAAGTCGTTGCTGGAAATCATGAAACTTTCTTTCTTTTTGAAGACAATCGGCATTTATTGTACCGCTCAAGCGGTGGATTTTGTCAGTTGAGGTGATTGAATTAATGGAAAAGGTGGTTTTTGTAGTGGTGGGTCAAAGTAGGATAAGGGAAAAATGCGATCGCATAAGTATTGTATTTATCTGTAAATCCCTGGTTTTGACTGGCAAAAATCCCTAACTAAGGAAAAATTGCCAAAATGCCGAATTTATAGTTGTTTGGTGATTTTATATTCTAAATTTTATACTACTGTTGTTGAATGTAGCTTAATTACTGCGGGTGAAGAAGATTGCCGCGAGAACTATTAGACTAGACAAGGTTAAGGGAACCCAGAGATTGGGTAAATCGGAAGGATTCATTTTTGGGTATTCGTGGTAATTTGTTTGATTTTAGCGATAATGCTGAGATTAGTAATTCATGCAATTAGTGAATATTAAATTACGTGTATTCACTCAAGCGACTTATATTTATTTGCCGCCATCATGTAAGGATACCAGCCAAGTTTATAAACAATTATTGACTGGTTGAATTTAATTACACAGTGGAGAGTATAGAGTTTTATGGAAACTTATTTAAGTCATGGTTGTGATGGAGATAATGTTGTCTACCTGCAAGAATGTTTAAATAGTTTTGGTTATGATTTAGACGTTGATGGCATTTTTGGTGATGACACTCAAGAGGCTGTTGAGGATTTCCAGTCTGCCCAAGGTTTGGAAGCTGACGGTATTGTTGGATCGATGACTTGGGATGCTATTCAAAATATACTTGCAAGTTTTGAACCTGCCTGTTAATTATTATTAATTTTTGTCTCCGTATTTCAAATATAAAGTAGCCATTCTGATTAATTTTAGAATGGTTTTTTATTATTTTATTGCGCTGCCAAAGTCTCAATTTGCGAGATAATTTTCCTATACAGCAGTGCTGAGTAGGGGAAAGTATTGTGACATCTCCAGACATCGTAATTTGGTTACAGGAACGCACACCTTTAGGGATTTTAGCGGATGAGGTGTTAGGTGCGATCGCATCTGAGATGACTGAAAAAATCGTTCCTTCTGATACAGAAATAGTAATTGAGGGTACTTTACCGGAAGCTCTTTACATAATTAAACAAGGACGAATTGAAGCAACTAGCAATAACTCCAAAAATCCAGCTTTGTGCTGTGGTTTGCTTCCTGGTACGGCAATTAACCTCAAGGAATTACTTTTAAATGAAATTGCCCCAAGTACAATTAAAACCCTGACTGAATGCCACTTATGGGTTGTTTCTGCGGCAAAATTCGCTGAAATCACGAATCAATATCCAGAAATTGCTCAATTTGTATCTCGTTTGCTGGCAGCAGAACTGGCACAATTAGCTTCAGCGTTCACATATGAGCAGGAACGTTCTTTGGAATTGCGTCCTTATCTTGTTACGAAAGCGCAACGGGGTATAGTCGGTTCGAGTCGTTATGCAGTAAAGTTACGCGAACAAATTCGTGAAGCTGCAAATAATCGCAAATCGGTGTTAGTTTTTGGTGAACCTGGTTTAGAAAAAGATAATATTGCGGCTTTAATTCATTATGGTTCAGCTTCCCGTCGCGAACCAATTATTAAAATTAATTGTGGAATTTTACAAGTAAGTGGAGCCGATTTATTTGGTAGGGTTGGTGGTAAACCGGGATTGTTGGAGTATTTGGGAAATGGGACTTTAATTCTGAATAATATTCAAGAATTGCCAAAAGAGTTATTACCCGCAGTGACAAATTTACTGCAAACAAACACTTTTACACCTGTTAGCCGTTCTGGTGAAACAGTTGCAGAATCTCGCATTAGTAATGTCCGCATAATTATTGTATCGGAAAAGACGATTTCAGCAATTAAACGCAGGATTGAATATGCAATCAAAGTACCACCTTTAAGGGTGCGAAAGGCTGACATTCGCTCACAAATCGAATATTACATTAGTTTGTATGCCCGTTCTAGGGGTTTGACAAAACCTGCTGTGACACCAGAAGCCTTACGTCGCTTACAATCCTATGATTTCCCTGGCAATTTGAAGGAATTAGAAAGTCTTGTCGAGCGTGCGATCGTTCAAGCTGAAAATAATCGAGAACTCACTGAGGAGATTTTTTGGGCTGTAGAAACGAAGAAAAAACGGTTTCGCGTTAATTTGCTGAATATTTATCCAGGTTTACGGAGATTTTTACGCAGTGATTGGTATCCTGACAAAATTAATTATGGAATTACGACAATTGGATTTGCTTTTATTCTTGTAGTGTTATTTTTAGGACCACAAACAAGGGATAAAAACTTTGTTTTGAATATATTTTGGGATTGGTGGTGGGCTGGATTCCTGTTTCTATTTCCCTTTTTAGGACGAATTTGGTGTGCATTTTGTCCGTTTATGATTTATGGTGAAATTACCCAGAAGTTATCTTTAAAATTGTTTCCTCGCCATTTGAAAAAGTGGCAAAGGGAGAAAGCAGAAAAGTGGGGTGGATGGTTTCTTTTTGGTTTCTTTTCTTTAATTTTTTTGTGGGAAGAACTTTGGAATCTGGAAGATACGGCTTATCTTTCGGGTTGTTTGCTGCTATTAATTACTGCTGGTGCGGTTCTATTTTCTGTCCTGTTTGAACGGCGGTTTTGGTGTCGTTATTTATGTCCAATTGGTGGGATGAATGGGTTATTTGCTAAGTTATCGATGACTGAATTAAGGGCGCAGCAAGGTATTTGTTCGGCAACTTGTACTACCTATCAATGTTATAAAGGTGGTGTTGCAAAAGGTGAGGGAATGGAAACAAATGGTTGTCCTTTATATTCCCATCCCGCACAGTTGCAAGATAACCGCGATTGTGTTTTGTGTATGACTTGTTTGAAAGCATGTCCCCATCGTTCGGTTGAGTTTAATTTGCGTCCTCCGGGAATTGAATTGTGGACAACTCATGTAGCTCGAAGTTATGAAGTTGCATTATTATTTTTACTTTTGGGTGGGATATTTCTCCATCGCTTACCGGAAATGAAAGTTTGGTTGAATTTTAATTTTAATTTAAGTTTTGATTTAAGTTTTGATTTAACTAATTTTTGGCAACATTTAGTTTTATCTTTATTGGCTTTGATGATTCCAGTTACTGTACCTTTTATTGCTTACGGTTTAATGTTGGGGTTTTGTTGGTTGAAGAATAAAATAAATAAGAACATAAACAATCAAAACCGCAGATTAACGCGGATGAACGCAGATGGAACATCTATTTCTATTGCTGTTGTTAAGGATAATTTAATTAAACCTAGAAAATTTGTGGAATTGTCTTATGGCTATTTACCATTAGTATTGGGTGGTAATTTAGCCCATTATTTACGTTTAGCATTGGGAGAAGGTGGAAAAATTTTACCTGTGGCTTTTACTACTTTTGGTTTGAATGGGAGTTCTCTGCCTATATTGGTAGCACATCCTGCTGTGATTAGTTTTTTGCAGGGAATAACTTTGGTTTTTGCTGTTTTATGTTCGGTGATATTAACTCAAAAAATTGCTCGTCAATCTTTGCGGAGTTTATTATTACAGCATCTAGCAATAATTATTTTAGGAGTTAGTATGTGGGCTATTATTGTGTAGATGTAAATTCAGTAATTTGTTCTTCAAAGCCTAGAAGTCTTTCTATACAAAATTAAACCTAATCAATATATCTCGATAGATTTAAATCGCGATCGCATAATTCAACTTATGCAACATACAAAAATAAAACTCAGTTAAATCACTTAAAGTTATATTTTTTGATGTATCGGAATTTTTAATATAAATTTTGTAATTTTTCTTTTTCCCATATTTCGTTGGTTTAGTTACAGTTCCAATCAATATATAGGAGCAAGAATAATAATTATTTAACAATGCAGCTTCTATATTTGTAATGCTGCCAATATATGAAACCTCGTATTATTGTTTGTGGCTTAGGACGTACTGGTTATAAGATATTTCGTCTGCTGCGTCAACAAGGAGCATTGGTAGTCGGTATTCATAATCGCTCCATTCCAGGTGAAACCGGAGAAGACGTAATTGTCGGAAATTTACATGGAGCAGCGACTCTGAAAGCAGCTGGGATTGAATGGGCAAATACTTTAGTTATTGCCAGTTCCGATGATGCAGCTAACTTGTCTGTGACAATGCAAGCCCGCGTACTCAATCCTCGGATTCGGATTATTAACCGATTTTTCAATACTAACTTGGGCGATCGCCTTGACCAAACTTTACACGACCACATGAGTATGAGTGTAGCTGGTTTAGCAGCACCCGTATTTGCATTCGCTGCACTTGGTAATAAAGCAATTGGACATATTAAATTATTTAACGAAACATGGCCCATTCATGAAGAGTATATCGATAACAAGCACCCTTGGCACGGTCGGCAACTAGACGATTTGTGGGATAATCGATCGCGAATGTTAATTTATTATCTGCCAGTTGAAGGCGATATAGATTTAATTTCGGCAATTCACAAAAGACAGAGATTGCGGGAAGGCGATCGCATTATAGTTGGTAGTAAACCTCGTGTTCGCTCCGTTCGCAAGTCTTTAGTTCTCAAGTTTTTCAAAATCCTCACAAATTTACGTCAGTTCCAAGAACATGCTCGTTCCCTTGTGGCAATGGCTGTCACCCTATTTTTTGTAATTGCGATCGCAACCCTAATCTACACTTCCGCTAATACCAATGTCTCTGTTGTCGATGCTTTATATTTTGCTGTTGGGATGATTACTGGGGCAGGTGGAAATGATAAAGTAATCGAAAATGCCCCAGTTAGTATCAAATTATTTACAGTAGTCATGATGCTAATTGGTGCATCTGTGATTGGTTTGCTTTATGCAATACTCAACGATTTCGTTCTCGGTAGCCGTTTCCGGCAATTTTTAGATGCATCTCGTGTTCCCGTCAAAAATCATTACATCGTTTGCGGCTTGAGCGGCACTGGTATAAAAATTGTGCAGCATCTCCACACAAGCGGACATGAAGTAGTTGTCCTGGAAGCAGACATCAACAACCGTTTTATTAACACTGCACGGGGCTTGGGAATACCCGTAATTAACGGCGATGCCAGCTTTCCAGCCATGCTCCAAGCTGCAAATGTCGAAACAGCAGCAGCACTGATTGCCGTCTGCGGAAACGATGCTACCAACCTGGAAATAGCCCTTAATGCCAAAGGAATCACCCCAAAAGTCCCAATTATCGTCCGTTATGCCGATCCAGATTTTGCCCGTATCGCACAGCAAGTATTCGATTTCGACGCAGTGCTAAGTCCAGCAGAGCTTGCTGCACCAGCGTTTGCAGCCGCCGCATTAGGTGGTCGTGTTCTGGGGAATGGGATTACTGCTGATAGTCTTTGGGTTGCGATCGCGACGTTAATTACTGTCACCCATCCTTTTTATTGTCTCAAAGTCGAAGAGGCTGCAATGTTAGCAGATTTTGTACCATTGTATGTAGAAACAAATAATACAAGCTTACATGGATGGGATTTATTAGCTACTTATTTATGCCCAGGCGATGTATTATATTTAACTATGCCAGCCACTAAATTACACATGTTATGGCGACAACCATCACCAAAAGCAACAGCAAACTAACATTTAAACGGTTTCCACCCACTCCACACATTTTTGTATATGATGTGGGAACTATACTAAAAACGGTTAGAAATTGAACTTCTCAAATGGCTAATAGCTAATAGCTCGGGGTATAAAATCGACCAGTTACCAAATCTTTTGCAAATTCAACTCAAACCCAGGTAATATGTCTTCTCCCGAAACAGTCATAGGAGAATCTAAAACTTCAACTTCTTTACCAAAACGATAAATTTCCACATTTTGATTTTTAGTATCAATTAACCACCCCAGCAACACCCCATTATCGATATACTCCTGCATTTTTTGTTGTAATTTTTTCAGAGAATCGCTATTAGAACGTAACTCCACAACAAAATCGGGTGCGATCGCGGAAAATTCTTTTTGCTGTTGGGTTGGTGTCAATGCATTCCAGCGTTCGGTTTTGATCCAAGAAGCATCAGGGGAATAAACAGCACCATTATCCAGAGTAAACCCCGTAGAAGAATCAAAACCAATTCCCAAATCTGTTTTCTCAATCCAGGCAAACAGTTGACCAATTAAACTAAAGTTCTTTTTACCCGTCCAGGGAAACGTAGGTGGCATAACTATAATTTCTCCGGTAGATGAGCGTTCGAGTTGTAAATGGTTATTTTCTTTACATAATTCTTGAAACCCTTCATGACTGAGATTAGGAATTTTTAGAGTGATGGAATTCATACATTTATATTAATTAATATTAATGGCTTTCATAAAAATACTCGGTATGCGGGAAACTCAGGTTTTTAAACCTGAGAGGGAAGCGACGCGTGCGGTTTTAACCGCAGTGGTAATTAGTCCAATAGAGCGTCTAATTAGTCGGACTTTGTTTTTACTGAATTGACCTAATCTTTTCCAGTTTTGGTCGGAGACAGAAACTTGTTTTTCGGTATCACCACTTACCCAACCTCTATATGTTTTATTGCCTTGGGTGGCTTCAACATAATCACCTTTTCTAAAACCATGCCTCGTAACCGTTCCACCGTATTTACGGCGAAGTTGCCGGACAGAAGATTCTGTCCCGGCACATTCGCGTCTGTTTCCACCCTTAGACGGAGCCATTAAATGTAGTTGCCTACGACTAATTGGAGGACGACTTAAAATCGTAAATTGAGAATTAGTAATAGTTACATTACCTTCCCATGATGCACCATGATTTTTAATTCCTTCCCATGTTTTGTATTGAACAAATTTAGAACAAGCAAGTGTAACAGCATCTACTGCATGTGTCTCTGGGATTTGCAAAGACTTGTCAGATTTTTCTTTATGTAATCCCAAGTATTTACGAAGATTTGATGTTTCCCAACCTTTTTTTAATTCCACATTAGCTAGGTTTGATAGTCGGTTAATTTGATATCTTTGTCCAACCATGACAGGGCTAAAACTCTTACTTCCTCGTGCTTCAACCTCTTCAACAACAATTGTTTTTACTGGGTAAATTTCACACAATAAAGAGATTGTGCGGTATTCCAAATCTTTGTTAGCTTGAATACTTGGAGGTAGTTTGCAGCTACGACGATTATCAAATCTAGCTTGTCGATGGCTACGTTTACTGAAAGATAATTTTCGGTTAATTCGTCTACCACGTCTACCACCGCGCATCATAGACCGTTGTTTCATTCTGTCTTTAACTGTTTTAAATGGAAGGGCTAAGTGCAACATTTGTAGTGTGTATTTTTGAGATTGAACCGCTACACCAGAAAACATTTTACCTGGGTCTAATCCAATTACAATCTCTTGTGTTTGAGTATCAGATGCTTTATTGACTAACTGAACATAAAAAATACCTAACTTATTGAAATTACCAATTGCCTTCCCTTCTTTAATCCAACGTCTAGCGCGGCTAGGCTTTGTTGGCATTAATGGTGTATTGTCTGCTAAAATTACTGGTACTCGCATAAAGAGATAATCCTTGGAGTAAAGTTTAAGTCCCCTCGCTCAACTAATCCAAAATGTCTTGTCTTTAACCAACGACTGAACAAACAGTCTTGCAGATAATCCAAACTGGGGAAGTATTTGGAAGTGCGTATCAGGATTAGTCTCAGTGAGCTAGTCAAACACGTAATCTTTGTTAATTACAAGCTCAGTCCCTTTAGGGCTGAGTTATTGACAGCTATATCTTTGTTAACTGTATTATATCCAATCAAGACATTATTCCTCCGCAAACCTGATATTATCTGCGGAGGAACTGTATTACCATTTTATTTCCCAGCTTAATTTTCCAGCTTAATTGTCCAGCCAAATTTCAACTTACAGAGCAGCTAGGAATAGATGAATTTGAGCAACTGCAAGATTAACAACATTATGGGTAAAAGGCAGACTATCAACCACCATACCCAAACACAACAGCATCATGTAGGAAATCGAATAGAGAAACAAACCTTTAGCTGTCGGTTTATCCTCTGGATTTTGCAACAATTGCCATGCTTTGCGAATAAAAACAATACCCAGAGGCAATGCGATCGCACCATACAAAAAACCGCTTTCATGTAACGGGTAAATCAACAAAAAGCTGGTCAATACAGTTATTAAGGTATACCACCAAATTTGCCATACTGTTGCCTTTGCTCCAGCAATCACTGGTAACATTGGTATCCCAACTTTTGCGTAATCATCCCGAATCATCAACGCCAAAGCCCAGAAATGGGGAGGAGTCCAAACAAAGACGATCGCAAAAATCAACCAAGCAGCCCAGCTTAAACCACCAGTCACCGCAGCCCAACCCACTAAAGCGGGAACAGCCCCAGCAGCGCCACCAATTACAATATTTTGGGTACTATGACGCTTGAGAAGATGAGTATAAATTAGGACGTAAAATACGATGCCAGACATTGCTAGAGAAGCGGCTAACAAATTGGCAAAGATAGATAAAAGGGCAAAAGAAAGAACAGCAAGGACAACGGCAAAAACCAGAGCATCGCGAGGTTGAACTTTACCCGAAGGCAAAGGACGGTGACGGGTTCGCTCCATATCATAATCAATATCGCGATCGTAGACACAATTAATTGTCTGGGCACTAGCAGCCGCCAAAGTACCACCAGTTAGAGTTACTAACAACAATAAAGGGTCAACTTCTCCTTTAGCAGCAATCCACATGCTACCTGCGGTTGTGATTAGCAGTAATGGAATAATTCGAGGTTTCGTAAGTTGGTAGTAGCTCTGAACCACTTCCAGAAAAGTTTGGTGGTGGCGAGAGACATTAGTCTCAATCATTTTGGCACTGGTTCCTTTTTATACAGTTATGTTTTACGAGTTAGGCAAGGTATGTCCAAGAGAAAAGTCATTTTAGAAATCATTAACTTCTAACTCCTGTAGAGACGACCTGACGAGTCGTCTCTACCTAATTCCTAACCCTTTTCATTAATTTGATTCTGCTGGCTGCGAACTTGTCGAATTTAACAAGGTGTCACCAGAACGTATATTCTCATTACTATACACGTCGCTCTTTAGACTTGAGTCTCGGATAGCGAGAACGGTAAACACAGTCAATATTCCCAGCAGGGTTGCTCCAATTGCTTGATGGGAAACAGTTAATAGCTCGACTTGTAAGTGCAATCTAAAAGTTGCAATTCCTAAGAAAATCTGAAGAATTAGCAAACTAAATGCCATATTTGCTAATCTTCGTAGCGCTGGGTGTAAAGCGGGAGTTCGCCATGCGATGAAGGCGACTGTTAGAGTTGCTACGGTGGGAGGTACTAGTCCAAAAATATGACTGTACATAACAGCACAGAGTTGATATCCGGCAAAACATTGGTGAAGTGCCCAACGGGAACCAACTACCGCACCTAGAAGACTTTGTATGTATACCAGAATAGCGGCACTTAAACCAATCCAAGGTAGTTTCCCTGCCGTTCCAGTTCCTTGATAGGGAGTCAACGCTGTTCCAATAATTAACAGGGTTGTAAAGAACAATAATGCCGTTCCCAAGTGAGCCGTGACGATATCAAAACGTAACAGTTGAGTTACGGTCAAGCCACCGAGTATACCTTGGAAAACAATCAAAGATAAAGCAAAAGCACATGCCCAAGGTACCCAAGCGGGTAAATGACGACGATACCAGAGACTAATGGAAGCAAGTGCGATCGCGCTGATTCCAATTAACGAAGCATCTAGCCGATGGAACCATTCCAAAAACACTTGGAGGTTCATTTGTTTCGTTGGTATAAGTTCACCGTAACACAAAGGCCAGTCAGGACAAGCGAGTCCAGCATTCATCACGCGGGTAGCACTGCCAATCGCCATCAAAATCAATGTGGCAATACACATCTTCCAAACCAAGCGACGAATTTTATCCTTTGGTTGTGTTTCGGCTTCACTATTCTGTTGAATAAGAATAAATTCGCTCATGTTTCAAGATACCTTTTGCCTGGTCTGTCACGAACAATTTTTAAAATAGTCATTTGGGTATTGGGGATTGGTTATTGGTCATTGGGAATCAAAAATTATTCCTTTCCCTTTCTTTTTTACTCTTTTCCTATTCCACCCTAGCTCATAGATTCCTTCATTAATGTTCGGTCTCAGTTATACTTTGACTTGATGTCATATCTACCAGCCTAAAGCTTTACAGATTTTTAATTAGTTAGGGAGTAACGGCTCTAATCCTATCCCATTACAATGTTTACCTTAATTGACATCTATCCCTTGACATATCTAGCTAATCCTCTCTACTCAAGATGGGTATCAGCATCTAAAAAATTAATAATTTATTCAACTTGTTTCCAGCTATCTCTGATAGGCTCGACTAACTTAGTAAGTAAGTAGTTTTATCCAAAGTAGTAATGTCGTTTACATTTATTGACCCGTGAAAATTCCAAGTTCAATCTGGACCTTACTCATTGGCATCGTGCTGACCCTAGTCAGCCTCTGGTATGGTCAAAATAATGGCTTGTTACCAGTAGCAGCCACTGATGAAGCCTCTTTAATAGACGGCTTGTTCAACACAATGATGGTCATCTCCGTAGGCATTTTCCTACTAGTACAAGGTGTTTTAATCTACAGCATCATCAAATACCGTCGTCGTGCTGGTGATGACACCGATGGACCTCCAGTGCATGGTAACGTGCCATTAGAAATTCTCTGGACAGCAGTCCCAGCAATTATCGTTCTTGGTATATCTGTATACAGTTTTGAGGTATACAATGACATTGGCGGCTTTGACCCTCATGGTGGTCATGATGCACCCTTGGTAAACGTTAGCTCCAGCGTTAGCTCAAAAGTCAACCCCAAAGGAATTGCATTTGCTGCGACCTTGGCAGATGACCATAGTAAAATGGGACATCAAATGGGTAAGCAAATTGCCCAATTAAATGATACTGGGATAGAAGCGGACACCAAAGTAAAACCAGCCGATGTGCATGTAAATATCATGGGTATCCAATATGCTTTTATTTTTAGCTATCCAGACACTGGGGTTTCCTCTGGTGAGTTGCATGTACCCATAGGCAAGAAAACTGAGGTGACAATGACTGGAAGTGATGTCATTCATGCATTTTGGGTTCCTGAGTTCCGAATTAAGCAAGATATAATTCCTGGAAGGGAAACAAAACTCAGTTTCACACCAAAAGTCGAGGGTGATTATGCCCTGATTTGTGCTGAGTTATGCGGACCATACCACGGGGCAATGCGAACCCATGTGATTGTGGAACCTCAAGAAGCATACGACAAATGGACGCAGGAGCAATTAGTTGCACAAGCTGAAACTTTAAATCAAGCGGTTGCTTATAATCCCGTAAATAAATCTACAGATGAATTTCTTACTCCCTACGTTCGAGAAATGGGGATTCAGCCGGAAGTATTACATCAAGTTCACAAGTAGTTAGTAATTATTTGCTAATTGTCAATGGTTAATGGTCAATTGTTAGTGGTTAGTGGTTGGGAATTAATAATTTTCAATCAGAAACTAATAGCTAGTAACCAACTAATAACTAATAACCAATAACAAAAAAATCCTATGACACAAACACCAACTCAACAAATATCTGAGACTTCAGCGCAAATTCACGGTCATGGTGAGAGAAAATGGTGGCATTTTTTCACCTTTAGCACCGACCATAAAGTAATTGGGATTCAATATCTTGTCACCAGTTTCATCTTCTACTGTATCGGTGGGTTGATGGCTGAATTGGTGCGTACCGAGTTGCGGACACCAGAAACCGATTTTGTCACCCCGGAAGTATATAACAGCTTGTTTACGCTCCATGCCACAATCATGATTTTTTTGTGGATTGTACCTACTGGTGCGGGTTTTGCCAATTACCTGATTCCCTTGATGATTGGGGCAAGGGATATGGCTTTCCCGAAACTGAATGCTGTGGCTTTTTGGATGATTCCCCCAGCAGGTATATTGTTGATTGCGAGTTTGGCTATAGGGGATGCACCTGATGCTGGTTGGACTTCTTACCCACCTTTGAGTTTAGTTACGGGTAAAGTTGGGGAAGGCATCTGGATTATGAGTGTCCTTCTGCTGGGTACATCGTCGATTTTGGGAGCAATTAACTTTCTCACCACTATCCTGAAAATGCGTGTTCCTAGCATGGGTATTCACGATATGCCTCTGTTTTGTTGGGCAATGCTAGCAACTTCCGCATTAGCTTTAGTCTCAACTCCAGTATTGGCAGCAGGTTTGATTTTGCTGTCGTTTGATTTGATTGCGGGAACGGCATTTTTTAACCCCTCTGGAGGTGGTGATCCGGTAGTTTACCAACACATGTTTTGGTTTTACTCCCATCCGGCGGTTTATATTATGATTCTGCCGTTTTTTGGTTGTATTTCCGAAATATTACCGATTCATTCCCGCAAACCAATTTTTGGTTATAAAGCGATCGCATACTCTTCTTTAGCGATTAGTTTTCTGGGACTAATTGTATGGGCACATCACATGTTTACCAGTGGTGTTCCTGGCTGGTTACGGATGTTTTTCATGATTACCACCATGATTATTGCCGTGCCTACTGGGATTAAAATTTTTGGATGGCTGGCAACTATGTGGGGTGGAAAGATTAGCCTCAATAGTCCGATGCTTTTTGCTGTAAGTTTTTTGGGAACATTTGTTATCGGTGGTATCAGTGGTGTCATGTTGGCGGCTGTACCATTTGATATCCATGTTCATGATACCTATTTTGTTGTCGCTCACCTGCATTATGTATTATTTGGTGGTAGTGTTCTCGGTATTTTTGCTGCAATTTACCACTGGTTCCCGAAGATGACGGGAAGGATGTACAGCGAATTTTGGGGGCGATTTCACTGCATACTCACAGTTGTGGGTTTGAATATGACCTTCTTACCAATGCACAAGCTAGGTTTGATGGGGATGAATCGACGCATTGCTCAGTATGACCCCAAATTTACACTCATCAATGAAATTTGTACTTACGGTTCTTACATTCTCGCCGTTTCTACCTTCCCATTTATCATCAATATGGTTTGGAGTTGGTTTTACGGTGAAAAAGCTGGTGATAATCCCTGGAAAGCTTTAACCCTGGAGTGGATGACAACCTCACCACCTGCAATTGAGAATTTCGATCCTTTACCAGTATTGGTGACTGGTCCATACGCATATGGTGTACATAATACGACTGAAGCCCCACCACCATCTCAACCAGAACCAACATTGACTCCTGTTGGTTGATTTTTGTTGATGTCGTTGGGTAGGTAATGCGATCGCGATACAGCAGCGTGCGTTTTTATTGAATACAGAGAGACGTGATGTATCGCTTCTCTACAAGGGGTTTCAGATTGTCGTTATGTATTTCATTTACCTACAATCTGCTCTGCGATCGCGTTTCCCAATTTCTATCATTAAGGTTTTTTACTGATTTGATATTGAGCATAAAATCTCAAATCCTTTACAAAATCTAAAAATTGCAAATCTTCAATTTATCTAATGTAGCTTCATGCAAAGTCCAACAATCGACTCAGCAAAAACTGAACTCAACCATCACCACATTGCCGAAACCGCACATCATGAAGAACATCCCGATCATCGGATGTTTGGGTTGGTTTTATTCTTGGTTGCGGAAGGGATGATTTTTATGGGTTTGTTCGGTGCTTTTTTAGTATTCCGGGCAACCTTACCTGTTTTCCCCCCTGAAGGTACTCCAGAATTAGAATTATTATTACCTGGGGTTAATACTTTTATCCTCATTTCTAGCAGTTTTGTGATTCACAATGCTGACACTGCAATTAAGAAGAATAATGTCCGGGGAATGCAATTTTGGTTTGCAATTACAGCTGCAATGGGAATTTTATTCCTATGTGGTCAGGTTTACGAGTATACACACCTCGAATTTGGTTTAACCACTAATCTATTTGCCAGTGCATTCTACGTGTTGACAGGATTTCACGGTTTGCACGTCACAATTGGAGTCTTGGCAATTTTATCCGTTTTGTGGCGATCGCGTACTTCTAACCATTACAGTAACGAGCATCATTTTGGTATCGAAGCTGCTGAATTATACTGGCACTTCGTCGATGTTGTTTGGATTATTCTATTTGGTCTACTGTATTTGTTGTAAGGATTCAGAAAGCAGAAGGCAGAAGGAATATTACTTGTAATAGAAGCTTTGAAGTAGTGGATTTATTTATGCCAAGCTGTACTAGTGAATTGTAAATATTCGTAGGGGCATGATATTAGTTAAAAAGTAATTAATATCATGCCCTTATTTTTCAGTATTTAATTACAAAGAAGTAACAAGATAATTGATGGAGATTTGAAAATTAAGTAAAAAAAACGTAGTAATTTAA
Source organism: Brunnivagina elsteri CCALA 953 (assembly GCF_002289455.1). GTDB lineage: Bacteria > Cyanobacteriota > Cyanobacteriia > Cyanobacteriales > Nostocaceae > Brunnivagina > Brunnivagina elsteri. The sequence continues at coordinate 28,198 of NZ_NTFS01000001.1, forward strand.
ATTGCCTCAATTAGAACTGAAAATTTCACTATTAAGAAAGTGTATTTTCTATTTGTGGTTATTTTGGTTCATATTTTTTTAATCTTGTAAAATTGTAATTACTAGAAGTCGGATATGGCATGTCATACACCGATTAAGTTCGTTTATATACTAAAAGATACTTATCTCCTAATTATTTGGAAATAAGTATATTTGAATATCTGATGTGATTAAAAAGTAATTAAAAAGTAATTAATTTTAGTATAATTACTGTTCTCTTCTATTACATACTACGCCAAAGATAAACTCTCTTATCAAAGCCACCTGTAGCAAGGGTTTGACCATCTGGACTAAATGCGATCGCACTTACCCAATCACTATGAGCGTACAAACTAGTAATTAATTCACCAGTATTAATATTCCAAAGTCTGACACCATCACGTCCAGCACTAGCTAAAATATCACCATCGGGATGTAGCGCGATCGCATTTACCCAATCAGTATGTCCTGTTAAAGTGCGTTCAACTTTTCCACTGTTGAGATTCCACAGCTTGATTGTGCGATCGCGACTTGCACTAATTAAGGTGTCACCATTACGGGTAAAATTAAGGCTACTAACCGTACTTGAATGGGCTACAAATGTACGAATTATTTTACCACTTGACAAATTCCACAACTTAATGGTGCCGGAACTATCACCACTCGCCAAAATTTGACCGTCAGGACTAATCGCCACAGTGTAAACTAAGTTATCGAACTTTGCTAAAGTCGCAAGCGGACGACGTTGGAGCAAATCCCACATCCTAATGCCATCAACAGCACCACTAACGAGTATTTTACTATCGGGAGTCACCGCTAAAGACATCACATTACTGCTATGGGTGACTAAAGAACGTAAAAAGCTATTATCCTTCAGGTTCCAAATATTAATAGTGCTGTCACTGCCACAACTAATCAGGTTTTGCCCATCTGGTGAAATTAATAACGACTGTACCGCAGTTTTTTGCGCTCTATTAATAATGCCTTTTTTTCGACCTTTGACCACATCCCACAACAGAATATAACCATCATTGTCAGAACCACCACTTGCCACAGTTAAACCATCTGGACTAAAAGCAAGGGATTTGATAGTACCCAAATGTCCCTTGAGGCTGTAAAGTAATTGTGGGTTGGAAAATCTGCTTCTTGTAGCGGGTTGGCTTGTGTCGGGTATATCCCCATTTTTCGCGGCACTTATCTTTGGAACAGACTTAGGAACAGCTAACCCAGGGTATTCCATTATGCATAGGTTGAAAACTGTTAAACAAGTCAACAGAAAAGACGAGCGAATTAAAATATTATTCATACTCACCAAAATATTGACCCTCACTTTGCTCATTCTCATTGCGATCGCTCCTCACTCAATTAAATCAGGGCAACATACTATACAAGCATATTTCCCATATTCACCTCGATGAGAAAAAGCATGTTCGGATTTTAGACCCATCTGGTCGTCTAAATATGACTATTGGGGGGGTTGTTTCTTTTGAATGCTTAACATTGGCAATGCAGAACTTGAAGAACGTGAGGGTAGATAAAGCTGTGTTGTCGCTTTTTCCTCTTTTGGTAAAGGACGATTTTGTTGGATTTTCCAAAATCTCCATGCTAAAGTCAAACCTGCCGTTCCCAAACCAAATGCGAACAAAGACCAACTATCATCAAATCCACCAATCAATGCATCAATGATACCTACCGTAATTAGTAAGCTCACAATGGGGTCTTTACGGTATGCTGATTTTAATAAACGAGGTAACGCAACATTCATCACAGTTGGTTCTTTTAACCTTTTGAATAAACTGACTTGACTGACTTGAATAAACTGACTTGTGATGTTTCAGATGAAACTCTATCAACATCTATTATTATAATTTTTATATATGGATTCAGGCTGTATATAAGTAGACTTTGGGGTTTGTGGAAGAATCTAGGTGATAGAAATTAATCCATTATTACCCTTTAAGCCTTGATAATAATCGCAATATAGCCCAGAATCATCTAAAAAATCTAGATGATTCTAGAGCCTCTAATTACTAGATTACAACTTAAAGATTGTAATTTCCGGCAATCTTACCGTAAACCTAACCACGATAGTACTCCTTTATTGGTGACATATTCAATCACCACGATTAGGAGAAAGCCTACCATTGCCGCTCGACCATTTAAACGTTCTGCATATCCATTAAATCCAAGCTTCGGTTCTTCCAACTTTGGGTTAACACTGGGCTGTGGTTGAGTCATGATTTTCAAACCTCTTTTTGGCAAACTTAAACTTAAAACACTTAAACTTAAAGCTCTTTGTGGCAGGGAATCATTACTAAAAATCCTACTGCTATTGAAAGCTAACGCATAAAACCTTTAATTCGTTGGTGCGATCGGCAAAATATAATGCGATCGCTCAAGTTATGAAAAGTTATTTTTCTTTATATATTTTAGTAATACTTGGGCAATAGTCAATAAAAAATTTGGAAAATCTGGTATTGGGAGTAACCAATTGATTACCCATTGCCTATTTTCCAATTAAGTATCTTTAATTTCAAATTGGCAAGCTCGTCTAAGAGACACTAAACTTAAGCAAAAATAGTAACCGCTCAATAATCCGGGGTAAATCGCTCAGTGACAAGCCTCAAATGGCGTAAAATCGTTCCTGAACTGGTAGTCCGCCCCGATTTATTGAGCGACTACCAAAAATAGACTAAGTAAAAATAAATCAGAGGCAGTCAATGGAAATTGGTGTTCCCAAGGAATCGAAAGACCAAGAGTTTCGAGTGGGGTTGAGTCCTTCTAGTGTGCGTGTGTTAAAGGAAAGTGGTCATCAAGTTTTCGTGGAAACACAAGCTGGTAATGGTGCTGGATTTAACGATGATGATTACCGTATTTCTGGTGCGGAAATTGTTTCAACAGCAGAATTAGCATGGAATCGCGAGTTGGTTGTTAAGGTCAAAGAGCCTCTGGTATCTGAGTATAATTTATTGCAGAAAGGTCAAATTTTATTTACATATTTACATTTAGCTGCCGATAGAAAATTAACCGAGCATTTGATTGACTCTGGTGTTACAGCAGTTGCATACGAAACAGTCGAACAACCGGGAACAAATCGCTTACCGTTGCTAACACCAATGAGTATTATCGCTGGACGCTTATCGGTACAGTTTGGGGCAAGGTATTTAGAAAGTCAGCAAGGTGGTAGAGGTGTATTATTAGGTGGTATACCTGGTGTCAAACCGGGCAAAGTCGTAATTTTAGGTGGTGGAGTTGTCGGAACGGAAGCAGCCAGGATTGCTGTGGGAATGGGTGCTGCGGTACAGATATTAGATGTTAATGTCGATCGCTTGAGTTATTTGGAGACTTTGTTTGGTTCCCGTGTCGAACTACTTTACAGCAACTCCGTTCATATTGAAGCTGCTGTTAAAGAAGCCGATTTGCTGATTGGTGCGGTATTACTGTTGGGAAGAAGGGCACCAATATTAGTATCTCGTGAATTGGTAGCAACAATGCATCCAGGTTCGGTAATTGTTGACGTTGCTGTTGACCAAGGTGGATGTGTGGAAACTTTACATCCAACATCGCATACAAATCCAGTTTATATCGAAGAAGGTGTGGTTCATTATGGTGTGCCGAATATGCCTGGTGCAGTACCTTGGACAGCGACGCAAGCATTAAATAATAGTACTTTACCTTTTGTACAGCAGTTGGCTAATTCTGGCTTGAAAGCTTTGGAAATTAACCCTTCTCTCGCTAAAGGTGTCAATGTACAGAATCATCGTTTGGTACATCCCGCAGTACAAGAGGTATTCCCAGATTTGGTTAATAGTTAATAGTTATACTGCGAACGGCTTAAAACTTTACTAATATAGAACCCCTCTCCAACCTCTCCCCTTACCAAGGGGAGAGGCTTAAGAAATTGAATTTGTATACTAGTCAAAGTCTATTTTCTAACCGTTTTTAGTATAATTCAGAAACCCGGTTTCTCCCACAACGATAAAACTCTAAATACCAGTAAAAATAAGGGCAAACAGCCGTTTGCCCCTACAATGTTTGGACAATATAAATTACTCAGGATTTTCTTCTTCTGATATCTCCGATGCAGCTTGAAAATAATCTGAGGATATTTGCGAGTTTTCCGTCTTATTTCCGTAAATACGCTTTTGGTAAGCAGTACCCAGATAATATTGAGTATTAGCCCATTTTTCGGGAAATTGATCGCGTTGAAATATCTCTAATGCTGCCTTGTGACATTCAATTGCAACTTCAATATTTGTCGCTTTTTCACCAATAATGCGCTTTAAGTAAGCATTGCCGAGAAAATTTTGAACCTCTGCCCATTGTTGGGGAAAGCGATCGCGTCGATATGCTCTGAGTGCGACTTCATAACCTGCGATCGCAATTTCTAAATTATCTGTTGCTTCCCCATATGAAAAGTCTTGAATTAAAGTAGCAAATTTAACAATATCTGCGGCAATGTTGTGGGCAATATCAGGCTTAACCACAGCCAGGGTACTTGTAGCCCAATCCTCTAAAGCTTCAGCAAAACCAGTATCTAGGTTGTCTAAATTATCCTCAAGTAAAAGATAAAGAGCTTGTATGTCACCACTAGCAACTACCCGCAAAATATCACCAAGCAAATCTAAGTAATCTCTAGATATGGCAACAGAATCACCACTTAACGCTTGAGTCAATGGTTCTGCAATATTTTGCAAAAACTCAGCAGCCCGCTCTTCTCCAATTTCAGTCAGCATCTTGGCAAATCGCTGCAAAGACAATACAAATCCAGCATCGATTAATTCTTGATTTGCCCGTAAAATTCCTGTCTCCGCACCACTAGGACAATTTAACAGTGCCTCAATCAATTCCAGATGTGCCGAGAATATTTCCCCATCCTGAGAATATTCAATCCCTTCTGGTGAGAGTATTTCCTTGAGTTGCTCTGCCAAATCCCGCAAAAAATCGGCTGTGGCATTTGCACCCTTTTCTGTTGCTCTAGTTGCTACCTGTTCCATCAATTGGACTAAATTTGTATCTACCAATTCCAAATTTGCTTGCAGGAGAGCCAACTCATCTCCACTCGGACAACGTAGCAGTTCCCGAATTAGGGACATATATGCCCGGAGACGGCTTCTATCTATCAAGGGCTACCTCAGTAATTTGATAGTTTTCATATATTAATTTATACAAAATAAGCTGATATATCTAGGACAGACGAATACATTATCGAAAAAGCCGAATTACCCAAAAAAGCGCGATCGCACTTGGGACATCACCGCTAAGATAAAGATAGTCTGTGTTTAGATTTGTATAGTTAGGATTACGTTGTCATGGCTGCCGCAGTTTCGATTCAAAATCTAAAAAAGCGCTATGGGACGGTTGAGGCTGTCAAGGATGTCTCTTTTGAGATAGAACCAGGAGAAATTTTTGGTTTACTTGGTCCCAATGGTGCGGGGAAAACAACAACTTTGCGTGCTTTGTGTACTCTAACTACACCTGACGCAGGCAAAATCGAAGTATCTGGTATTTCTGTAGTCGAAAATCCCAAAGCAGCAAGACAACGCTTGGGTTATGTGGCGCAGGAAGTCGCTCTAGATAAAATACTTACAGGTAGGGAGATGCTGCAATTGCAAGCAGCACTATATCATTTACCTGCGGCAGTGACAAAGCAACGCATTAATACAGTAATCGAGTTACTGGGGTTGCAGGAATATGCCGATATAAAAACAGGAACTTATTCAGGTGGGATACGCAAGCGTTTAGATTTAGCTGCGGGATTGCTCCACGCACCGGATGTATTAGTTCTCGACGAACCAACAGTTGGACTTGATATTGAGAGTCGGTTTGTAGTTTGGGAATTTTTGCGAAAACTGCGGGAAGCTGGAACCACAGTATTAATTACCAGCCATTATTTAGAAGAAGTGGACGCACTTGCCGATCGCGTTGCCATAATTGACCGTGGTGTAGTCATCGCAGCAGGTACACCATCCCAATTAAAGGATAGAGTTGGGGGCGATCGCGTTACACTTCGGATTCGCGAATTTTCTCCTCCAGACGAAGCCGAAAAAGCTAAAGATTTGCTGAAATCCTTGCCATTCGTGCAAGAAGTAATTATTAATAGCGCTCAAGGAAACTCCCTCAACTTAGTTGTCACACCACAAAATGACACCTTAATTACCATTCAGCAAGCCTTAAATAACGCTGGTTTACCGATGTTTGGCATTGCCCAATCCCGTCCAAGTCTAGATGATGTATATTTAGCAGCCACAGGAAGCACTCTCATGGATGCAGAAATGGCAGCAGTCGCAAACCGCGACACCAAAGCCGAGAAAAAGCAGAATATGAGATAAGGCTAATAATTAAACTTTGACCTCAGTACAAAATTGCAAATATTCTCCGCGTAACTCTGCGCTTACCACTGCGTACCCACCGAAGTTTGGCGGGACGGAAACCGACACCGCCAACTTCTCTCCGCGTTTAAAAGCCAAACCCCAAAGCCTTTTCAGTATATTTTCAATCCTCAATCCCCATTAACCTAAAAATAACTATGAGTAATACCTTAACACCTCCCAAATCAGACCCAAACTGGCAACAAGTAGCATCCCCACAGCTTTACAAAAATGCTGCACCATCTAATTTTTTGAGTGAAACCATTCAAGAAACCCTAGCACTCACAAAACGGCTTTTCATCCAGTTACAGCGTCGTCCTTCAAGTTTACTTGCGGGAATAATTCAACCTGTAATGTGGTTAGTATTATTCGGGGCTTTATTCCAGAATGCACCAAAAGGTATTTTTGGCAATACCACAAATTACGGACAATTCTTAGCGGCTGGTGTAATAGTATTTACAGCCTTTGCCGGAGCATTAAACGCTGGATTACCGATCATGTTCGATCGCGAATTTGGTTTCCTCAATCGACTATTAGTCGCACCCTTAGCATCACGGTTTTCGATTGTATTTGCCTCAGCAATCTTTATTATTAGCCAAAGTTTACTACAAGCTGCCGTAATCGTCGGTGCTGCCGCATTCCTTGGTGCAGGTTTACCCGATGTCGCTGGATTGGCTACTATTACCCTGATTGTGTTTACACTAGCTTTAGGTGTAACAGCCTTGAGCTTGGGTTTAGCCTTTACCTTACCGGGACATATCGAACTCATTGCCGTGATTTTCGTGAGTACCTTACCAATGCTCTTTGCCAGTACCGCATTAGCACCTTTAGCATTTATGCCCGATTGGTTGCAAGTCATCGCCACAATTAACCCCCTTAGCTATGCGATCGAACCGATTCGCTACTTATATACCCACAGCGATTGGAATTTGAATAGTATTGTCATGCGATCGTTTTGGGGTGATGTCAGCTTTGGTGGTGCGTTATTAGTGCTGGTTGGTTTTGCTGCTGTAGCATTAATTAGTATTCAACCACGCTTACGCAAGACACTTTCTTAGACTAGAAACAATCATTATTACTTAGAATAGTAAACAATTTCAATTTAGAATATTTGAGGGGCAAACTGTATGAAAATCCGTGCATTAGCATTAGCAAGTATTATCGGGTTGAGTTTAGCAACTGCTGTAGTGCCACAAAAAAGCATGGCACAACTGACAAACTCGCAAAACTACGACCAACCCAACGCCAACGATCCATTTAATAACCAAGGTGGTCAACAAAATGGGTTCAACATGTTTCAACTACTGCACAATGCCCAACTAGGCATTGGTAGTTACAATCCAGATGCAGCAAACGAACAGCGTCAGCAACTTGACGAAGCAGCAACATCATTTTTTGCCAGACAACGGCAGCGAATGCAACAAGGAAATGTGCAACCCAGTAATCAACCAGGTTCGACAATTTTTAAGTTAGAACCTGCATCAAACAAGTAGTATTTTGTTGATTTCATCTTATGGATGGGCATTTCTTGTCCGCCCATTTTATTAACTTTTTTTGATTAATCCAGGGGACTACGGACACCTTTTCCACCACGGTTAAGTACATGGGTATAAATCATGGTGGTTTTGACATCTTTGTGTCCGAGTAATTCCTGCACCGTACGGATATCGTAACCATTTTGGAGCAAATGTGTAGCAAAACTATGGCGAAACGTATGACAACCCACCTTTTTTTGAATATTTGCGGATCGAACAGCTTGTTTTAAGGCTTTTTGTAGGCTACTTTCGTGTAAGTGATGGCTACGCATTTCGCCGCTACGGGGGTCTTTGGATATACTACCGGAAGGAAAGACAAATTGCCAAATCCAATCGTATTTTGCCTCACATATTTTCTTTCCAAGGCATAGGCTAAATAAACCGAGCCGTAGCCTTTTTCTAAGTCTTGTAGGTGCAGCAGCTTAACACCCTGTAAATGCATTTTTAACTCTTCTGCGATGCTTTCAGGTAACATTGTCACCCTACTTTCATTACCCTTTGTATCGCGTACTGTAATTTGATTTTGCTCAAAATCAATATCTTTAACCCGTAAACTTAGTCCTTCAGTTAACCTTAAACCAGTACCGTATAGTAATTTGATTAGAAGCTTGTGTACTCCTGATAAATTATCAATAATTGCTAAGAGCATGTTTGAAAAGTTTTAGGATGTATAAATTGTCATTCTGAGTGGAGCTTTGCGGAACGTACGCGCTACGCGTTGCCGCAGGCTAGAATCTAGAGTTTAGCCTACGTACTGAGATGCTGAGTCCCAAGGGGACACGCTACGCGAACGTTCCTCAGCATGACATAGAAGGAGACTTTTCAAACACCCTCTAAGACTTCTTCTTTTACCAGGACAGTTGGTAAATATTTAGATTTTTTTGCTCTAACTGCATCTACTTTTAAATCTAAATCTTGTTTTAATACATGCTTGTAGAGAAATAGAACTGCATGAAGTGCTTGATTTTGAGTAGATGCAGCAACTTTCTGATTAACAGCCAAATCTGTCAAAAACGCTTCAATCTCAGCACTCCCCATCTCCTTGGGGTGTTTTTTATCATGAAAAAATATGTACCGTCGAATCCAGTAAACATAAGTTTTCTCTGTTTGATATGAATAATGTTTCACTCGAATGGCATCTTGTACCTGCTCCATTAGCTTTTTTGGACGTTGTTCCATAGTACATTTGTTGGTAGATATAGCTTCTTGTATCCCGATAAATCATGTTATCCGGACAACATTGGGATAACCCCGATACTTACACTGAAAATTCTGTTTAACCAAGCAAATGGGGGGTTTATACGGAATAGTTCTTTTGAATAACCCTGCATGGGGATTTATACGGAATATTTTCCGTATAACCCGCTTAAAAAGGTTACTTATGAGGAAAGATTCGGAATAATACAGTGATTGGGGGGATTAAACAGAATAGTTCGGTATAAGTACCTTGTGGAAGGAGATTATATGGAAACTTTCGGTATAATAAATAGTTATGCGGCTCGTCCAATGGAATAGATGACTGAGCCAGAGAATTAGCAATAGTCCATTAGAGTGAGGTGAATTTACAGAGAAGATATTATGGCGATCGAAATCAAAATTCTCAACCACGGCGACTTGGATATTCTCAAAAATGTCGATCCAGATGTATTCGATGATCCCATTAATATCGCACGAGCTATTGAGTTCCTCGGCGATCCTCGCCATCACTTAGGTGTTGCGATTGATGGCGATCTTGTCGTCGGATTTGTCTCAGCCGTTCATTACGTTCATCCTGATAAGCCTTGTCCAGAACTGTGGATTAATGAAATTGGTGTCGCAGCAAGCCATCAGCGGCAAGGCATAGGGAAGCAATTGATGAATGCGATATTTGCGGTGGGGCGGGAGTTGGATTGTGAGTCTGCTTGGGTGTTGACAGATCGCGAAAATACAGCCGCGATTAGCCTTTACTCAGTTGTTGGCAATCCAGAATCACCAACTGACCATGTTATGTTCTCGTTCGATCTAGGGCGATCAAATTCATAAGAATGGAGAGTGAGATCCCATTGCTGTAGTAACAGTCCATATGCGATCGCCGCATAACAACCCCAATGCACACAGACCGTACACAAGGTTATCTGTGAGTATTCAAGGTCGCTAGCGGCGGGTGATTGGGAGCGTTATAAATTTAATACCAAATGCGATCGCGTTATAAAAAGGAAAAACTGCGATCGCTCTCAATTGATTCAGATAGCGTAGATATTTCAGTTAAGTCAGACTAAAGGAGATACAGTTCAAATCCAGGGGAAGTTGGCGGAGATAAGTCTCGACTTCGGCTATGTGCTGCCTATCCTTTGTACGCCCAACGAACTAATGGGAGATTAGGTCATGTGGATAGATAAAATTGTCGAAGAAATCCACCGCATTCGCGAAGAGTATGCGAAGTCTTTCAACTACGATTTGGACGCAATATTTGCGATTTTCATTTAGGCTTCCTTTGTAGGCTAAGTCATAGCTAGCCTACACCAGCAATGATTTGTCCGATGTCTTGGGGAGTCGCACCTGTTGCCAACATTGCTCGGATCAGCAATTCAAGTGAAACTGATGGATCGCCATTTTCAGCTTTGGCAATCCGAGGTTGGCTAGAGCCAATTTTAGTGGCAAGTTCACTTTGAGTCATTATCTTCTGCCGCTGACTTTTCAAACTCTTGCTAAGAGCTAGCTTGATTTCAACAAAGATAATCTCTTCAGGTGTTAATTCTAAAAAGTCTGAAACAGTTCCAATTTTCCAGCCTTTTGATTCCAAAAGCTCTTGTTTCGTCTGCTCCATCATCTTATTCCTGCTGGTCAGTATCGTATTTACTCAAGCGTTTCTTACAAACCTCAATTACACTTTTAGGTGTTGCTCTTGTTGTCTTATTAAATACCTCAATAATCAAGATTGCATCTTCATCGATTCGATAAATAATCCTCCAATTTTTATCCACGTCTCTAATACGTAGCTCATGAATGACAATGATATCCTATACTTGGCATAGGACGCGAATGTGGTAAACCAAGGGTTTCGCCTTCCTGTAGTTTTCTGAGTAAGACACCTGCCTCTATCCGTGCTTCTAAACTGAAAGGTGGAGTTTTAACCTCACCATGCAGCCAAGCCAAAGGTTTGCTTTGATCACCCATCCTGCATTTATATCATATCTGATATACTAATGTATAGTAATGCGTCCCTGCTGTCTAACAAACCGGTTGGAGCGGACTGGCAAAGTTGGTCGTGTTGTACCAAAGGTCACTAACAGCCGCTCAACCGGAACGTTAAATCGACCACTTTACTTAGTGTATTTGTACTATGTACTGCAATTATTGGTAAGTGGCGTATTTAATGGACGATCACGATCGCGAAGCTTAATAAGCTAAAAAGCACCTAAATCATATATTAGGGCAGGCAGGGATGCCCACCCCACAATAATTATAATAATTTAGATTATATGATTTAAATGCGGAACAGCTTACCAAAATCGCACCTAAAAAATCCAACTGGATAGAAAAAGAATTTAAATTTTTCGTTATAAGTGATTGTTTTCAAGTAGGGGTGTAGTTCGCTTCTGTTTTAGTAGTATAATTGCACTACTAAAGATAGCTTGCATTAACACCCCTATCTAAGCCATGTGTAAAAAATTACAACCCTAGCGCTGCCAAAACATCACTTGCGTGAGTAGTAGTATTCACAGTTCCATCAACGTGAATAATTTTGCCGTTACCATCGATGACATAGGTGACACGCTTGGCATAACCACCACCATCAACATCGTAGGCTTTAATCAAGCTTTGATTAGTGTCTGCCAAAAGTGGAAAATTTAAATTGTACTTTTGGGTAAACGCTTGGTGAGAAGCTTCATTATCAGCGCTGACTCCCAACACAACCACATCTTTGTTTTGATAATTGGGTTGAGCATCTCGAAAACTACAAGCTTGCTTGGTGCAACCTGGAGTGTCATCTTTGGGGTAAAAATATAGGACTACAGTTTTACCCTGGAAATCGGATAATGAAACGGTGTTACCGTTTGTATCTTTGACAGTAAATGCAGGTGCATCAGAACCAATTGTTAAAGCCATAATTAACTCTCCCTGTGTGGCGAATGTTAATGCACCGTAATTTTACAATAATTTACAATAGTTAAGACAAGAGAAGGGAAAAAAGGGAAAGCAGAAAAATTCATTAATATCCCCAATCCCCAATCCCCATTGCCCAATTCCCCAAATAAACTATGTCTGCTGCAAATTTTTCTAATCCCACACCTTTTATATATTCAACTCAAACCCTGACACGTGCCGATCGCTCGCTGATTTGTTCGCCATTTAAATATGCCTTATTTGAGACAATGGGTAAAAACAGAGTTGCGATCGCAGAAATTGCTGGTAATGTTGGCGTTGTTAAGAGTTATACCAAGCGTTCTTTGTCAGAATTAGTCACCGATAACGAACTTGTGTGGTTAATTCAGGTGGGGATATTACGTCGCGAAGTCGATGGACAGGGGATTACAGATAGTTTTCGCCTCACACCCCTTGGTCGTAAAATAGTCGAAACATATCAAACCAAATCTTGGCGAAATCCCTCATGGAGCGATCGCATTTACGAAACTATAACTCGCTGGTTGAGACTACCCTTCTAGAATTAGATGGTAATGAGTTATCAATAAAGGATAAAAGGGAACAATAAATACGGAAACGTCAATCCCATTTATGAAAACTTTAATGTAGTGTTGGTTAATGATTAGGGGTTTTTGCTTAGTGGTGATTGGTTTGTGCTTGTGTTTTCCGTAACTACTAGCTATAAACCAGTCAAATATAACTACTAAGTTTTGACCATTCATATCACATTTACTACATCCGATTTTTCCCTAAGACTCCGACTCAATCTAAAAATAGAAAAATTATGAAAGCAATTATGGTGGTGGGAACTACATCCAGCGCGGGAAAATCACTGATAACAGCAGCGATTTGTCGAATTTTGTCCCGTAGAGGCTGGCGAGTTGCTCCCTTTAAAGGTCAAAATATGGCTAATAATGCCTATGTGACTGCGAGTGGTGGCGAAATGGGCTATGCTCAAGCAGTTCAAGCTTGGGCTGCTGGAGTCGTTCCTTGGGTGGAAATGAACCCGATTTTGCTCAAACCTCAAGGTGATATGACTTCCCAGGTGATTATTAAGGGTAAACCTGTTGGTAAAGTTACGGCATCTGATTATTACGAACAATATTTTGATATCGGTTGGAAAGCGATTGAAGAATCCCTACAGCATTTGCAAACCGAATTTGATTTGTTGATTTGTGAAGGTGCGGGAAGTCCAGCAGAAATCAATCTCAAACACCGCGACTTGACGAATATGCGAGTCGCAAAACATCTGAATGCATCGACAATATTAGTCGTTGACATTGATAGAGGTGGTGCTTTTGCCCATGTTATCGGAACACTGGAATTACTGGAACCCGACGAACGCGCTTTAATTAAAGGTATTGTGATTAATAAATTTCGAGGACAGCGATCGCTCCTCGATTCCGGGATTAAATGGCTCGAAGAACGTACTGGTATCCCGGTAATAGGTGTAATTCCTTACCTCGATCAAGTATTTCCGGCGGAGGATTCCCTTGATTTATTAGAGCGCAAATCCCACAAGCAAGGTAGTGAATTGAATATTGCGGTAATTAGATTACCTCGTATTTCCAACTTTACTGATTTTGACCCCCTCGAATCCGAACCCAGTGTTAACATCAAATTCCTCAGTCCCAAGCAAGATTTGGGACATCCTGATGCCGTAATTATTCCCGGTACAAAGACGACAATTCCTGACCTATTGATGATGCAAAAAACAGGGATGGCTGAGGCAATTCAGCATTATGCAGCTTCTGGTGGCACGGTTTTAGGGATTTGTGGTGGGTATCAAATCTTGGGACATATGATTGCCGATCCAGAAGGTGTCGAAGGTCAAGCGGGTAGATTCCAAGGGTTAGGATTATTACCAATAAAAACTGTAATTACTGGACAAAAAATTGCCCGTCAGCGTCAAGTCAGTTCCAACTTCCCCCAAGCTGGTTTACCCGTAACCGGATTTGAGATTCACCAAGGGCGATCGCGTACTGAAATTCCACCGAATGATACTCAAGGTTTCCAAACATTATTCGATGACCCCAATTTAGGTTTAGTCGATGGTTGTCAATCGGTTTGGGGTACTTATTTACATGGTATTTTTGATAATGGACCCTGGAGACGTGCTTGGTTAAATCGCCTACGTCAACAACGCGGTTTAAAGTCATTACCTACGGGTGTTGCGAATTATCGCGAACAACGGGAAAATCTCTTAGATTCCCTTGCCACCGAAGTCGAACGTCACCTAGATTTATCGACATTTTTGTAACATTCCCCCGTAGAGACGACCCGATGGGTCGTCCAAATAGCAATTAAAATTGTAAAATCGCATATTAATAAATCCAAAATCAAATGAGTGTTCGTATCCGCTTTTTACCCGACGATATTACCGTCGATGCCATAATTGGCGAACCCCTGCTTGATGTAGCCGATCGCGCTGGGGTATCTATTCCTACAGGTTGTTTAATGGGTTCTTGTCACGCTTGTACAGTGGAATACGAACATGGAGATGTTGTCCGTGCTTGTATTTCCGCAGTTCCCCCTGGACGGAATGAGTTAATTATTCATTTGTTTAGCGATCCAACTTGGTAAGGTGTTAATTTTGTGGCAAATTAACCTAAAATCTATCACACAATTTTTGTAAGAATGATATTTTTGGAACCGTAAAGACGTTCAAGTACAACATCTCTTAAAACCCCCAGTAATAAGGCTAACTGAATTTTACTTAAAAATCTTGATTCAGCAATAATTCAAACTCAGATTGCAGAGCTTTTATATCAGCTAATCTGGCAACAATTAAGTTATCTTTCCCTGCATCTTTTAAGCGAGATTTCCAGTAGCAAATACTATCAGAATTATTCATCCAAAAACTAATTACAGTTTCAACTACTTCATCGCTATTCCAAGACATTTTTGGTGTTACAGATTCTGCTGTCTCCAGGAAAGCATCAAGAGTACAAGTGTGGGTTCCCAAGTATTCTACACCTTGATTTGGCTGACTTTGACCACTTTGCAACTGCTGATTAAAAAAGTGCAAAACTGGAGATACCCCTATAATATCGAATGCATATTTCATTCCAATCCTCCAATTAGTTAATCGGTTGGTTTTGGTATTAGCAAAAAATAATCTGTATCTCTATATGACCCCATCAATAGTTATTCTTTTT
Source organism: Brunnivagina elsteri CCALA 953 (assembly GCF_002289455.1). Taxonomy (GTDB): domain Bacteria; phylum Cyanobacteriota; class Cyanobacteriia; order Cyanobacteriales; family Nostocaceae; genus Brunnivagina; species Brunnivagina elsteri. Next base: position 43,405 of record NZ_NTFS01000001.1, read on the forward strand.
TTGATAGCTATAAACCTCTCAAAAAAAGAATAACTACCGATAATTAGCTTCACCGATTAGCAGTTGATGACTGCGAGTGCTAAAAATAGTAAATAGTAAATTAGCAGTTAATAGATGAGAGTGCTAATAGTTATTCCTGTCTTTCTCTTAGATTAATCAATATTTTCAAAGATTGCAAATAGATATGTACTATTTTTAATATATTATTTTGGATGTATTATTTTTAATATATTATTTTGAACAAACTTATTATTTGTGCCATTAGAGACAAAATTTGCTGGTGAGATTGCCGCTTTAGTTGCAGCAATTTTATGGTGTGTATCATCAGTGGTTTATGGACGTGTCGGAGCTACGATTCCACCATTGCACCTAAATTTGATTAAAGGAATAGTTGCGATCGCATTCCTACTGGTGACAATCGCAATTACAGGAGACTTTTTCCCCGTACTACCTCCAATTCCCTTCTGTTTGCTGCTGTTAAGCGGTGTTATTGGCATTGGATTGGGAGATACGGCATTTTTGGCTGCCATCAATAGTATGGGTGCTAGACGGGTATTATTAATGGAAACCCTAGCACCACCAATAACGGCTTTGCTGGCTTTGATATTTCTCCAAGAAAGCTTAAATATCAGCGCTTGGTGTGGTGTTCTATTAACTATTTTGGGTGTTGCTTGGGTAATTAGCGAACGCACTGCGGAGGTGGATGGGAAGAGAGACGAAAGATTGGCTCCCAGATGGCGTGGAATTGGGTTTGCGCTGCTTGCTGCTGTTGCTAATGCTTCGGGGGCTGTTCTCTCAAGGGCGGCGCTTGCTGGGACTAATATTAACCCGTTATGGGCAGCTTTAATTAGGTTAGGTGCTGCCATATTTTTACTGCTACCTTGGATTATTTGGCAGCAGCAATCAAGAACAACTCCTGTTTTTGCCTATTGGAAATCGAGAAAAGTCATTATGGCAACTTGCTTTGCTGCCTTCTGCGGAACCTACTTAGGTATTTGGTTCCAACAAGTGGCAATTAAACTTACTGCGGTGGGGATTGCTTCGACTTTATTGCAAACGAGTCCAGTGTTTATACTACCCTTGTCGATGTGGATGGGGGAGAAGGTTAGTTTGAGAGCGATCGCAGGGGTTTTGGTTGCGATCGCAGGGATTGCATTACTGTTCTATCTGAAGTAACCGCAACTTGAGAAGAAGCTGAGGATATAGAACTGAATATTTTCATAGATTATCAACGGTTAACGCACACCTGATATACCAGTATCATTATTCACAAGTTAAAAAGCACAAATTCAGCATCATAAATTCGGAAACACAAGTTAAAAAATACATGTTAAAAAATATTTGACGCAGATTGCAAGTTGCAAGCCTAAAATCCAAATCTAAAATCCAAACCTAAAATCTCAGTTAGATTCGGGATAAAATCCATTTTCTTGCCATAACAAACTTTGACGCTGGGATTCAGAAACTTTACTTGAAAGCAAATGTAAATTTTCTTGCGTCATTGAATATTGATTTAAAAACGATAATTTCGGCAAGCGTGATGTGTAATCAAAAAATAATGCAAATCTATCTGATGCGATAGGTTTTTTTCCCCGATGGAAAACACTGCCAGTTGCCGCAATCACTACTGTACCAGCTTTCCCCGTACAAGATTGATAATGGGAGTCTGATAAAGCCTGTTCCATTCTTTGACTTTTGACATATCCATGTCTGTATTTAAGTTTTTCTGCTACCTGTTTGCTTAAAGATAAGGGTATGTACTCAAATGGACCATTTTCCTCATTCACATCTTGGAGATAAATAATTACTTTGAAAACCCTCAAATCTTCGATATCGATATGCCATAACCTAGACATATCCTCAATATTATTGGCAATATCCCGACGAAAATAAGCTCCATGAAAAGCAACAGGTAAACCCAAATAATTTTCCGCAATGTTGAGTATACGTTGATCGAGTCCCCAAAGGCAAATCTCGGAATTTTCCATCATTTGCCGAGAACTGGCATGAACCACATATTCATTTTTTGTGCCTGGAATACTCTTTGGTATTTGCGACATCAAATTTTGTGACACCTCAAACATTTTCTTTGATGAAGGAATTGACAATGCATCTAATGAAGTGATTGCTACCCCTTCACGCTTAACTGTTTCTACTAAATTTAAATCTTTTGGAGAAAGCATTGGCAAATGTTCTACATGTTGCTTTACAGCAGCTTGATAACTCAACTCCACTTGCCGTTGTAAAGGCGGTATCCTGTAGATACGCTTCAATATTTTGTTACTTGTTTGCTTTACGAGATTACCCATCTTTAATTCTTCTACGAGTTTTCTATGAGTACTATAATTTATATACTATTGTAAGTAACTTTACTAATAAAAATCTCCTTCTTCACCTTTCTTTTATGTAAAAATTATTGCAATCTTTACAAAGTTTCACTTCTGCTTATTCAAATTTTCATAATTCATATAATTATTGGATAAACTTTCCGGATAATTCTTTTTATCGCCGTAAACATTATTCTTTATTTCGATAATATGGAATAAGTAGCAAATATCAAGTTAGTACAAGTATGTAGAATTAAAAGATAGTTTTGTTTATTTGCTTTTAAACTATTTTTAACTTTAGTTGGAGAAAATAATATTCAAATTATTTAACTTGAACCAGACAAAGCCTAATACCAATTTAATATGAAGACGCATAGAAAGAACCCCACCCCCTACCTCCTATCCCGCTTGCGGCAGGGCTGTTTCATTCTTTATAGAAAAATCTGGAAGTCTTATTTTTTCGTTTGAATTTAGGTTAGTCGTAGGGGCAGGGTCTCCCTGCCCCTCATACCGTGTGCTAAACTTATTTTCTCTGGAAAATGTTGTTGGTTTTTAGGAGATTTTGCGGAAAATTATTCGTGTTATTTTTTGGTTGTGGGATTAAAAAAATTTATAGCGCTTCTTGTTTGAATGAAATACAATCCAGGGCAAACAACCGTCGGTTCCCCTACAACACTCTTAATCACAAACTGTATTTAAATCAACTGAGAACCGCTATATTCGCGATCGCAATGAAAAAATTACCTCTTCCACTCCAAAGCCGTTTCCTGGTTGTATCTTAACTCGCTCGGCAGATACTTATGGTACAAGTATCGCGCTAGCATTTAACGGTGAATCTCAAGAAGAAGATGGTAGCGATGTTCTTTTAGATACATCTTTGCGGAGAAAGAGAAGATTTAGTGTTTGTATAAAAATAAGATAAATTTATAGACACATACTAATATCCCCGACTGAAAAAAATCGGGGATGTTGGTATGGTTTGTTGTAAATAGTCCGAATCCGAGGGATTAGCCAATAAATGACATGCGAGGAGCAACTTCTTGGGAACGTTCTACACCTTTAAGATAAGCTAGTACAGTGTCTGCATCAGATACTTCAAATGGGTCGATCGCACAGTTATCTTCATATCCTGCTTCTGCAAAGATTTTTTCAATATTGCAATCGTTAACAACCATTGCATATCGCCAAGAACGCATCCCAAAACCAATATTGGATTTGTCTACCAACATTCCCATTTTACGGGTAAATTCTCCGCTTCCATCTGGCAGTAAAAAGACATTGTTTGCCCCTACTTGCTTGCCCCATTGAAACATTACAAAGGCATCATTTACTGACAAACAAATAATCTGATCGATACCTTGGGCTTTAAATTGATCGTACAATTCTTCATAACGTGGTAGGTGTGTTGAAGAACAAGTCGGGGTAAATGCACCAGGAAGTGCAAACAAAACTATTCTTTTACCTGCAAAAATCTCTTGGGTTGTGCGATCTTGCCAACGAAATGGATTAGGAGTGACAGATTCATCACGAACACGAGTTTTGAAGACGACATCAGGAACACGGGAAATAGCTGTCATAGATACCTCATAATATTTTTGAAGGGTTGATTCTCGGATGCGATATGCCCTTGCCGTTAAGCTTTTGTATTAACCTTTGCTTATCGCATCTAAATCAGAATAGTTCTGATTTAAGAATGTGTCAATACTAGTAGTTATCATGATAATTAATGTACTCTTAGTTAAGATAAGCTCCTAAACAATATGTGTTATGATGTTTTTCTCAGTAGAGATGCTTCAGTAGAACGTTTGTACGATTAATTCTATACTTCAAGCCAAACACATAGTATTGGTATGCAGCAACAAGTGAATGAGATTATTCAAGTTCTAAAAAGTAAACAACTGCGAGTAACTCCGCAAAGGTTTGCTGTGTATGCAAATTTACTTGCAAGAACAGATCATCCTACCGTTGAGCAAATTTTGACAGATTTGAATAGGGATGTACCGACTTCTTCCCAGGCAACTGTATATGCTGCACTTCAGGCATTGCGGGATGTGGGTTTGGTGAGAGAAGTGTTGTTAGATGAAGGTATTTGTCGTTACGATGCCAATATATCCCAGCATCATCATTTTCGTTGTACTTGTTGTGGAGCTATAGAGGATATTTCTTGGAATGCCTTTCCCTATCTTGATTTAAGTGTTTTGCGTGAGGGGTTGAAAGCAGAAAGCTACGAGGTGACAGTAAAAGGAATTTGCGATCGCTGTTAATTTGGGTAATTGGGGATTTCCAGAAAATAAAATATCCTAATCACCTACGTAGGGCTTGCTGAATAAAGCTATAACCTTTGCCAAATATGAGTTTTAACCATTTTGAAGGTAAACAAGTGCAAGGTTATGGGATTTAAAGGCTCAAAATCCATGCACTTTGGCGGAAAATCGCGGGGTGAATTTTGGATTTGACCTCCAAAACCACCATTATTCAAGCTGTGTGGCATCTAGATTCCCTTTGTGGAGTTTTTCAGCAGACCCTACGTATCACCATATTATCTGAAAGGGTGGGGAGACCCCACCCCTACAACAATCTAAAATCCAAAATCTCAATGTTGCATTTAAAACTTCCTGCTTCTTGGCATTCAGTACTTGCAGAGGAATTGGATAAACCCTATTTTCGTCAACTCGAAGATTTTCTGATTGAAGAACGGCAAACCCAAACTATTTATCCACCAGAAACCGATGTATTTTCAGCATTTGAATTAACATCTTACGACAAAGTGAGAGTTTTACTACTTGGACAAGACCCATATCACGATCGCAATCAAGCACATGGTTTGTGTTTCTCAGTAAAACCAGGGATAAAACTACCTCGGTCGCTTGGGAATATATACAAAGAACTCAAGGATGATATTGGCTTAGAGATTCCTGAGAGCGGTTATTTAGTTAACTGGGCAAAGCAAGGAATACTGATGCTTAACGCAGTTTTAACAGTGCGATCGCATGAGGCAAATTCCCATAAAAATAAAGGTTGGGAAATATTTACTGATGCAGTAATTAGTAAAGTTAATGACAAATCCCACCCAGTCATATTTGTATTGTGGGGTGGGTATGCACAAAAAAAGCTCAAATTAATTGATACGACTAAGCACGCAGTAATTCAATCCGCACATCCATCACCGCTTTCGGCAAGGAATGGTTTTTTTGGTAGCAAACCATTTTCAGCAATTAATTCAGCATTGCTTAAACATAATCAACCAGAAATTGATTGGAAAATTAGGGAATAGGGGATTGGGCAGGAAGGAGTCAGTAGTGCAGTGGGCAGGAGTCAGTATTTTATTCAACTCCTGATTCCTGATTCCTAATTCCTAATTCCTAACTCCTAATTCCTAATTCCTAACTCATTTAATTACTATCTACAGAACTGCGTTCCTGCACTTCCTGAGTAGGAACAACAACATCAGAACCCGATCGCTTGGAAGAATTAGATGATGGTTCTGTAGGTACAACGACGGAATTAGCAGGACGTGACGTTTCTGATGATTTTTTCTTTTCGACTGGTGTGGTGCGCGAATCACGTACACCTCGTAACCTGTCCACTAAAGAGGGAGAGGCAGGTGTTTTGGGAGTATTTGAGGAGGAACCGCTTGAATCATCTGAACTATTGCGACGCGTTGTTGAATTAGAATTTTTTGGTGTTTCTTCGTTGCCGTTGCTGTTATTGCTATCGTTGTTATTGGAATTTCTCAGCTTTGTGTCGGAATTATCAGAATTTTCGGAATTACGCTGGTAAGTTCTATTTTTCCTTGAGCTATTGTTAGTTGAATTCTCATCACTGTCAACTCGACGACGTTTACGTCGTGGTGAGGTTGGTGTTGTGGATGATTCGACACGAGAAGTTGTCGAAGATTTATTTGCCGAATTATTAGCTTCTGAGGTTGTGGTTTCTTTGGTTGGTGAAGATGTAGTTTCGGGTACAGTTGAAGCACCAGCAAAAGGAGTGGGAATAATATTGCTTGGTTGTTCGACTACTGCTGGTGATGGAGCTTTGGTTACGGAGTTTGAACCAGCTCGTATAGCGCTAAAACCTGCGGCAGCTGCGAGCATTGATATTCCCGTAGCAATAAAAACCTTAGGTGTCAAAATTTTACTAGCAATGGCTTTGACGTTTGTTCCTTTTGGAAGTGCCGATGGAGGTTTGTTTTTGACTCTGCTACCGATATGGTTGCCGATGTGGGTTGCTGCAACTGCTGCTTCCACTTTTGGAGGTTCTTGGGTTGATAAATCTATGGTTTGAACTGCGTTGGTGCGAATGGGTTGTGGTGCTGCTACGGTTAGGGGACTCGGTAGCAGTTTTAACCATTCTGCTACTGTTGTCGGGCGAAATCTGGCATCAACAGCCATCCCACGCATAATAGCTTGGTTAACTGCGGCACTGAGATGGGGTTGTAGTTCGCGGGGAGATGGCATTTTTTCGCGATCGCGTAACAATGCTGGCATCGGTAATTGTCCTGTTAGCAGCGTATATAGCGTCGCTGCTAAACCATAAATGTCAGTTGCTGGAGTGCGAGGTGCTTGCGAGAGATATTGCTCGATTGGTGAATAGCCCTCGGAAACCATCCCTGTATGGGTTTGGCGAACTCCACCATTAAATTCGCGGGCAATGCCAAAGTCAATCAGTACTACTTCTTGAGTGCCTCGACGGAGGATAATATTATCGGGTTTGATATCGCGGTGCAATAACCCGTTTTTGTGGACTACCTCTAAAGCCGCTCCAATTTGGCGAATGTAGTGAATGGCTGTAGCTTCAGTCAGGGGTATCCCTGCCATCACATAAGCTTCTCCCAAGGTTTCCCCAGGGATGTACTCCATTACCATGTATGGCAAGCCATCTTCAATAAAAAAGTCGCTAACTCTGACAATATTTGGGTGTACGCAAGTAGCTAAACGTCGCGCTTCATCCTGAAATTGACGCTCAAATTTGGCAAAATCAGCATGTTGCCGCAGCTTTTCATTCAGGGTTTTAATCACCACTACCTGATGCAAAAAGTGATGATTCGCTTTGAATGTAATACCAAAGCCTCCCCGACCGATTTCGCGGTCTAGAGTATATTTGCCACCCTGTAATGTTGTACCAGCAGCTACCATAATAATTTTTGGTTCGAGGTTTGCTTTTTGAGTTTGTTTCGGTTCGAGCAGTCTAATTTATTTGATTCTAGATGAGTCTAGACGATTCACCTAATCATTCAGCACTAAAAGTCAAAATTTAGTTTGCTTTTTATAATTTTTGGTAGAAGTAGATACATGTGGGAAGCGAGTATTTTACGATCTAGATAGTAATGATAAGGCAAGAATGGGATTATTGTATCTCTAACTATCCTCTGAAAAATATGCATTTTTGCTTTGAAGACGATAAAACCATGCTTTTAGTTGCAACACCACTTATTTCTTTAACTTTTATCACATTATTTTTTTTATGATGAATTGCTAATTAATTAGTCATTGAATAAAATTTACTGCCAAATAATAGAGTACAAGCATTTTATACCAAGTTTGAAAAAAGTCCGCATTTTGTTTCTAATTGTTCATAAATCAATTTGATGCAGCTAAATTGAAGGATAAAATAAAACTTAAACCAAGCGTTGCCTCAACCACAGTGCCAGCAAGGGTAATGCTAGTTGATATCGCTGTTCGGCACTATAAATTAAACCTTTGTGTTGGAGTCCTATCAACGCTCCCTGTAAACTGCCACCACGAGACAACACATGTTTTTGAATATACTCACGACTCTGCGGTTTTTCCGTAGGGTCGCAGGCTAATGATTCTAGCAAGTGTACTTGGTTGGGTGGTAGCAGCATTAAAAGTGATTCAAAGGTCATCGATAAATCTTTGAGCAATCCGTCGATCGCCTCTTGAACTGCCTGCTCGGTGATTAAATCATTGGGACGATGTATCCCCTGCAAGCGGCGAATTAATGCCATTGCATCGCCAATGTGCCCTTGTACTGCGTCTAAAAATAGCTGTAATGCTTTGGAACGGGGGTCAAATGTTAATCCTTGAGTATGTAAAATTCCCCTTGCCCAAACTGCGATGATATCTTTTGCTAAAGGTGCTAATTCCAAAACTTCCAGGGGATAATTGCTTTCTTCGACATGGTTATTTGTCTCGGCAATAGTTGCAATTAAAACATAGCTGATACGAGTTTGTACTTTAATTTCCCGCCTAAATGTCGCTTCCCATAATCCACCACGATCCCACGAACGAATATGTGGAAATGCATACAAAATCAATACTCCCCGCTTGTCGTCATCTTCGGCTAGTCGTTGCGGTAGCTTGAGCAAAAATTCAAACGCTTGCCATAGTTGTTTTTGATTTAAACCCCGTAGTAATTTCAACTTGCTGCTGGCTTCATTTTCAAAAACAAAATATTCACTAGTGCTTGTTGTCACCCAATTTTGAATTGGTTGATTGTCAAAGTTTTGACTAATCGTTTCTGCCAGTAATTGCACAAACCGCTCACCATCGGTAGCGCGAATACAGTCTATTTCCATCACTACAGCATTTACTTCTTTGGCTGCTGCACGTACTAGGGTACGTCTACCGCTACCAGGTACTCCTGCAATTAGCAAGTCACCATCCTTTGCCAAAACTTCAACTATTTCTTGAAATTCCCGCGATCGCCCAATTAATTCTAATGGAGTTGACAAGTCTAAGTACACCAGCCTTTTGCCTTTTAATTTCACCCAAGTTGTAACGCAAAGCATACTAACTCCACTAGTTTATCTGCAATAACCATTGAGATAATTTATGCAAATTATCAGAATTAAGAAGTGTCATCTAGATTACAGCACTAATAAGTCGTGCTATTAATTATTTAACACAGAGTTTTGACTATTCGTTGAATATTTGTTCGCAGGGAAATAATTATGGTGCAGGTTGTATCAACCGTAGATTTGCCGAGTAAGCAAAGTCAGGTTTGGCATTCAATGGAAATTGGGGAAGCGATCGCATTACTGCAAACTAATTCTGACAAGGGTTTAAATGGCTTTGAAGTGAAGGAGCGAGTCAGTAGGTATGGTGCAAACGAACTGACAGCAAAGAAAGGACAATCTTGGTGGTTAAAGTTTCTGTTGCAATTTAACCAACCGTTACTAATTATTTTGTTGTGTGCGGGTTTGGTGAAAGCGCTCTCAGGTAGTTTTGTGAATGCGGGGGTAATTTGGGGTGTTACGACTACCAATGCCATCATTGGATTTATCCAAGAGTCAAAAGCAGAAGGTGCGATCGCGGCACTCGCACAGGCAATCACTACTGAGACTACAGTCATTCGCGATGGTCAAAAAGTTCGCATTCCCTCCCGTGAGTTAGTGCCAGGAGATTTGGTATTTCTAATTTCCGGTGATAAAGTCCCAGCAGATTTACGGTTGATACAAGTCAAAAATTTTCAAGTTGATGAATCGGGATTGACAGGTGAATCGGTGGCAGTGGAAAAGAATCTCAAGATACTGCATCCAGACACTTCAATTGGCGATCGCAAAAACATGGCATATGCGGGTGGTTTTGTCACCTTTGGACAAGGTACGGGAATTGTCGTTGCGACGGGAAATGAAACCGAAACTGGGAAGATTTCTCAGTTAATGCAACAGCATTCCCATCTAGCTACACCACTAACTCGGAAATTCGATAAATTCAGTCAGAATTGGTTGCGAATAGTTCTCGGATTAGCCACTCTCACCTTTGTTGTGGGATTGAGTACTAGAGACTTCAATGATGCTCTCGAAGCTGCTGTAACCCTAACAGTAAGTGCCATTCCCGAAGGTTTGCCAGCAGTCGTAACTGTAACTCTAGCAATTGGTGTTTCTCGAATGGCAAAGAGGAATGCGATTATTCGTAAATTACCTGCTGTCGAAACCCTCGGAAGTGCCACAGTCATCTGTTCTGATAAGACAGGAACTTTGACTGAAAACCAGATGACTGTTCAGGCAATCTATGCTAGTGGACATCAGTATGCATTGACGGGAGTTGGATACATACCCGAAGGTGATGTGATTCGCGACGAACGAGCAATTGACTTAAACAGCGATAAAGGTTTGCAAGAGTGTCTATTAGCTGGTGTGTTATGTAACGATTCCCAACTGGAGCATAAAGATGGTCGATGGACTGTATTGGGGGACCCCACGGAAGGTGCTTTAATAGCTTCAGCAGCCAAAGCAGGCTTTAATCAAAAGGTTATTTCTAGACAAATGCCTCGACTTGATGTGATTCCCTTCGAGTCTGACTATCAATACATGGCAACCCTGCATCAAACATCCAGAGGCAAAATTATCTATGTCAAAGGTTCTGCTGAATCGATTCTCAAACGCTGCCAGTTGCTGTTGAATACTAAAGGTGACTCACGCCCTATCGATTGTGTGGAAACCCTGCGTCAGACAACCATCGAGCGCGAAGTCAATATCATGGCACGACAAGGTTTGCGGGTATTGGCATTGGCAAAAAAAGCCGTACCTGATAACCAAACTACCGTAGACCATACGGATATTGAGAAAGACTTGATTTTCCTGGGTTTACAGGGAATGATCGATCCACCCCGCGAAAGTGCGATCGCAGCTGTCAAAGCCTGTCAAGATGCGGGAATCCAAGTAAAAATGATTACAGGCGACCATGCTGTTACAGCGCAAGCGATCGCGCGACGTATGGGTATAAATAAAAATGGTTCTGTACTGGCATTTACGGGTACGGAATTAGCCAAGATGGATAAAACTGAACTTGCCCATGTGGCTGAAGAAGGTGTGGTATTTGCCCGTGTTGCCCCGGAACAAAAGCTGCGTTTGGTGGAAGCGCTACAGTCGGAGGGTGAAGTTGTCGCGATGACGGGGGATGGTGTCAATGATGCCCCTGCACTTAAACAAGCTGACATCGGTATTGCAATGGGTGGTGCTGGTACAGAAGTAGCGAAAGAAGCATCTGATATGTTGCTTACTGATGATAATTTTGCTTCAATTGAAGCTGCTGTGGAGGAAGGACGAGCAGTTTATAAAAATCTTTTGAAAGCAATTTGTTTTATTCTTCCCGTAAATGGTGGGGAATCAATGACGATTTTATTAAGCACTTTGTTAGGAAATGATTTGCCGATTTTATCACTACAAGTACTGTGGTTGAATATGTTGAATTCCATCACGATGACTGTTCCTTTAGCTTTTGAACCAAAGGGATTAGATGTGATGAAGCAAGTGCCACGTGACCCGAATGAACCATTAATTTCGGGAAGTCGAATGAAGCGAATATTAGCAATTTCTCTGTTTAATTGGATTGTGATATTTGGAGTATTTGAATATATTCGCGTTTCCACAGGGAATATTGCCCTTGCCAGAACAATGGCGATAAATGCTTTGATTGCTGGACGGATTTTCTACATGTTGAGTATTAGTCAATTAATTCCAAATTTGATTGCCAAGTTAGATGGCACAATTGAAGAAAATGTTGATGTTCCTGCTATTGGATTTGGGATAATTGGGGCAATATTATTACAGATTGTCTTTGCTCATGTACCGTTGATTAATCAGGTGTTTGAGACTGCTCCATTAAGTTTTCAGCAGTGGTTATTTTGTTTAGGTGTTGGTTCCCCGATGATTATTTGGGCTGCATTTGTGAATAAAATTGACCCTCCAAATTGATTAGAATTAATTAGAATAATTTCCTCACGCAGAGACGGGGAGGCGCAGAGAGGATGAGATAATATTAGGGTGGGCATTGCTCACCTTTTTTATAGTAAAATGCCTATGAACTTATAGGAGTCAGAACTAAAAAGAACAATACTTTATAAATTTTATAATTTTAAACTTACTAATACCAACAACACAAACTCATCTTATGGTTGCCAATCCTCAATTTAAATACATGACACCTGAAGAATTCCTGGTATGGGAAAAAACCCAGGAACTACGCTATGAGTACATTGATGGAGAAGTATTCGCAATGACAGGGGGAACCAAACCCCATAACCGCATTGCGATAAACTTTACCACAGCCGTAGATGGTTTCCTGGGGGAAAAAGGCTGTGATATATATATGAACGATGTGAAAGTAGAATTATTTCCATCAGGACCTTATCATTATCCGGATGTGGTGGTCACTTGCGACGAGAGAGATAAGGAATCAATTGATTTAGTCCGATTTCCTTGTTTGATTGTTGAGGTTTTATCACCTTCAACTGAAGCATTCGACCGAGGTAAAAAATTTACTCGCTACCGACAATTAAGTAGTTTGAAAGAATATGTTTTAATTGAATCTGATGAAGTTGGGGTGGAATGTTTTCGTCGGAATGATGAAGGTTTGTGGGTATTACATACCTATGGTAGTGGGGATACTTTGAATTTGGAAAGTATTGGGTTTTCTATTGCTGTAGATAAGTTATATCGGCAGGTACGGTTTGATGTCGAAGCAAAAAACTAAGTATAGCTAGATTACTGAGGTAAGTTTTGCCATTAAAACTTACCAGAATGAGAGTATAAATCACTGATAGAAGAGTGATAAGTAATCGTATTCGCTAATTTTGGGTAATTTATTTTTCAGCTCCCTGCTAAAATAGTGAAAGTATAAATACTAGTAAAACCAAAATAGAACGCAGCAGAATATATTAGTGAACACTTGCTTAAATCACAAGTTATGTAACGAAAATTTTGATACCTGATGCTTCTAATTAATAAAAAAGTTTCATGAGTAGCGATAGTCAACTCGATTTGTTTGATTTAAACGAACCCAGTCTCAAACCACAATTAAACGAACTGATTCCCACAGATGCAAAAATTCCCATTCCTTTGGGAACTTATCCCAGTATGATGGAATTAACACAACATTGTAATCAGTGTCACCGTTGTGGATTGGGAGAAACCCGTACCCACGCTGTCATCGGACGCGGAAATCCAAAAGCTCTCATTATGGTTGTTGGAGAAGCTCCAGGACAGCACGAAGACCAAACTGGTTTACCTTTTGTTGGTCGTTCTGGTCAACTTCTAGAGAAAATCTTGGCATCAGTTCGATTAAATACAGAGAATGATGTCTATATCGGTAATATTGCGAAATGCCGACCACCGGAAAACCGCACCCCCACAGCTAAGGAAATGGCAGCTTGCAAACCTTACATATTTGAACAAATTCGTCTTGTGAACCCAAAAATAATCCTTTTGACAGGGGCAACAGCAGTAAAAGGTTTAATTGGCGATCGCGGTTCGATGACAAGTATTCGTGGTAAATGGATCGAGTGGGAAGGTAAATTATGTATGCCAATTTTTCACCCTTCCTATTTGTTACGAAATCCCACACGCGATCGCGGTGGTCCAAAATGGCTGATGTGGCAAGATATACAAGCTGTACGCGCCAAATACGATGAAATTCGTAACGCCAATTAAAATTTTAAATTACCGAGTAATATTCTGAAGCCAAATCGTAGGGGCAAACGGTTGTTTGCCCTTATTATTTGTCCTTGTTTAATTCCCTATAAAGGACGATAAGAACGATAGTTGACATTCGGGAAAATATTATCCATCAGTTCAACCTTTTCCAACCAACCGCTATCGATTTTACCAATTTTGATATCTTCATAAAGCTTATTAAACCGCATCAAATGCGATCGCGTTCTTCGCACTGCATAAGGTACCATTGTCCCCGTCCGCATAATAAAAGCCCAGTCGGAAGATTGTGCTAAAAGTAACTCCCGTGCCGCTTGATTCAATCCTCGCAATTCCAATTCATCAGCCGCTTCAATGGTCGAAATCTCAATCATTCGTTCCGCAGCTTTATGCAAGTGTGGGTAAATCCACGCATTTGTATCGTTTAACCAATACTCATGAAATCCCTTGTAACCCCAACTTGATTGGGATGGACGACAAACTTGCTGATTTGGTTCTGCCCGCAAATAATCCGCCAAGTGGGTCATCTGATAGGTTTTTTGGTCGTACCAAGACTTGCGGAACAAATAATCAATGAACCACGGACCTTCATACCACCAATGTCCAAATAACTCCGCATCGTAAGGGGAAACCACAATTGGCGATCGCCCCATAATTCCATGTAAATTCGCGACTTGCTGTTCCCGATTATACATAAAGTTAGCAGCATGTTCTGCGGACTTTTCTCTTGCCCAATATGGGTCATAAAGCGTCTTGTCAGACAATCCTAAACCACGCCCAGTGATTTTATGATACTTAATTCCCGTATTCTTACGCTGCCCATTTGGCATAATATAAGGCTTAATGTACTCATACTCAGCCTCCCAACCCAAATCTTTGTAAAATTCGCGGTACTCAGCAGCACCAGGATAACCAACCTCCGAAGACCACACTTGCTGGGAAGACTCATGATCCCTTCCAAATGCAGCTACACCCGTTTCTGTGAAAATAGGGGCGTAGGTTCCAAAACGAGGACGTGGACGAGCATAAAGAATACCATGTCCATCAATTAGGAAATAACGTAAACCCACATCCGCGAGCATCCGCTCTAAACCTTCGTAGTAAGCACATTCCGGCAACCAAATACCTCGCGGAGGTCGTCCAAATGTCTCCCCGTAATGGTCGTAAGCTACTTGAAGTTGTGACCACACAGCTTGCGGGTACATTTTCATCAAAGGCAAATAACCATGTGTAGCACCGCAAGTCATAATTTCGAGATTATTAGAATCTTGAAATTGTTTAAAAGCTGTGATTAAATCGCCTTTGTGATGCTCCCAAATTTTGCGTGTCGAACTAAACTCGCTAGCGTAGTGTTCACCAAGATATTTTAGATGACCGTTGTTAGCATTTCGCTCAATTTCGCGCCCGATTAGTTCTTCTAGTTGAGCTAGATGGGCATCATAGCGTTCTTGTAACAAAGGGTCACGCAACATCGACACCAAAGGAGGTGTCATACTCATAGTAATTTTAAAGTCAATGCCGTCTTGCTTTAATCCTTCAAATACTCGTAATAGTGGAATATAAGTTTCTGTAATAGCTTCATAAAGCCATTCTTCCTCCAGCACATAATCACTTTCTGGGTGACGAACGAAGGGCAGATGTGCGTGGAGAACAAGCGCAACGTAGCCTATAGCCATAGATGATTCCGGGTTTGGTAGGTGTAATTAACTTTGAGCAACCAGAGCATTATTGAGAAAGTTTGCACAAAAATATTTTCCTACCAAGGCAAAGTTAGGAAAGTCTTTTTCTCAAAGTTTTGTCTTTTAGGGCAACAGTTGCTGGTTTGGCGTAAGTTAACAATATTTTAAGATGTTCTCTGGACAGTTATAGATTTTATTTAATTCTTTATAAATCTTAATCAAGAATTTCAGTAAAAACCCTGGGATCGAAAAGTTTTCAAGCATAGGTTTTTTTTGGATATTGGAAATAGTTGAGAATTTTATCAACTATTTAACAAGCTTGTTCTGTTTAATTCCCCTGCTTAAGAAGGGCAGCGTGTTTTGTGTCGGGGTAAAATCCCCCGTTCGCGCTACTCTACGAGAAAGCGTACCACTCCGTGGAAGCAAGCTACGCAATTCGTAATACTCGCAGAGCGAGAAGCTAAAGCTACGCAATTATGTTTTGTAACGGAGAGAA
>NZ_NTFS01000010.1 GCF_002289455.1 Brunnivagina elsteri CCALA 953
CTTAATAAATCGGGATATTGTTTTTCGAGATGTTCGACTTTCGCTAATACTCCGATACAAGTAAAAAGTTTACTAATATACAATAGCTTTGTTGGGCTTTGGAAAAATCACGCTGCTAATTTTTTAAAACCATTACAGGAAGTTTATACAGTCGCCTTGGAAGTAGGAGAGTTAGAGTTTGGAGGCTATAGCTTAAATAATTATTCCAATATAACCTATTTAATAGGTAAAGAGCTAACAGAAATAGAGCATAATATGGCTGCATCTTGCGAGACTCTTGATCGACTCCAACAGAAAGCAGCTCTTTGCTCCGTACAAATTTGGCGACAAACCGTTCTAAATTTGATAAATAAAAGTACAGATACTGGTTATTTAATTGGTGAAAGTTACGATGAAACTGTGATGATGCCAATACATAAAGAAACCAATTATGTAATGGCGATCGCGATAGTCAATTTCAATAAACTAATTCTCAATTACTTGTTTAGCAATTTACCATTAGCTTTGGAATGTTCGGTAGAAACAGAAAAACACTTATCTAGTGTTTCTGGTTCTCTAATCATACCCACCTTTTATCTATATGACTCTCTTGTGAGATTAGCTATATATCCAAATCTTACACCACTAGAGCAGAAGCAATTTTTAGAAAAAGTAAATGCAAATCAACAAAAAATGCAACATTGGGCAAATCATGCTCCGATGAATTTTTTACATAAATACTACCTTGTTGAAGCAGAGAAATATCGAATTATAGATGACAAAATAGTGGCAATGGATTATTACGATAAAGCCATTTATTTTGCCAAAGAAAATGAATATATTCAAGAAGAAGCCCTTGCAAATGAACTTGCTGCAAAATTCTATCTTGGATGGGATAAACAAACTATTGCCCAAACTTATTTAATAAACGCTTATTACTGTTATGCACGTTGGGGAGCATTAGCGAAAGTCGAACATCTCGAAAAACAATATCCCGATTTATTAAGTGCAACAAAACAAAGAGAAATTAGCAGTTTAAATGCTAAAGAGACTATTTCCATTAGCAGTAGTTATGGAAAAACTATTACTGGTAGTAGTACAAAAATTATCGAAACATTAGACTTTGTGAGCTTAATCAAAGCTTCTCATGCGATTAGTGGCGAAATTGAACTAGATAAACTGCTAGTTAATCTCATGCAAGTTTTGATTGAAAATGCTGCTGCTTCTAAAGCTGTACTCATCTTACCAAACTCCGATAATTTAGTATCTGAAAGACTAGTAATTGAAGCGATCGCACTATCAAATAACAAAGTAATTAACGTTTTACAATCAATTCCTGTTGAAGAAAGTCAAGATGTTCCCTTGAATTTAATTAACTATGTCTCACGCAAGCGAGAACACGTAATTTTCAATGATGCTAAACTAAAAATTGACGATTCAAAGTCTCAAACTCAAAACCTCACCGACCCTTATATTACTCTAAATAAACCTAAGAGTTTGTTATGTAATCCAATTCTCAAACAAGGCAGATTGATTGCCATTTTATATCTAGAAAATAATCTCACTACAGGAGCATTTACTAAGGATAGACTAGAAGTGATTAATCTGCTTTGTTCCCAAGCTGCTATTTCCTTAGAAAATGCTCGTTTATATCAACAATCTCAAGATAATACTCAACAGCTAGAAATTTCGCTGGAAGAACTCAAACAAGCACAATTACAATTAGTGCAAAGCGAGAAAATGTCTACTTTGGGTAACTTAGTATCAGGAATAGGACATGAAATTAATAATCCAATTAACTACCTCTCTGGCAATTTACAACCTGCACAAGAATATGTACAAGACTTATTAACCTTCATTGACCTTTATCAAAAACATTATCCTAACCCAGTTGCAGAAATTGCCGAGGAAATAGAATCTAGAGACTTAGATTATGTAAAAGAAGATTTACCTAAAGTCATTTCTTCTATGCAGCAAGCGATCGATCGCATTTACGATATTAGTATTAGTTTGCGTACTTTTTCGAGAGCAGATACCCAGAAAAAAATTCCCTTTAATATCCATGAAGGTATTGATAGTACCTTAATGATTCTCCAGCACCGTTTAAAACCATCAGAATCTCGTCCCAAAATTCAAGTAGTCAAAAACTATGATAATTTGCCCGAAGTTAAATGCTTCCCCGGACAATTAAATCAGGTATTTATGAATCTGCTGGCAAATGCTATTGATGCATTGGAGGAATCAAATACTGGTAGTACTTTTCAGGAAATTGCACTAAATCCTAATTGCATTACAATTAGCACCAGTTTGAACGAAGATATAAAACTGCTTACAATTATAATTCAAGATAATGGACCAGGAATAACAGCAGAAGTAAAAGCAAAAATATTCGACCATTTATTTACTACCAAAGCTGTTGGCAAAGGAACGGGTTTAGGACTTGCGATCGCACATCAAATTATCGTCGAAAAACATGGGGGAATTCTAGATGTTGATTCCACTCCAGGGGAAGGAGCAGCATTTATAATATCCATTCCTGTTAAATAATAAGCCTTTGCAAAAGACTTGTTGGACTCATAAACCATGTCTACTTTGAGAACTGTAGTATTTATAAAGTAGTGGGAGCATCTTGCTCCCTGGTATTAGCGGGCAAGATGCCCGCACTACTCCAGGTTTCAAAATTGACTCATATCCTCGATTTCCTCTATTTCTTGGAAGTCGGGGATATTGTTTTTCATAAATGATTTATTAATACGTATTTACACTAGTTATTGATGAAAAAAAAACAAGTATCATGGTTAGCCTCGCACCAGTAAAATTACTGTTGATTTTTCAGAAAATATCGAAAAAATTTAATCTTAGTTTATTTTTTTAGCTCATTTATTCAGGGAATATTTACACTTTTTGCTGAAATTATCAATAGAATTGAAAGACTCTAATATGTTTATTGAAAAAAAATAAATATATTTTTCACAAACTTTTTAATACTACAAGGATTAGCAAATGCTACTGACTGATAAAGCTCTTTCAAATAAAATATCTAGTCCAAATAATTCTCTAATAAACCCTACCAATAAACAATTAATTGAACCGACAGTAGCCGATACTATTGTTCAAATGCTCACAGATTTGGGAGTACGTCAAGCTTTTGGAATTGGAGGAGGTGGAATTGTCCCAATATGGGACGCTTTAGAAAAAAGCTCAATAGAAGTGCTAAATTTCCGCCATGAGTCAGGGTCAGCCTTTGCTGCAACTGAAGCATATTTTACAGATAATCGTCCTGTGGCTGTGTTTGCGACCACTGGTCCAGGTATTACTAATGTACTAACGGGAATTATGGCAGCACGAGGAGAAGGTGCGAAGGTCATTTTACTGTCTGGTTCGACTTCAGAAGCCCTACAAGGGAAATTCGCTTTGCAGGAAACAAGTCGCGACACGATGCCAGAAGGCTTTTTTAAAGCTGGTACGGTGTTCGATTATGCAAAAACTATCACTACAAGCTCGGAACTACAGAAAATACAAGAAGAACTAGCACTGCAAATAAAAAGACCGGGTGGATTTGTTGTACATCTTAATATCCCTACAAATATCCAAACCAGCCCCGGTAGCCACTTAACTTCTCCAAAATTCAAAACTTCATTATTCATCCCAGACGAAAACGCAATCAATAAAGCAGTAGAAATACTTTCAGAGCCTTTTGCAATCTGGGTAGGTTTTGGTGCGCGAGATGCTGCCGAGGAAATTCAAAGGCTTGCTGAATTAACTGGTGCAAATGTGATGTGTTCGCCACGGGGTAAAGGAATTTTCCCCGAAAGCCATCCTCAATTTTTAGGTGTAACAGGATTTGCTGGACATGAATCTGTTATAGAGTACATGCGATCAACACCACCCGATCGGATTCTAGTATTGGGAACTCGGTTAGGTGAATTCACCTCATTCTGGAACTCTATTATGGTTCCACCAAAGGGTTTCATTCATGTGGATATTGACCCTAAAGTCCCTGGTTCCGCTTACCCGACGGCAGATACATTTCCTATCTATGCTGAGATCAAAACATTCTTAGGTTTATTACTGGATAAGTTATCTCAAAAGCACAAACTTAATCCTTTGTCCGTTCACATACCAGTACGCGAAGGCGAAATTACAACCGAAAAATTACAACTTGAAAATGGGTTAGTAAGACCTCGTGAACTCATGCGTGCTATTCAGACAGTAGTAGTAGAAAATAGCGATGCAACTGTTATGGCTGAAGGGGGTAATTCCTTTGCTTGGGCGATTCATTATCTCAAATTTAACCAGGCAACACGTTGGCGAGTGAGTACGGGTTTCGCTTCTATGGGACACTTTACTACTGGAGTTGTTGGTGCAGCCGCGAATGGTAAAAAAGCAGTAGCAATAGTCGGGGATGGCTCGATGCTTATGAACAACGAAATCAATACTGCTGTTCAATATAATCTTCCCGCAGTTTGGATTGTCCTCAACGATGCTAGTTACAATATGTGTAATCAAGGAGCTATAATGCTCGGACGACCTAGCATTAAAGGATATATTGCACCAACAGATTTCGCCATGTTAGCACGTAGCATGGGTGCAGATGGAATTTGTGTAGACAATGAATCTCAACTTAAAAAGGCAATATCAAAGGCTATGAAATCTAAGGTTCCATTTGTTATTGATGTTAAAATTAATCCTTCTGAGTTAGCCCCTATTGGCGAGCGCATGAATAGCATAAATAAACAGACAGCTAAATAATTCGGAGAAGCAAGCAACAAAATAAAAGTCACAGGCAATTTTGGTTTTTACTATGCTGCGAATGGATAAATACTCTCCAAGCCTCTTTCCGTGGACGGGGAGAGGTTGAAGAAATTTTTTTCTAGCAAAAAGCTAAGTTGCTTAACGTTTTGAGTATATATTTCGAGTTGTTTTGATTCTAAGAAATTCCAGCAGGAACCTTACCTAAAGCCACATCACCCCAACGCATTACGATCGCACTAGCACTACTTGCCGCACCAAATCCATACATTAAAACCAAATCATTCTCACTAATTTTACCCGCTCTTGCCGCTTCATATAGATTTGCAACATTCATTGTCGGTCCCATATTGGAATAGAGAGGATAACCATTCATGGTGCGATCTAAATCTATACCCAATGCACGAGTACAAAATTTTGCATACCAAGCCCAAGGTGTGCAGAAGATGAAATAATCGATTTCATCCAAGGTTATCCCAGCATTTTCAGAAGCACCTTTACAGCAATCAAGTAATATTTCTGGAACCAAATCTCTGATAATTTGGCTCATTTCCTTACCTAGTTGTAAGCGAGGTCGAAAATTCCCCCAATTATCTTCACTGAAAGTACAAATTAACTGGTCGCACAAAGCACTCGTATTTATTGTTTTCGCACCGAGAATACCTTGGTTCATTTCCAGGGGAGCAACAACAAAAGCTCCTGCACCATCACCTACAAACCATGAAAGGGTATTCTCTTCATCAATTAGGCGAGAATAATTACAGGAAATTGTAACCAGCACATTCCGATACATTCCCGATTGGACTAAAGCTGAGGCTGTTTGTAATGCCAGTGGGGCACTAGCACAGGTTGCATCCAGATTCCAAGCTGCACATTTGATTCCCAATTCGCGAGCTACGTAGGCTGCATTCCCAGTTCCAAGTTGTTCGGGTAGAAAAGATGATGAAATTATCAGATCGACCTCATTTGGATGCAATTTTGCAGATTCTAAAGCATCCTTGGCTGCACGACATTCCAGCTTTAGGGAGGATTCATCTGGACTTAATATTCGTCGCTCCACGCTACCACGAAATGGGTCTTGGAGATAGGGCATCATTTCCAATTCATATACGTTATGAGAAGATGCACCGGATGTATCTGTGGGTGACATTAATGATAATGAATGTTTTTCTTCGGCTTTTGCGACTAAATCGGGATATTTTTCTTTGTAATAGTCGTTTGTGCGGATAACGCTTGGTAAACTCAACGCAAGCGATTTAATACCTACGGGAATATGCATCTTCAAAAATCTCCAGAAAATTTGTATAGCTTTACAGGTGCTATTCCCAGATATTCAATATCTGTAACTTTTGTCTGGAAGGTTTGAAAAGATTATTTTTAACCTGGAGGATGCGTATATTTATTGCATATGGAAATGTTCTAAAACCCTGATTTGAAGAGACTTTCAAACAAAAGCTAAGATAATTGTCTGTGGGAATAATTTTTAGTTCAAAGAATAATCGAAAATAAACACAAATACGTCAGTTAATCTAAACAAGAGCAGTTGATATGGTAGGTAGCACTCTTCTCGACGTAATAATGTTTTTGGTAGTTCTTATTTTGATTTTGCTCTTGTCACAATTTTCCACTCGAATCTAACTCGAATTTAATCAATATAGCCTGAGAATATTTGCGGAAAATTAAAAATATTCTGTTTGATAAGTTCAGTATAAATATGTAAATAATAAAAATTGACCGATAACACTTCTCGTTTAAATGCAATATAATTAAGCTGCTCCATACCTCCCCTTAGCAAGGGGAGGTGCCACAGGCGGTGGGGTTCTTTTATGCGTCTTTTCTTTATATTACATTAGTATCAGAGGGAATAATTATTTGGATGCAATAAAAATAAGGTCAAATAATCGTTGGGATGCAATAAAATAAGGGCAAACAACCGTTTGCCCCTACAGTATTCTCGAACGCAAACTATATTTAACTCAGATGAGAACTGCGATATCTGTTCCCAGGAAACAGGTTTATAGATATTAACTACTCGCAGAAATTGATTCTTCGGTATTTCCAATTTTCAGAAATTTTGTACTAACCCAGTAAGTCAAAATATGCGAAAGCAATCCCATTGGACCAGCAAATAAACACAAAGCGAGAGAATGGAAAGTCCAAACTCCTGTTTTCAATCCTTCTAAATAAATATATCTACCAACAAATAAATCCATTACCAAAAAATGAATCCATCCTGTGGCAGCAGCTTTTTCATCAGAAAAAAATCTAGCTATATCAGCTAGTTGTGGATTTGATAAAGCTTGAGCATTCTCTGGAGTAACGCTAATTATAAATAAATATACATAAGTTAAAGCAAGGGGCACAAAAGGCAAGTATGACTCCATTACTTTTTGCGTTACTTTCCATTTTGGTAGGAAAATCATCGATAGCCAAAAGGGAATCACAACAAGATTAGCAATATTGAAAATTTGGGAAATAGTCATATATTTTGGGAATAGGGGATTGGGAATTGGGGATTGCTCTATTCGAGAGTACCCAATGTCTATTAGTTGGTCAGAACTGATTCGATTTTTGATGCATCTAAATCGCGACCAATAAAAACGAGTTTAGTTTGTTTTTGCTCTTGGGGATACCAGGGGCGATCGTAAAATTTGTCAAAGCGATTTCCGACTCCTTGCATCACTAAGCGCATGGCTTTATTAGGTACAGAAACAAAGCCTTTAATCCGATAAATTTCTTGCTGCTGTACTAATTCTTGTAATTGATTTTGAAGCTTTTCTGGGTCAAAACTGCGGTCAAAAATTAAATGTGTGGAAGTAATTTCTTCGTCATGCTCGTGTTCTTCTTCGCTGTCGTGATGGCTGGGACGGCTATCTAAATTATCTTCCACAGCAGCGCCAAATCCTAATAATATTGATGGGTCAAGTTTGCCATGATTTGATTCAACAATTTTCACGATTCTAGGTAACTCTTGTTTCACTAATTCCTCCACTTTAGTTTTTGATAAATCATCAACTAAATCAGTTTTATTCAAAATTACCAAATCAGCACATGCAAGTTGATCTTCAAATAATTCTTGTAAAGGCGTTTCGTGTTCTAAACTATCATCAGCTTGACGTTGTGCTGCTACAGCTTCGGGATTGCTCGCAAATGTCCCTGCTGCGACTGCGGCACAATCAACTACGGTAATTACAGCGTCAACTGTGGCAGCGTTGCGAATTTCTTGCCAGCGAAATGCTTTGATTAATGGTTTTGGTAGTGCTAAACCGGAGGTTTCGATCAAAATACAGTCGATTTTGTCGCGTCGCTTTAATAGTTGCTGCATTGTTGGCAAAAACTCTTCTTGAACCGTACAACACAAACAGCCATTAGTTAATTCGTAGATATTATTATTTTCGTTAGTTTCCTCATCTTCTGGACAAACCCGACATGATTTCAATAACTCACCATCAATGCCAAGTTCGCCAAATTCGTTGACTAATACAGCGATACGTCTTCCTTGATTGTTTTGCAACAAGTGACGAATGAGGGTAGTTTTACCGCTTCCAAGGAAACCTGTAATTACTGTAACGGGGATTTTTGCTGCCATTTTTGCTTGATGTGTGAAGATGGAAAGTTTAATTAAATCAACTTCCTTTGCATTTTCCCATGCGATCGCACCATCCCTCGCAAATTCCCTAGCAATTTCTCAACTTATATTTTTCCATAGCAGAAGGGGCACTCTCGTTGTGATTTTTCGCTTGCTGACGAAATCACCACAAAAAGAATGCCCCAATAGATTGTTTGTAGGTTTGGTGAGAATACTAACTGGTGATTATTCCGCAGTTGCCAGTTCAGTACTGCCACGGGTACGACGACGGATTAAGGAGTTGTAAAGCATTACACCAATAGCTTTAATCAAATTACCTTCCAACTCTTGGAACATTTTCATGTTGACACCAAAAGCCTCGTTCGCTTCCTCAACAATGCGATCGCATGTGGCTTCATCAAGGAGCATTTCGTCTAAAGCAGCACGATAATTCACTTTGAAGGCTTTTTCGTCAGGAATATCCGCAAATTCGTAAAATGCAGTTCCACCATCGGTAAGGTTCATCGCTGTTTGGGCAATTCCTTTGAGAATTTGTCCACCAGATAAATCACCCAAATAACGAGTGTAAGAGTGGGCAATTAACAATTCGGGCTCTTTTTCCGAAATCTCGCGAATACGCTTGACGTAAGCGTCTCCTGCGGACGAAAGCTGAACCTGTTCACGCCAGTTTGCTCCGTAGTAAAACGCCAAATCTTGCTCTAAGGTTTGCTTCCGATAAAGTTCTTTAAAGTGGATTTTAGAAAGAATCGGGTGATTTTGATGTTTGTCTAACTCTTCTTCCATTGCCGAGTAGATGAAGTAGAAATTCCCGACTAACTTCCGGTAAGAACTTTTTTCCACCACACCTTTGAGAAAACACTTGACAAATCCAACATTTTCTGCCATCGTGTGAGCTTTTTTCGTGCCTACACGCAATTTAGATGATAAATTACTGCTCATAAACTAAATTTCTCTACATTAAAAGGTCAATTAATTTTGGATTCTAGATTTTGGATTCTGACTCCTAACTCCTGAATTCTGAATTCCTGACTCCTGAATTCTGACTCCTGAATTCTGAGCCACTAAAAAGCTAGATTAAGATAATTTGATGAGCATTTCTCTCAAAATGAATCAGATTGCAACAATTTGTAATTTTCGGCACTTTTTCAAAAACGCCAAAACTGCTGCTAACTCTAGTAAAGATGGTGTAAACCATGACTCTAATCCTGAATTCTGATTAAGACAATATACAAAGAAATTTTAAGTATAATTACGACCTTTAAGAAAGATTCATGAATCCTTAGTGGGTGTTTATAAATTAGGCAAAAAGTCTAGTTTGTCATGCTGAACGGAGCGATAGCGCAGTGAAGCATCTCTAGACTACGCTTCAAACGCTAGATTCTTCGTTCCTCAGAATGACATAATTTTATTTATAAACACCCTCTTAGTGAAATATATAAGCATTTTTACTGAAAACAAAGCCAAATTGGCATAGATTTATAAACAGAAAAGTTTAAACTAATCCTGATGCAAAGGTATTCATACGGAATTGTTCAATTAAAGTATAAAGTGATATTCTCCAGTGTGACTGTGTGGAGTGTTTAAACTTATGGTCTCATTTATAACTCGGACTCAAGATGCTATTCGTGAGGGTTCCGCTACTGATGTCAGTAGTTTGGGAACAGGGATGATCTCTTTGCCAGCGACTGCCCTATTCGGAACCGATGGTATTCGGGGACGGGTAGGAGATTTGTTAAGTGCGCCTTTAGCATTACAAATTGGATTTTGGACTGGAATTGTTTTGCGTAGTCGCGGAACCGCAAAAGGACCAGTTGTGCTGGGGCAAGACTCTAGAAATTCCAGCGATATGCTGGCAATGGCTTTGAGTGCGGGACTAACAGCCGCAGGGGTTGAAGTTTGGTATTTGGGCTTGTGTCCAACTCCTTGTGTAGCTTATTTAACAAGTATTAGTCACGCCATTGGTGGTGTGATGATTTCCGCCAGCCACAATCCACCGGAAGACAATGGCATCAAGGTTTTCGGTGGGGATGGGATGAAGTTACCTAAAGATTTGCAAGTAGAAATAGAATCTGGACTGCGGGGGATTTCTACCCCAGTTGCGCCAACAAGTGATTGTGGACGGCATTATGCGCGTCCTGAACTGGTAGCAGATTATGCTGAGGCATTGAAAAAGCCTTTTCAAAAAACACTGAATTTTGCGGGGATAAAAATAGTTCTCGATTTGGCTTGGGGAGCTTCAGTGGGTTTAGGGGCATCGGTATTTAAGTCGATGGGTGCTGAGGTTATTTGTCTTCACAACAAAGCTGATGGTAACAGAATAAATGTTAATTGCGGTTCTACCAATTTAGAATTATTGCAAGAAGCCGTCAAAGAAAATAACGCCGATATGGGTTTTGGTTTTGATGGCGATGCCGATCGCGTTTTGGCGGTAGATAATACTGGACGCAAGGTAGACGGCGACTATATTTTGTATCTCTGGGGGCAGAGTCTACAACAGAAGCGGCAACTACCCGACAATTTAATAGTTTCCACCGTCATGGCAAATTTAGGCTTTGAGCGGGCGTGGGAAAAACAAGGTGGTAAGCTAGTTCGGACAGCGGTAGGCGACCAATATGTTCAAGCCGAAATGTTTAAAACAGGCGGAATGTTAGGTGGTGAACAGTCGGGGCATATTTTGTGTCGTCATTACGGGATGACAGGGGATGGTTTGTTAACTGCATTGCACATTACAGCCTTAGTGCGGGAATCTGGGATGAGTTTGGGTGAACTAGTTGACCAAAGTTTTACTACCTACCCCCAGCTATTAAAAAATGTGCGTGTGGAAGACCGGAATAAACGCATGGCATGGGAAGATTGTCAAGAAGTGATGAATGCGATCGCAACTGCTGAATCGGCAATGGGAGATGCAGGCAGAATCTTGGTGCGGGCATCAGGAACTGAACCAGTAATTCGCGTCATGGTTGAGGCTGAAGATGCCGAACTTGTGCAACATTGGACTGACACCCTAGTCGCATCAGTAGAAGAACACCTTGTAGATTAAATCAGTAATCAGAAATTAAAAATCAAGAAACCAGAATATCGTAAGGGCATGAGAATATCGTGCCCTTATTGCTTTTGGGAACAAAAATATCTACTTTTTCGCTAAATATTTACTAGCCCTATCATACGTAGGGGTGGGGTCTTCCCACCCTTTAATATACTGGGACAATTTATTTCTTGGTGTTCCCTTAATACCGGAAGCACATCACAAACGGATAGAAAAAGCAGTATATATTTACAGCCAATATCTAGCAAATATCCCCAACTTCTTCAAAAAACCGGGGATATGGAAATTGAACATCAGCTATTTATGCGACTGAAACAGCTTATTTACGTAAAAACACTTAAAAATAATTTCAAAAATAAACTAAAACTAAAATATTAAAGTAACTAAAAATTACTAATCCCAAAATCTGGTTTTTCCTTCACGAATCTGTCTTTTAATAGTCCTCAATCCCGCAAATTCCCAGTCTTCAATCTGAAATTTCATGGCAAAAAGTAAACCTAAATCCAAGAAAAAACCTGACCCTAGCAATGAAAACTCAACTATTGACTTAAAACAAAAGCTAATCCACAAACGTAAAGCAGCCCAAGCCAAAAAAGAACTTACTAGCTTCCTCTCTACGGTTGTTGGCAGTGGCTTATTCTTGGGTTTAATACTCTTCCTAGTTGGTGGTATCAAAACAGCCATTCCCGGCGTTCTAGGAGTCATTGTCTTGTCTCTATCTTACAAATACCCAAGTCAAGCTCTGATAGCTTTCCTTATCTACGTACCAATCGGTGGAACCGTCACCTACTACATTGGCAACAGTCCCATCTTACAGCTAGCGAAAGATGCTTTCTACGTCCCAGCCTTAATTGGGTTGTGGCAAAACCTGAAAAAGCAACGCTTGCCCCTACTCATACCCCAAGGAATCAAAACACCCCTATTTATTCTCCTGGGTTGCTGTATCCTGACGCTATTATTCGTCAACGGTTCACAACAATTTAATCCTCCTCCCCCAGTACCATTTAAACCAGTTGTCAAAGAATTCCCCATTGGGATGGGAATTTTAGGACTCAAAGTATTTTTAGGTTACGTTCCTGTAATTAGTTGTTTTTATTACCTTATTCGCGACAAAAAAGACTTTTTACGAATTACACGTCTACAAATCGTGATTATTTGTGTATGTTGTATTCTCGGTATAATCCAGTACGCTTTGCTTTTAGTTGGTATTTGTGAAGGTACTAAAGAAGCCGAAGGTGCAGCACTATTTAAAGCATCACTCGAAGCCCGTTGTTATTTTGGTGGTTCCTTAGTTTACAGCCCATCAGAAGGGATGATTCGTCTACCAGGAACCTTTGTAGCACCTTGGCAGTGGGCTTGGTTTCTCATTTCCAGCACATTTTTTTCATTTGCAACCGGATTTTCTGACCCCTCAATTTTATGGCGAGGTATTGGTTTAGGTTCGATGGCATTGGTATTTGTCAACGCGGTTATCTCTGGACAAAGAATCGCTTTAGCCTTAGTACCGACATGTTTCGTGCTGTGTTTACTACTTACGGGTCAGTTGGCAAATTTAAAGCGATTTATACCCGTATTTGCTGGACTAGGATTAGTTTTAGGAGGTGCGATCGCAAGTAACCCAACAGTGATTCAAGAGCGAACAGAAAGTTTTGTCAGTCGCTGGGAAGCTTCGCCTCCCTATGAATTTATCACCCAACAATTTGAAGACGTTTGGAAAAATTTAGACGGACCTTTGGGAAATGGATTAGGACGTGCGACTAACTCAGCCCGTGCTTTCGGCGACGCTCAACTGATTGAAACATATTACCCGAAAGTAATGCATGAAGTTGGCATAGTCGGCGTACTTGGCTTTTTAGCACTGGTCACAACTTTAACAATAATTTGCTTCCGTACTTATCGTTCTGTAAAAAACCGTAATTTCCGCAGTTACGGAGCAGCCATGTGGGTGTTTATACTGTTTATTAGCTACAACACTTATTACTATCCTCTGGATGTCGATCCGGTGAGTGTTTACTACTGGTTTGCGGCTGGAATTCTTTTAAAATTACCAGAAATTGACAGGTTAGAGCGACTTCAGGAAGAGCAAGCAGAAAGGGTGCAAGGGAAAACAGGTAAAAAGAAAACGTAGAGACGACCCGGTGGGTCGTCTTATACACGAGATTATGAGTCAGAACCAAAAATCAAAAGTTACCCAATTAATAACCAATAACCAATAACCAATAAATCAGAAAATGAATTTACCTTCTATTTCAGTAATTATTCCAACCTATGGACGTGAGGAGCCTCTACGTGACAGTATTGATGATGCATTAAAACAAGATTATCCAAATTACGAAATTATAGTTGTTGACCAAACTCCTCAACATAAGCCGGAAATTGAAAGCTATTTAAAAGAACTATCTGATACTCATAAAATTCAATGGTTTCGTATTAATTGGGCAAGTTTACCAGGTGCGAGAAATTATGCAGTTAGACGCTCAATCGGTGAGATAATTTTATTTCTTGATGATGACGTTCGACTTGAAACAGGTTTTTTAAAAGCACATGCTAAAAATTACCTTGAAAAACCTGAAGTGGGTGCAGTTGCCGGACGTGTTTTTGACCGAATGAAAATGGCAGATGCTGCCCAAGGACGCACTCAAGGAGACAAGAATTATAATAATGATAAAACAATCGAATATCTCCCTCCACAAGCAATGGACCCCGGTATTGCTTGGTATTATATTGATTTAGTGCATACAGTGAAACCTCAAGAAGTATTAACAGCGAGGGGTTGTAATATGTCATTTCGTCGTGACATTTTTGAGAAGTATGGTTTACATTTTGATGAAAGATTTCGCGGTAGTGCAGTACGAGAAGAATCAGATTTTTGCTTGAGAATACGTCAAACCGGATACAAAATTTGGTATGACCCGGAAGCACATTTAGTCCATATAGGAGAGGAAACTGGTGGATGTCATGATATTGGTACTCGTTCGACTAAATATCAACTGACTTTTTACCATAATCACTTTTTATTGGGTTTAAAAAACCTCACATTTAGTCAAGCTTTACGTCTTTATGCACGTTTATTTGATTGTCATGTTCTCGGTCGTCCACCTTGCCATAAAAGTGGTTCTCCTATCAAGGTTTTGACTCGTTTTGTCTTCTATACCTTAGGTTTTATTAAAGCACTTGGTACTATGATTCAATCACAATGGAACGACGGTCAAGTATATACACAATTGGACGAAAAAGTGAGCTTTTAGTTGTTACTTGTTAATGGTTGATTTTTTAGGGTGGGTGAATCTCACCCCGACAATATTTTTGATATAAAACATAGAATATCACTTGTTAATTATTAGCAATTTTATGAAAATACTAGTTGTCAGTCATACATATATAGTTGATTTGAATTGTGAAAAATTACGCGCATTATCTCAACTAGAAGCAGATACGGAAGTAACAGTGATTGTCCCAAAACGCTGGAATCCTGGTGGTGTGCAAAGTAAAATTATTGAAACTCAATTTAAAGATGAAGGGAAGTTCCGGATAATTCCAGTTTCTAATTTTAGTGAGAATCATCAAGGTTTACTAACATTCGGAACAGATATAATCTCAATATTAAAGAAATATCAACCCAATATTATCCAAGTTGAACAAGGTTCTAAAAGTTTAGCTTATGCTCAAATGATTAGTTTGAATAAGCTTCTAGGGTTGAATGCCAAAAATATTTTCTTTACTTGGTGGAATTTAGCTTACGAACTCAAATTCCCTGTATCATTACTGGAAAAATATAATCTTAGTCATACCCACGGAATTATTTCTGGCAATAAAGATGGTGCGGAAATCTTGTGCGATCGCAACTACAAGGGGGCAATCAAAGTTATGCCTCAATTGGGAATTGATGAAGCTTTGTTTGCACCAAAATTACAACCAGATTTGGCAGAAAGTCTAGGGATTAAATTGGGTGAATTTGTAGTTGGTTTTGTTGGTAGATTTGTCCCAGAAAAAGGTATTTTGACGCTTTTGGATGCTTTAGCAAGTGTTAAGGATAAAGATTGGAAGTGTTTGTTATTAGGTAGAGGTGAATTAAAGGAAGAATTGATGAGAAAAGCGATCGCACATAATATTCAAGACCGAATTATTATAGTTGAAAGTGTGGCTCATGATGAAGTCTCTAAGTATATTAATTTGATGAGTACTTTGGTTTTACCATCTGAGACTACTTATAAGTTTAAAACTTTGACTTCTGTTGGTTGGAAGGAGCAATTTGGTCATGTAATTATCGAAGCAATGGGATGTCAAGTTCCTGTAATTGGTTCGGATTCTGGTGAGATTCCTCACGTTATTAGTGATACTGGGATGGTTTTTCCTGAAGGTAATGTGGAAGCTCTTGCTAATTGTTTAATGCAATTGATGGATAATCCTGAATTAGCTCATGATTTGGGACAGTTGGGTTATGCAAAGGCAATGTCGCAATATACAAATAAGGCTTTGGCAAAACAACAATTGGAGTTTTATCAAGAATTAGTTAATTGATAATACTATTGGAATTATGAATATTATAAAACCGCCAAGTCGCCAAGTCGCCAAGAAGAGAAAGAAGTTTATGAATTATTTAGGACTATTGTATCAATTATTAATTAATAACCAATAAATGAAAATTTTACAGATTGTTCCCTCAATTTCTCTAATTTATGGTGGTCCAAGTCAAATGGTATTAGGACTAGCACCAGCTTTGGCAAAAGAAGGTGTAGAAGTGACTATTTTGACGACTGATAGTAATGGTGATAATGGTCAAAAGTCTTTGGATGTTCCTTTAAATCAACCTGTAAAAAAGGATGGTTATGAGATAATTTATTTTCGCTGTTCTCCGTTTCGTCGCTATAAGTTTTCTTTGGATTTACTTAATTGGCTAAAACAACATGCTAGCGAATATGATTTAGCCCATATTCATGCTTTGTTTTCACCTGTGAGTAGCTTTGCTGCGAGAATTTGTCGTCAGCAAAAACTACCTTATATTTTACGTCCTTTAGGAACTTTAGACCCTGCTGACTTACGCAAAAAAAAGCAATTAAAACAAGTTTATGCAGCACTTTTAGAACGTCCTAATTTAGCAAGTGCAGCAGCTATTCATTTCACCAGCAATCAGGAAGCGAAAGTATCAGAAAGATTTGGAATACAAACCCATGATTTAATTTTACCTTTAGGTGTTGTACCTACCCAAAAAGAAAGCAATAATAATCTACTTGAGAAATTTAAAATTCCTCAAGATATACCCTTAGTATTATTCATGTCGCGTATTGATCCAAAAAAGGGTTTTGATTTGTTAATTCCGGCTTTAGAAAAGTTACTTTCTCAAGGTTTAAAATTTCATTTTGTACTAGCTGGAACTAATCCACAAAATCCTAGCTATGAGGAAGGAATTCAAAAACAAATTCAAAATTCACTATTACATCCCCATACAACTATTACAGGTTTCGTCACAGGTGAATTAAAAACTGCATTACTCCAAGCTGCCGATTTATTCGTGTTACCTTCATATTATGAAAACTTTGGCATTGCCGTAGCTGAAGCAATGGTAGCTGGTAAACCCGTCGTTATTTCCGATCAAGTACATATTTGGCACGATATCCATAACAGTAAGTCAGGATGGGTGACAAAAACCGAAGTTGAATCTTTGAGCAATGCACTACAATCCGCTTTACAAAACCCCGAAGAGTGCAAAAATAGAGGAAATAACGCCCGAAATTACGCTTTGGAAAACTATAGTTGGGATGCGATCGCACGTCAACTGATCCAGGAATATCAAAAGTTAATAAATAAATCTTAGTATTTCATTAAGGATAGATAACTAAATATTTTGTAACGAACCACTAAAACCCAATCGGAATATCGTGTTTTATGGCATGATTCATAAGTAGACACGTATGGCTTTTTAACTGACAGGGAATTTGTATGGCTCTCCGTTTAGGTGATATAGTACCCAATTTTACCCAAGCATCGACTCACGGTGAAATCAATTTTTATGATTGGGCTGCTGATAGTTGGGTAATATTGTTCTCTCACCCTGCTGATTTTACCCCAGTTTGCACTACCGAATTAGGAACTGTGGCAAAACTGAAACCCGAATTTGACAAGCGAAATGTAAAAGCGATCGCACTTAGTGTTGATGATGTAGAATCCCACAATGGTTGGGTTGGTGACATTGAAGAAACTCAAGGTACTGCGTTAAATTATCCGATTTTGGCAGACCCCGACCGTAAAGTTTCCACACTTTATGATATGATCCACCCTAACGCTGCTGAAACTGTGACAGTGCGATCGGTATTCGTAATTGACCCAAATAAAAAATTACGTCTTTCGTTTACCTATCCTCCCAGCACTGGACGTAATTTTGATGAAATTTTGCGTGTAATTGATTCGTTGCAACTTACCGATAACTACAGCGTTGCTACCCCCGCAGACTGGAAAGATGGCGATGATTGTGTAATTGTACCCTCTTTGAAAGACCCGGAAGTTTTGAAGCAAAAATTTCCCAAAGGCTATCAAGAAGTTAAACCATATTTACGGATGACTCCTCAGCCAAATAAATAAATCTTAATATGATTTTTTGTAAAGGGTGGATTTAATGTCCACTCTTTCGTTTTAGGAGTCAAAATAGAGAATAAGCTGCTTTAACAAAAATTTGAAGTTCAAAGGAAATTACGATTATGTCATTCCCCCTCGTACTACAATTTCCATCTTCTGCAAAAATGACCGACGAACAGTTTTTTGACTTCTGTCAGGTTAATCGTGATTTACGGATTGAACGGAATAAAAATGGAGACATATCAATAATGCCACCAACAGGTTCGGAAACGGGAAATCGTAACTTTAATATTGCCGTACAAATTGGTGTCTGGTCAGAAAAAGACGGTACTGGTATTTGTTTTGATTCTAGTACAGGATTTACATTATCCACTGGTGCAGAACGTTCTCCCGATATTTCATGGATTAAATTAGAACGTTGGAATTTAATCTCTTCAGAACAACAGAAAAAATTTGCTCCTATTTGTCCCGATTTTGTAATTGAATTAATGTCAGCGAGCGATAATCTCAAAACATTACAAGAGAAAATGCAAGAATATATGGAAGAAGAAGGAATTCAACTTGGTTGGTTAATCTATCGCAAAAACCGTCAAGTTTACATTTATCGTCCAGGAATAGAAGCAGAATGTTTAGATAATCCAGCAACAATTAGTGGAGAAAATATATTACCTGGATTTGTATTAGACTTAAGCAAAATTTGGTAATTTATTTTATTTTATTTTATATATTCTCCATATTATATTCTCTCCGCGCCTCTGCGTCTCCGCGCGATAAAAATCATTTATTCAATTCACCCAACAAAGCATACGCTTCATTTATTTGACGCATTTTCTCCTGTGCTTCCTGTAACTGTTGTGCTTTACCAACAAACAAATCAGGATGCCATTTTTTTACTAACTTTTTATAAGCTTGTTTAACCTCATCCATCGTCGCACCATCTTTTAACCCCAATACCACATACCCACAAGCAATCTTATCTTTTTCGATTTGCGTTTTCGATTGATTCTTAACTTGATTTGATTGCTGTTGTTGAGTTCTATTCCCAGAAGAACCCATATTAGCTTTCATTTGTGCAATTTCCTCATCAATTTCCCAATTCCGAAACTTCCCATCTAGTTCAGGTAAATGTTGTTTTGGATGGTATTTTTGGTATGAAGATTTTGTAGAAGTTGCATTAGAATTAGAAAAATTAGATGTAGAGTAATTACTTGTTTGTTGTTGCTTTGGAATCTTATTTTCAGGTTTTAATTCTTCTACTTTCTTACTTTCAACTTTCCTAGTTCCCACATCTTCCCTTATTCCTACCCCTTGAGAACGATAAACAGATTGATAATTACTAGTTTTTTGTCCTGCTACTGTTTCCACATGAAAATCACTGTGTATATCAATTCCCAAACAATTTACTAAAGCTTGATTTAATTCACTTAAACAAACTTGCCAGCATCGTAACTCTTCTCGAAGCAGAATAATGTCCGATGATTCCTTACTTTCGACAAACTTAATCACCCTTTCCGAACTGCGATCGCACTCTGCTAAAATCAATAATCCTTGACGACTAAACTCGCTTAAATACCCATCAACCGCATCGAGACACAATTTTGCAACCTGCTGATGATAGGATTCATTGGATGATTTTTCATCTTGTTGTTGTATATTTTTATTCACTAAATAACTAATACTACCTAAAACTGCCGCACCAACAGGACCACCTAAAAGCCAACCAATGCCACCACCAACCGCAAGGGAACCTGTTTCATTCAAATCGCCAGAATTACCATTTTTATCAGGTAAGGTAACTTGTGGATGCTTAGGGAAGGGTATTAGCAAATCATTTGGTCTTTCATTCTGGAAAAAATCATCAGCTTGATACAACCATTTCGTAACAGCTTGCTGCAATTCCTGTAAATCCTTCTTTAAAGTTTCCCTTTCCCAACTAGAAAAATTATCCTGTGCAAGTGCGATCGCACCATCACCTTGATATTTTTCCCGCAATTTTGACAAAGCTAACCATTCGCGTAATTTCGTTGTGCTAGCAGTAAAACCTTGTTTAATTAATCCTTCAGCTTTTCTTTTTATCTCGTTTGCAGCATTACTTTTCTCATTGATTTTTTGAACTTGATGTTGAATCGGGTTAATTTTCTCTTTTAATTCCAATTGAAGTTTGAAAGCAACAGCTTGAACTCTTGGTTTACTTACTACTTGATTATTTTGTTTTAAAATTCCCGCGATATTTTGTAATGCAGTTTCAAACTCAACTAAACCACTTGTATTTGCTGCTGAAACATCACCTTTAAGTCTTGCACGCAGAGCAGGTAATGCATCAACTCGATATAAATTACTAAAACCAGGGGGTAATTCAGCACGAAAACTTTCAGCTACAAACCGTAATCTATTTTGAACTTCTTTTTGTTCTTCTGGTTCTAATAAATTCAAAAAATTAGCAACAAAAATAACTGTTTTAATCCCTCTATCTAATAACCAATCACGCAAATTTTCCCGTTCACCTAATGTCATTAACTTGCGTGCATCGAGTAATTGTACAACTAAATCAGCACTTAATAATTGCTCTCTGACTAAATTATCCTGAGCTTCTCTATCATTGGTTCCCGGTAAATCGAGAAATTCAATTCCGGTTTCTAAAAATGAGTGGGGATAAAATACTTCCACAGAAGCAACATCACCTCGCATCCTTCTATCATTATCTAAAATTGCAAATTGCTTTAAAATATCAGTGCCACTACGATATATTTCACTGCCATCAGCAAGTATAATTCTTGTTCTAATATCGCTGCCATATTTAACAGTAATTGCCGCTCCAGTTGTGGGAATTAAGTCAATCGGTAAAGTTTTACTTCCCAACATAGCATTTAACAAAGTGGATTTGCCATGATTAAAAGGACCAAATACCGCAATCCGAAAGTTCGGATTATTTAGATAGTTACAGATTGCTAAAATATCTTTATTTAATTGCGATTTTATATTTAAACTTAGCGATTTAGATGTATTTTTTAGTGCTTCTATAAGTTTCTGATAATTTTTAGATTGTTCCATTTTCCCTAATTTTCATATTTGTATTTTATTTATTTATTTTATTATATCCCTGACTTCTAGTCAGGGATATGTATATGTATGATGGTAGGAAGCCAGAGATATGATAGGTGGAATACTTCGTTTATTAACTGTAATAACTTAATAAGTTATTGTAAGCAGATTCAATTGTCTGCAACTGACCAAAAACATCTTCCTCTAACTTCCTTAAACGCTTTAATTCAGCTTCCCGATTAACTTCACGACTTTCCTTTTGCTTCAACAAATTATCTAATTCTGATTTACGCGATTGAATGTCGTCATTAATTCTGACACTAACTTCCCGCTCATAAGCATCAAAACACTCTTTGACAGCATCGTAAACAGTTTTAGATTGCTCATTGGCAACCTTTGGAAGATATTTAACTAACTCTTTCCTAGCGGTTTTAACTAACTCCTTCCTTGCTTGATCAGCTTGTAATATTCCCACACCTAAACCCAGCAAAGCAAATCCAATTGGACCAAGAAAAATACCCGTAACTGCCGAAATTAAACCACCAACTCCCAGCACAGTAAAGTAATTTAATAAGATATTCTTCCAATCAAAACCTGCTCCTGCCATTGCAAAACCTGCCAGATTTCCCCTAGATAAAGACAACAAACCCATTGCCCATTTTGCCCAACTAGGTGCATTATCTTCTTCAGCAGATACATTCGGATGAAGTCGAACTTTTTCATCCGTTAATTTTTCGGTGATTTGATTAGTAATTTGATTATATGATTGACCATATTTTGCAGCACTTTTTGAAAGTTGTGCAAATGCAGTATTAATATCCTTTTCTGCTGTCAAACTCCAAGCTGCAAACTTATCACCAATGTATTGTTCAAATGCTTTTTGAAGTGCCGTATTAAATGCTTCACGTTTTCCACTACTAAGAAAATCAAATACATTTAACTCCGGTTGATAGCGAAGAAAATCTGTTTCAAAAGTGTCATCCAGCTTCAATACATAATTGCGGAAAGAATCAGATATTTTATGTGCTTGATTATCCCGTGTTTGCAGAATTTCAGTTTTGAATTGGTCGCGAATAGTGGTAAGTTGATTAAATTCAGGTTCCACTGAACTGATACGCGATCGCAATTCCTCCACTCCCTTTTCTAACAGAGGTATGCGTCTTTCAATCGCTTCATGGGTATTGGTTCCTACTTGACGTGCTAAGGTTCGTACTTGCCGTAATTCCGCTACTGCACGCTCTCTAGTCAGAAAAATGTTCAATGCAGCCATAAATTCGGGGAAACCTGTTCCCTCTAAGTCTGCTTGGGGATTTTTTAAGCGTTTGCGAAGTGCTTGAATGGACGAAAGTTCAAATACTCGTTCTTTGTATATATCTTGACCATCAACAAGACAGTATTCTGCCAGATTTGCTTGGAATACTTGCCGCAAACGTCCTTCAGATTCCCGTAGTTCCTCTTCATCATCAGGATCGATTAATGCTTCTTTAACTTGATCCCAAGCATTAACTAAAAAGAATACCGATAAACCACGACCTTTGATATAGTTTTCTAAATATCTTCTTTCACCTAATGTACAGGGTTGGGAAGCACGTAAGACAAATAAAATCGCATGACAATTATTAATATAACCTAGTGATAATTCATTCCGAGCTTCCGTATCATTTAAACCAGGACTATCAATAATTTCAATCCCTTTTTCTAGTAAAGGCAAAGGATATTCAACTATTGCATGACTAACATTAGGAAATGCTTGTTTATTATCTTGCTCTAACCTTTTTGCTTCCGTAGGGTCAATGGTATATTTATGTTTAAATTCATCAAACCCCATATCTTGTGGTGGTTTATCATCGTTAAAATATACTGTAACTTTCTTCTGTGAACCGTAGCGCAATATCGTTAAAAGTGCAGTACAAGGATTGACATCGCTAGGTAAAATTTTCTCCCCAATCAAAGCATTTAAAAACGTACTTTTACCTCGCTTCATATCACCCAAAACCATCAAGCGGAATACTCCACTACGGAGGTTTTTACTAGCGACGCGCATATCTTCAATGTCGCGTTCTAAACTGAGTTTACCCGAATTGTTCTCACCAATTATTTCTGCATCATTAATACTATCAGCAATTTTATTTAGCGATACAGCAACTTCAGCACGGACTTGAACAACACGCTCCAAATCATTGATAAAAGTATCAGTTTCAAATTTACTTGTCATGCACTTAATTCCTAATTTAGATATTACTTAAAATAATTACTTTTTCTTTTCGAGAAATAGTTTATAACCAGCAAAAGCTAAAGCTCCAACGATGAAGACATTCGCAAAAACTGACGCAACTCTAACTGCAATTAACGCGACAACTCCAAGTCCAAATAACTTCAGACCGAGAACTGCTTTCCCTTTCCACAATTGCCCTTTCTCTTGATTTTTTACCTGGTCTTTTACTTTTGTGGTTTTGTATAACTTAATTGAATCTTGATTGACTTCTGCATCTAATTCTCGCAATCTCAACTCAGTTTCTTTTTGCCGAAGTTCCCTTTCAAGACGTTGTAACTCTTGTTCGCGTTCCTCTGGTGACTTCATCTCCTTACCCCCAATGAAAGATAATATGATAATGAAATAGTCATACTCATCCCAATTTTAAATGTAAATCTTAAGTTCAAACCTTAAAACCAAACCTTAAAACCAAACCTTAAAACCAAACATCAATTACATGTAAAATAACGTATCAGCAAAAAATCTTGCATCAGTGCAAATACTGCTTCAAATCGACCCCACTATACCTCTGAATTTAAGATAATCAAAGATGAATACCAAAAATTAGGTTAGTATTCCGGAAATCTTACAAAAATTCTATAGTAATCCTATCTGACATCAGAAAAACTACGAACTAATATCCCCAACCTCTTTAAAGAAGTCAGGGATATTATGACAACCACAGTAAAACCTCGTCTAACTTGAGAACTGTAGTTTTTCGTAAAGATTTTGAGATTGCTACCCTGCGGGTAGGCACGAAGTGACTTCCGAAGGTAGACGCTAACGCGGCTACCTACGTCGTAATGACGGAACAGAATAATCAAAAACTCCAGGTTCCAAAATGGACGAGGTTAAATAGTCACAAAAAACTGTTTTTATCTCGGAATAATTACCTGTATCTTAAACTGAAACTAGCCATTAAGAGTCTCTAAACCTTAGCCCCTGTATACCAACGAACTAACACCTTTGCTAGCTTTTCAGAGTCATGCTTCACGCATCCATCTTCATCCTCATGCATGACATTTGCCAAAACAATTCGTCTTCCCAGCTTTGTTACATCTTCTCGATCTAAAAAAACTGGATGGGAATTACTTTGAGAATAGCGAATTAACGCACGAGCAGAAGGTGATGTTTTATGAACTAACACCGCATTAAATAAAGCTCTACCACATACTTTATCTATCGCTTGAATATGTTCCGCTACCGAGTATCCCTCAGTTTCCCCCGGTTGTGTCATGATATTGCAAATATAAATACGAGGAGCATCTGTTGCTGCGATCGCATCAGCAATTTGCGGTACTATTAAGTTAGGAATCACACTAGTATAAAGGCTTCCCGGTCCCATAATAATATAGTCCGCTTCCTGGATTGCCTTAATTGCTGCGGGTAAAGCTGGGGGATTGGCAGGAGTACAACCCATGTCAACAATACTACCTCCAGCCTTAGAAATACTCGACTCCCCCTCAATTCGCCGACCATCAGCTAACTTAGCCCAAAGTCTCACATCACTTAGGGTTGCAGGTAGAACCTGTCCGCGAATCGCTAAGACCTTAGAACTGGCAGCAACCGCACGTTCCAAATCACCAGTAATTTCACTTAAGGCAGTTAAAAATAAGTTACCAAAACTATGACCGCTCAAACCATCACCGACGCTAAAGCGGTATTGAAATAATTCCGTTAATAATTTTTCCTCATCCGCTAATGCTGCCAAGCAGTTACGAATATCCCCCGGTGGTAACACGCCAAATTCTTGCCGTAACCTTCCAGAAGACCCGCCATCGTCGGCTACAGTGACAATAGCCGTAATATTAGCGCTATAGGTCTTCAAACCCCGCAACAGGTTAGAAAGTCCCGTTCCTCCACCAATCACAACTATTTTTGGTCCTCGGTACAACCGACGATGTGCCAGTAATACATCAACGAGTTCCTCATCAGCATTGGGACGAATTACCTCAGTAATTGAACTGACAGTGCGGGTTTGTCCCCAAACGAGTAGCAACAAACCCAATACCATCACAAAAGGACCGCTAATGTAGTACGGTACAGTATCGGTGATTTTGCCCAGAAAATTTCTAATTAAGAGTGTTGCCCAGAAAATTGGCGTTAGTCGAATCCAAATCGCCAGTCCCAAAAAACCAAGCACCATACCCCCTAAACTAATTATTAGCCAGCGCTTGATTGCAAGACCAGGAGACAACCATTTGAACCACTGACTAATGCGATGGGGAGTGTGACGACGAGACTGCCGTTGCAGACTATTAAGAGCTTGTTTGATAAAACCAATTGACATACCAGCATTTTTTAGCAGTGGTTTAAACAATGATTAACAGAAAATGTACACTACCAGCTTGAAGCCCCAAGTGTGGAATTATTACATTTCCCAATTGGATTAGACTAAAAGCTGGTAATTAAAGTTGCTAATCTTACTAATGATAATTAATCTGTCTTGGTAAATTCAAATAAATAAAAGTCTATGTCCAAGTGTATTTTAGGAATCGATCCAGGATTTGCCATTTTAGGGTTTGGTGCGATTAGCTGTACGCAGAACCAAAACAGTTTACAGGATACATCAGTACAGATGCTCGATTATGGTGCGATCGTTACGTCGGCAAAGGAGGAAATGGGAACGCGATTGTGTACGTTGTTTGATGATTTACATACCATAATTGGAGAGATAAAGCCCGATTTAGTCGCAATCGAAAAACTGTTTTTTTATCGAATGGCAAACACCATATTAATCGCTCAAGCGCGAGGTGTCATCATGTTGGTACTTGCCCAGCACAAACTTCCGTATGTTGAGTTTACACCTGCTCAAATCAAACTAGCCTTAACTGGGTATGGTAATGCGGAAAAAATTGAAGTTCAAGAAGCTGTGGCACGGGAACTTAATTTAGATGAGATACCTAAACCTGATGATGCTGCCGATGGTTTAGCTGTAGCTTTGACAGCATGGTATCAATTTTAGACCGCCAACGGTTATAAACCACCGCAGCGCGTTGTCTATGGCGTTTCTCGGTTGTAAACAATACAACGCGTTGCCGCAGGCTAGAATCTCGCGTAGATGCTGAGTCCCAAGGGGACACGCTACGCGAACGTTCCTCAGCATGACAACACAGGATCATTCATTTTGTGGCTTACTCTAAGATAA
Organism: Brunnivagina elsteri CCALA 953; assembly: GCF_002289455.1. Lineage (GTDB taxonomy): Bacteria > Cyanobacteriota > Cyanobacteriia > Cyanobacteriales > Nostocaceae > Brunnivagina > Brunnivagina elsteri. The sequence continues at coordinate 26,384 of NZ_NTFS01000010.1, forward strand.
ATTTCTACCCGTTTATTAAGTGCGATCGCAATTTTTTGTAGCATTGCAAAACCTTACTAGAATCACTCGCAATCCAGAAGTTATGGGTGGTAAACCCTGTATTAGAGGGATGCGCGTTACTGTTGGTACAATTGTTGGTTTAATGGCATCTGGACATTCTCCGATTGAAATAATTAAAGCATATCCATATTTAGAAGAAGCTGATATTTACGAAGCGCTTGCTTATGAAGTTTAGAGAAGTGCGATCGCGAGTACAATTTTAATCAATACAAACCTTTGTTTTAGCCTCATAATCAGATTTTTTATTCTTCACCGTAATTTCTACATCGCAACCCAAAGCATTCAAAAAACGAAAAAGTCGTTCTGTTGAAAAACCTGATAGTTTACCTTTCATTAGGGATGAAATTTTAGGTTGGTCAATTCCTAATAATTGTGCGGCTTCAACTTGAGTGACATTTTGTTGGGTGATTATTTTACCAATTTGACGCACTAATTCGGCTTTCAGGAGTAATTCATCTGGGTTAGCTAAACCTAGATCGGTAAATACATTTCCGCTACTTTTCTGAACATTTATTTCTTCAGTCATATGCTTCTAATATGCTAGTTGTGGCATATTTTGTCAATGGTATCTTAACTTTTGTTGTAATTGGAGAGGTGCGATCGCTTGTTTAATTCGCTTACCTAACAAGGTGTTTCAATAAAATAGCTGGAACTGTGCTGAGGTTGGAGAGGTGCGATCGCATTATTGTACTGGCACACACAATTCCCCTATAAATTAACTAGTTCTGCTATAGTACAGATACACTAAGAATTTTTATGATTGTAGAAACTATAATTTAAAAGTTTTTGATTTGAACGGGATTGTGCTGTATGTCTAGTATTCACACAGGTATTGAGTGGACAGATAAAACCTGGAACCCAACGACTGGTTGCACTAAGAGTAATCCAAGAAATAAATGATCCAACTGTTGATCCTGAGTCGCTATGTAATAGACAGAGATGCTTCATTGCGCTTCGCTCCATTCAGCATGACAATTGGGCACTTTTTTACTTGGAACACTCTAAAGTAAGTCCTGGTTGTACGCATTGCTATGCAGAAAACATATTTTCCACCCATTTCTTTTAAAGCTTCGCAAATAGCTTCTACAATTGTTAGTTCTCTTTCTTCAGGCTTCAAATTTTGTAATTTTTCGCGTACTTGATTAGCTCGTATTTCTCCAAATAATGCATTTAAATGTTCTTTCACTGCATTGTTAGGTAAGCCCATATTTATACGGTTATAATTAAAAAAGAAAATACAATCACATCCCCTGTAAAATAATTATTTATAGTTATAAAAATACAAAAAGGATTAAGAGCAAAGAGTGCTACACCCATCCTCAACAACAAATCATCTATGATATCTGATATACATACCCACACACCAAACCATCCATAACCAAACCGAAATGTCACAACAACCAATTCACGTCATCGGAGGTGGAATTGCCGGAACCGAAGCAGCTTGGCAAATCGCAAAAGCTGGGGTTCCCGTCATTCTCCATGAAATGCGTCCCCATTACTTCGGAGGAGCGCACCATACCGAACATCTCGCGGAATTGGTTTGTAGTAATTCCTTTGGGGCAATGTCGAGCGATCGCGCAACTGGTTTACTCCACGAAGAGTTACGACGACTGGGTTCTGTGGTGATTGCCAAAGCTGATGAACACAAAGTACCTGCCGGGGGTGCTTTGGCTGTCGATCGCGGTGTATTTAGCGAGGATTTGACTAAAACCCTGGAACAACATCCTTTGATTGAATTGCGACGGGGTGAACTTGCGGCGATTCCTGATGGTATTGTGGTGATAGCCAGTGGTCCTTTAACTAGTCCGGCTTTAGCGGAGGATTTGCGACGGTTTACGGGGATGGAATATTTGAGTTTCTTCGATGCAGCAAGTCCGATTATTGTCGGGGAATCGATTAATCGAGATGTTGCCTTTATGGCTTCGCGGTACGATAAGGGTGAAGCTGCATATTTGAATTGTCCGATGAATAAAGATGAATATGTGCGGTTTCGGGAGGAACTCTGCAAAGCTGAACAAGCTGATTTGAAGGATTTCGATCGGGAAAAAGTCAAGTTTTTTGAAGCTTGTTTACCGATTGAGGAATTAGCTTTGCGGGGTGAGGAAACCATGCGTTTTGGTCCATTGAAACCCGTTGGTTTGGTTTCCCCCAATGCACCATTACGGGAAGATGGTAAGGGACAATGGGCATATGCGATCGCACAATTACGGCAGGAAGATAAGGCTGGAAAGTTGTGGAATATGGTAGGTTTTCAAACAAATCTGCGTTGGGGTGAGCAAAAACGAATTTTCCAGATGATTCCGGGGTTGGAGAATGCGGAGTTTGTGCGGTTAGGTGTGATGCATCGGAATACGTTTATTAATGCACCTCAGTTGATGAATACAAGTCTGCAATTTAAGGAACATCCCCACGTACTCGCGGCAGGTCAAATTATTGGTACGGAAGGATACACTGCTGCTTCTGCTGGTGGTTGGTTGGCGGGGACAAATGCGGCGCGGTTAGCTTTGGGGAAAGATGGGGTATCTTTGCCGAATACAACAATGATGGGTGCTTTGTTTGAGTTTATTAGTTCGGCATCACCTAAACATTTTCAACCAATGCCGCCAAATTTTGGTATATTACCCGACTTGGGAGTGAAAATAAAAGGAAAGCCAGAACGATATGGAAAATATCGCGATCGCTCTTTTGCTGATTTGGCAAGTTGGCAAACCATCTTATAGTTTTTACGAATCAGGTAAATTATCAGGATCGACACCAAGCGATGTCTAACGACAAGCCATTTCGTGTCTACGCAAATATTCCGCTAAGGGATTTCCAGAAAATAAAATCTCCAAATATACATTTACTAACCATATCACTCATAAGGGCAGGGAAACCCTGCCCCTACAACTTTGGAGAATTTATTTATTGGTGTTCCCTTAAACGCCAAACTTCTTTTAATTTGCTAACATAATTTTGCTGGTGTTTATCAATAATTTCAGGTGTCCATTCATGTTCCATTAACACTTGACTCGTTAATGCAAAGCTACAAGTTCCTGTCGTTTTGGAAAGAAAATATTTTTCCTTTTTAGTCGCAAAATCATAGTTCTTAGCTTCGCTATTTTTACAATCTGAAAGTAAAACTAGATTACCTAAGCGATGAACATAATTTTCTCTTTCTTGTTCGGTAAAATTCTGCATCCACTCACTATCGAGAGATGGATTTTGAGGAAGTACATGTTCGATAGTAATTGTAGGTAATTTGAAAATAGCTTCTCCTTCCGAAAGGGTAGAATCTAAACGTAGTAAAATGTACTTTCTAATTTTCTTCATCAAATACAAATTACCATCAAGTATTTTGAGGATGTTTTCTTTTTCTTCTTGTTTAAGTTGCAATGGTGAGTCAGGTAAATATAAATCATCTCCTGCTTCAATAGCTTTTAGTAATTCACTGTAACGTTCAATTCTTTCATTAAAATTTGCTCTGAAAATCATTAAACCAGAAGCTAACCTTTCGAGGTCAGCAAAAAACTTCATCAATAATAAAGGATTTGTGTATTCCTTTGAAAAGAAATAAATTGCAGGTGGAATCCAATCTGAATTATCTATATTTTGTAGCCAGTAGAAGCTTCTATTAATTTCAAAATTGTAGCGATCGCATTCATAATTTTGCTTTTGAATATCATATAAAGCATTTGCAAAAGGCGTTAAATATTTCTGAATAAATTGCTGCGGAAAATTTTTTGGATTTGGATTTACATCTTTGTAAAATTCTTTGATTATGCCTTCACGCTGTTTGCTTTTACCACAAATCATCCTCATGTAAGCAAACAGACTTTTAAATTCTTCTCTTCCTAATTTTTCTTCTAATTCTTCCCATATTTTGGTATATTTTTCTTGTTCATGAGTAGGAATATTACCAATAATATCTGCTTTGAAAATATCAGCATGTGATAAATCCAAACCTCGATTATTCATCACAGAGAAAATTCTATATGCAGAATCAGCATCTGGAGTCGAAACCACTACTAAAACACAACGTTGGATAATAAATTGACCTAAACGCTGTAGTTGCATTTTACTCAGACTTTTTAACTTTTCTACTAATGCTAAAGCATTCTTTTTTAGATGTCGGCAACTATCATTGAGAGTTTTATCACTCAATTCATTGAGAAAACTTATATTACCTTCTTGAATATATTTTTTAAAAAACTCATTATCTTTATCTCGTAAAGTTAAACGATACACACTTTTTTTGCCATCAAAAATACCTCCTTTTTGATAAAGATATGTAGTTAATTCATTCGCAATTTCATCACATGCTAAATGTCTAATAGCTGCAATTAATATTGTGAGTGTTGTTAATCTTTGCTGACCATCAACTACTTGATAATTTGTTTTTTCTTCGATCAGAACTATGCTACCCAGAAAATAAGGATTTATATCATCTATATCACCAGAAGTATCTCCCAAAGCTGTAATTAAATCATCTAATAGTTCTTCCGCTTGTTCTTTGTCCCAGGCATAAGGACGCTGGTATAAAGGAATTTTAAAGACAAAATCATTACTAAATACTTTACCTAAAGGATATTGTTCTGCCTTAATTTCAATAGTACTCATGCATTCCCCATTTATGAAAATACTTTGCGATCGCAAAAAATAAAGCGATCGCATCTTCATCTTTAGTATTCCCAATCAAACTGATAAAATTGCATGAAGTGAAAAGCAGCTTTAATTTCATAAAATCAAAGTATTACAATTAAGACTAATAGAGTCAAATTAACTCAATGTACGAGTTGGCTAAGTCATGGAAATGTTGGGTTTCGCAAAGCCTACAACGTCACTTGCTATAACACGGGGTAGATGCAAAGAGGCTTCTGGAAGTACCCGTGCAACGCAGTGACTCCCCAACCTACAAAATTTTTGAGTTATGTATAACGCTCACTTATGCTTAGTTACCCTGGGGAGATAACACAATTCTTGTATACCTAGGGGCTTGCTGAAAAACTCCACAAAGCGAATCTAGATGCTACCCAGACCAAAAAATGGTAGCTTTGGACGTTAGTTTCTAAATCTACCCCACAATTTTCTACCTAAATGCAAGGATTTTGAGCTTATAAATACTATAATCTTGCACCTGCTGGGAATAAAAAGGATTACAAGCCTTATTCTGATTAGGTTATAGCTTTATTTAGCAAGCCCTACCTAATTTTCAATTATAAATTACAATACTCAAGCATTAATAATTCTATTTACTGCAACTGAAATATCTGGAAATGTGAGGGGATTAATATTTCCAGTAGTCAAAGTTAGTTTTGTCGAATATTCTCCATCTAAAGGTTCTCTAAACATAATTAAGTGGGATTTTTTCAGGTTAACAACCCAATATTCTGGGATTCCCGCTTCGGCATAAATTTTGCTTTTCGTTTCTAAATCTTTTTCTAGACTAGTATTAGAATACTCAATCAACCAGAAAATATTCTCTGGGTAAGGATGATGTTCGCGATATTCCCTACCTAAACGTTGAACGATCGCAATATCTGGTTCTGGTTCAGAATCTTTGGGTAATGTTATCGGTTTGGCATGACGTATTTTGACAAGCTCACCTAACAAACTTGCTAAATAATCTCCAGCTTCGCTACTACAATAAGCGTGGTGTTCTCCCTCTGGTGGCATTTCGACAATTTCCCCCTTGAGTAATTCGACTTTGCGTGATCGCAAAATTCCAGCCTCAATCATTGAGTGATAATCTGCGATCGTCCACTTCGCGATCGTCATAGTCATAAGGTTTACTTCCATTTCTGTTTTATATTCCCATATAAAGACTTACAGAAAATAAAATATCTCAACCAATAATTACCAATCCTATCATTGGTAGGGGCTGGGTATCCCCGCCCCTTATTTATTGGTGTTCTCTAAGCTACATCAATCACCCAGAATTGATTTTTTGCGAACCAAAAACTCGCCACCTTAAGCTGAAACTGCGAGAATAGGAAGGCAAAGCTTGACTTGTACCTACCGTGAATGTTCCTTCCCTCATTTCTACAACAACACAATCGCGTAAAGCCGATCATATTCGTATTTGTTTAGAATCTGACGTTCAGTGTCGTCAAACTACCAATGGATTGGAAAAATATCGCTTTACCCATTCCTGTTTACCAGAACTTAATTTCACTGAAATCGATATTAGCACCGAATTTCTCGGCAAAAAGCTCAATGCACCATTACTTATCTCCTCCATGACTGGGGGAACAGAACAGGCAGGAATGATTAATCGTCGCCTTGCGGAAGTGGCACAACAGTATAAAATTGCAATGGGTGTGGGTTCGCAACGGGTAGCGGTGGAAAAAAAACAAGTTGCAGATACCTTCGCTATTCGCAAATATGCACCCGATGCCCTACTATTTGCTAATGTGGGAGCAGTACAACTAAATTATAATTATGGCTTAGATCAATGCTTGGAAATCATTGATATCCTCGAAGCTGATGCCTTGATTTTGCACCTCAATCCCCTCCAAGAATGCATTCAACCAAAAGGTGATAAGAATTTTAAAGGATTGATTGACAAAATAAATATTTTATGTAGTAAATTATCCATACCAGTGATTGTCAAAGAAGTCGGGAATGGGATATCAGGCGCGATCGCACAAAATTTAATTGCAGCAGGGGTAAAAGCAATTGATGTGGCTGGTGCGGGGGGAACTTCCTGGTCGAAGGTGGAAAGTGAAAGGGCTGAAACTCCGATGCAGCGTCGGTTGGGTAATACATTTGCAGATTGGGGAATACCGACAGCAGAGTGTATAACTAGTATTCGGGCTATTGATGCCAAAATACCATTGATTGCATCGGGGGGATTACGAGACGGATTGGAAGCAGCAAAAGCGATCGCATTGGGGGCTGATATAGTGGGATTTGCGATGCCGTTTTTACAAGCTGCGGCTGAATCTGAAGCTGCGATTTGCGATTTAACAGAAGTGTTAATTGCAGAAATCAGTACAGTATTATTTTGTACAGGTAATGCAACTTTGGCACAACTTCAAGCTTCGGGCAATTTAAAAGAATTATAAATTACGTAGAGACGACCCGGTGGGTGGTCTAACTAGCCCAGTAGTGTGTCTGTCATCTCCACAAAAAATAAATGCCCATATCCCATATCCAATAACTAATAACTAAAATGCCTAACTTTCTTAAACAAACTTTTGCCAGCTTAATTGGAAGCTTATTAGGACTAACTATATTTTGTGGAATTGGAACCACAGGTCTTTTATTATTGCTATTTGCTGCGGCATCATCTAAACAAGTTGGTCCAGAAGTTAAAGACAAATCGGTTGTCGTCTTTGATTTAGCAATGAATATTACCGATGCCGAACCCAGTTCCAGCCAGATGTTTCAAGAAGCCCTTTCTGGAACTAGTCAAGATAAAATGTCCCTACGAAGTGTTTTAGACGCAATCGAAAAAGCCCGCAATGATAAGCGAATTGTGGGGATTTATCTTGATGCAACTCGCGTTTCCCAATCGACTGGGGTGGCTGGGTTTGCCACACTCAAAGAAATTCGGCAAGCACTGGAGGAATTTCGCGCTACAGGGAAGAAAGTCATCGCTTATGGGATGGAATGGGGCGAACGGGAATATTACCTGAGTTCGGTTGCTGATACAATAGTCGTTAATCCCTTGGGAGCAATGGAAATTAACGGTTTTAGTTCCCAACCCATGTTTTTGAGTGGTGCATTGCAAAAATATGGTGTTGGAGTACAAGTAATTAGGGTTGGTAAATTTAAAGGGGCAGTGGAACCCTTCTTACTCAACAAACTCAGCGATGAAAATCGTCAGCAAACCCAAGCCCTTTTAAATGACGTTTGGGGGGAATGGCGAAGTACCGTCGGAAAAAGCCGGAAAATAACCGCGCAGCAGCTACAAACCGTGGCAGATAGCAAAGCCTTTTTGGAACCAGCAGAGGCAAAAACCCAGGGTTTGGTGGATAAAGTTGCTTATTATGACCAAGTTGCTACCGATTTAAGGAAATTAACCGATACAACCAAGGAAGATAAAACATTTAAGCAAATTAGTATTTCCGATTATGCCGAAGTTGCAGATAAATCTACAGAACGGGAATCGAAAAATAAAATTGCTGTGGTTTATGCAGAAGGCGAAATTGTTGACGGTACTGGTGAAGATGGACAAGTTGGGGGCGATCGCTTTGCGAAAATCTTTAATAAAATCCGTGAAGATAAAACCATTAAGGCAGTTGTATTGCGGGTAAATAGTCCTGGTGGTAGTGCGACAGCTGCCGAAGTGATGCAACGGGAAATCCAATTAACCCGTGAAAAAGTCCCCGTTGTTGTTTCAATGGGTGATGTTGCTGCATCGGGTGGTTATTGGATTGCTACCGACTCTAACCGGATTTTTGCCGAACCAAATACTATCACTGGTTCCATTGGTGTATTTGGATTGCTATTAAATTTCCAAAAACTCGCCAATGACAACGGTATTACCTGGGATGCTGTCAAAACTGGTAAATACGCTGACAATCAAACCGTTTCCCGTCCTAAATCACCCGAAGAAATAGCACTTTATCAACGGAATGTCAACCGTATTTATAGTTTATTCTTGAATAAAGTTGCCCAAGGACGTAAATTACCCCAAGACAAGGTTGCCGAAATCGCCCAAGGTCGTGTATGGTCGGGTACAGCAGCCAAAGATATCGGCTTGGTGGACGAAATTGGCGGTTTAGATGCAGCAATTGAACATGCTGCTGGTTTGGCAAATCTGGGGGGAAATTGGAAGTTACAAGAATATCCTAAGGGCAGCAGTTTTGGAGAACGCTTCTTTGGACGCACAGTTGAGGAAGCTCAAACTGCTCTAGGTATTAACAAAGTCACAAAACAACAAAATCATCCCCTTTCCACAGAATTTCTGAAGTTACAAAAGGAAATCAGTGTTTTGCAAAACCTCAACGATCCATTAGATATTTACGCACGTCTACCATTTAATTTAAAAGTTGAGTAGTTTTATTTTCTTTTATTAGATTCCCGACTTCTCTAAGAAGTCGGGAATCGTCGGGAATCTGGGAATACGCGAATTATCTAACGCTTCTAACTAAAAAATCTGGTTGACCACAACTTTTCTGCGATCGCTTGAGAATTTCTGCACTGCAAGCTCCTGGTTTTCCATCTTTGGTGTAACAAACAAACACTTCCTGCAAAAACCTTCCGGAACCGGAACAATAAGGGGCTACGCTATCACCTGTCAATCCTCGATTGGCATTCGTAAATTCTTGTTTGAGATTACTAATGGTTGCCCGGAAAGGTTTACTAGGTTTTTGGTAAGCTGCGGGAATACTCACCCCATCTTTGAATTGTTTCGATAAACCAAGATATTGTACCGGGGTTAGTCCAGAACAAGTACCGTGTTTTTCCCATTCGTGATTGTACAATTTTTGACTAGGAAATAAGTCGGGAAATTGTTGTTTTACCGCTTCAGGCATGGTTTCCGCAGTACAACTAGCTGGATAACCCTTTTGGTACTGAGGCCAAAGCCCGTGTAAAACAAAACTGAGTTTTCTACCACCTTTGCATTGTTGCTGGTCGCGATCGCCATTTTTAGCGCAGTAGTCTGGTGACCAAGACATCGCTAATACATAAAAGTCAAATTTACCTGGAGTACCCTTGCTTTGAGCTATGGCTGTATTTGAAACCCCCACAGTTAGCAACAGAGACGCAGCCACCAATAATCCTTTTCCGAACATACGTAATTCTCTAAGTATAGAGATGAGATTTATGTAAACTTTACGAGTATGGCTCAAAATTTCACAAATCGCTAATTTTTACCCAAATATTTGTTTCAGTAAGTTTGGTGTTACCTAGTTATGGTTCTTCATTACTTGTTATGCTAAAGCACCTATAAAATAGCTCATCTCATAGTTATAAAAAAACCTCTCCACACTATTGTAGAGAGGATATCTGATTATATTTACGTACTGAGAATTGCGATAAAAGATTGATTTTATCGAGGACGACCGAGTGTCGTTATATACAAAACCGCTTCATCTTGAGGAATACCCAAAACTTCATTTACTTGGTCATCAAAAAAGCCACCAATACCGCTAACACCAATATTCAGCCGAGTTGCAGCTAAATTGATTCGTTGTCCTAAATGTCCGGCATCCATATGCAGATAGCGATAAACCCTATCTCCGTACTGGGCAATCGATGCTTGTAAATCAGCAGTATGAAAAATCACAGCCGATGCATCACGCCCTAAGTCTTGACCCAAGCAAAGATAATGTAATTCTCGCCGGAAATTTTTAAACCGAATTTGTCTTAATTCTTGCGCCTTGGGTGCGTAATAATAACAACCTGCTTCCAGCCCTTCAACTCCCGAAGTGGCAATAAATGTTTGTATTAAATTCAGGTCAAAGTAATCGGGGGAAATATCTAAATCTTGGTCAATATAATGCAGGGGTTGGTAGGTAAAATCGAGTAATGATTTGAGTTCGTCTAATGTTAAATCCTCGCCACTATAGGCACGGGTAGAACGACGCTTGAGAATTGTGACTTCAAGTTTATCAAGCTTTTCTCCCCAGTCAATTTGGGTTGTGAGGGTGGAGATTTTTTGACAGAAAGGAAAGTTATATTTATCTTCGATGGATATTTCTTGCTGGATTTCTGGCAAATTCAATTTACCTGTAGTTCCAGATTGAATTTGCGTCATCCGGTGGAAATATGCCAGAAGTTCGCCATCAGGAAGTTGGGGGTACTGAGTTTCTGTTGCAGAAGGTAAAGCCGTGCGTCCCCTTGGTAAATTCTGCTTAGTATCCAGCATATCAGCGAGAGCTAGAACCGCGATCGCACCTTCTTGTTGAGAATCGATATAAAGCATTTCGTTCACAGCTTCATCCACAAAGCCACCAATTAGATGGGGACGAAAGTCTGTAATTGAAGCTGCAAGTTCGAGATTACCCAGTAAATGACCTGCATCAAGAAAAATCCGCCGATAAGCTCTATCTTCATATCGCCAAGCCGAACGGTAAAATACCGCAGTGACAACGATGGCAATTTGGGTGTTTTCTAATGCCGAATGCCAAAAACAAGCATCCTGCAAACTTTTCCACACATCGTTTTCCCAAAAACGCATCAGCGAATGGGTACGACATTGATAGTTATACAACCCCGCAGGTAATAACGGTGTACCCCGCGAAATCACATATAATTCTGCTGGATACAACCCTCCGGCACTTGGGGATGACCTTAAATAGACTGCGCTTCCCATTGAGGGCATTCTCGCGGTTAATCCATAGCTACAGAATAGCAACCGCGATAGTCTACGCCACCATGCAGTGTCGGGATTATCGGTAAATTTTTCTGGTGTTTCTTGAATGTACGGCTTTAGGTCAATTGTTGAACCAATTTTATATTCCTTAAATGGTACTGGCTGTTTTGACCAATCCAAACCCTGGCTTTTGGAAGTTATGGTATCTGGATCGTACTTTGTTCGTTCGTGGTAGTGATGAGATATGGAATTGCGTAGCTCTGGCATAAGTGGTTAAATACGCTTCTGCTAAATATCTTGGCATTCTTATGGCTCAAGATTTCGTCATTATCAGTACAATCTATCGAATCTACATAAATGAGGAGTCAGGAGTTCCCGACAATACTTTAGGGGCAAACAACCGTTTGCCCTAATTGATTTACCTTGATTGATTTAGGGACTTCCAGAAAATAAAATATCCCAATTATATAATTATCAAT
>NZ_NTFS01000100.1 GCF_002289455.1 Brunnivagina elsteri CCALA 953
GCGTTCGCGTTTAATTTCCCTTTACTTTCTCATGATTTATTTATCTTTCTTGGAAGAATAAAAACTGGGATGTACCCTTCGATTTGTGCGTTAGCGTAGCTCACCGAAGGCATCGCTAATTAGTAAATATAATCCTGTTTTTCGGAAACCTTCAGCTAGGGGAAGCAAATTTGATGTTAATCCAGATGGACGCAAAATCGTGTAGTTTAGACCACTTAATTGTAGATATCGTTCGACTTCCCGTTTGGTTTTAATTTTAAATACGGGGGTTTTTAGCTACTGCGATACTCTTTACGGGAGTGGCTAACACGATGGTACTTTGTATCCATATTAACTGCGATCGCATTCCTAAAATCAGAGTCATAATTTAATGTATTCGGTATCTAGCAATAATTTACGCTTTTCTAAAATTATTTATGAACCAAGTTATAATATTCCACCTCGCTTTCCCCATCACCGATATTCCTCAAGCTAAAGCATATTATATCGATGGATTGGGTTGCATTCTCGGACGCGAAAACCCTCAGGCATTAATTCTCAACCTCTACGGACATCAATTAGTTGCCCATACAACCATGTCAGTACTAACACCTCAACGCGGTATTTATCCAAGACATTTCGGTTTAATCTTTACTTCAGAGGCAGACTGGGAAGCTCTATTAGAAAGGGCTTTATCTCAGCAATTACCCTTTCGTGAAGAAGCAAAAACTCGTTTCGCTAAAACTCCTTTAGAACACCGTACTTTCTTTTTGGAAGACCCATTCTACAATTTGATGGAATTTAAATACTACCGTCATCCCAAAGCGATTTTTGATAGTTCTGAGTATGGAAACATCGGTGATATATAGGGAGTTAGGAGTTAGGAGTTTTTATTTATTAATCCTGAATCCTGAATCCTGAATCCTGAATCCTGAATCCTGAATCCTAATTAAATGGTTCTACTAAAGCTTCCGCAACTGTTTTCATTGTCCTCATATCCGTCAGCATCCACGGATGAACCAATGCTGGAACTATGACTTCACGTCCAAATGGCATTTGCGAACTTTTTGCAGGAAGTATCATCAAATCATAGGGTGTCCAAATCGAGGTAAAGTTTAACTGCTTCAACATCTTTGCATCGGAATTTAAATCCTTGAGGAACAAGTCATCTGGACGCATTTGCACACAACCTGGACTCTGGGATGCATAAGCCATGACCGTTCCATTGTGTGGAGAGGAAATTGTAATAAATCTTTGTACTTGGTTAATTCCCCCAAGACGCTGAATGTAATAGCGACTAACTATTCCCCCCATGCTAAAAGCAACAATATCGATCGCTTCTCCTTCAGAAATGGTACCAATGTACTTGCCAAGTTGCTGCGCTAATTTATCTAACCCCACATCACCGTTATTGGGAACCAAATCCAGAGCATATACCAACCATCCCTCATTTCTCAAAAAGGTCGCCATTTTATCAAATACGGCTCCAGTGTCATTTATTCCATGCACTAATACAAGCTTGTTCTTCTGATTGAGTTTAGACATTTCTATCTCCACAATTTAACTATTATTAATTTGCCATATATTTTACTTCGTTGATTGTGATACGTACTTGGATATCGCGTTCAGGGGTTAATGCTGATTTTAGATTTACTCCAAATCAGACAGGTTAGACTTAAATTTTTAATGCCATAGTTGGAATTATGGGAAAATTAAGTAAAGTTTTGTAAAGATATTTACTAAAAAAAATTACTTAAAGTTGGGTAAAATCTCATAATATTGATATAGAGTATCAGATACCTTTAGACGCTACTTATCTGGTATATTTTGGGTATTGACTTTTTTAGTCAATTTGTATTGCGCTGTCAAAGTTCAAACATCGAAAATAGGTGGATAAGAAAAAGCACAATATGGAGCTAAAAATGATTAAATATCCCAAAGTAACTAAAAAATAGGTCATTTACTTAATTTCTATGACCTAATTTTTATGGGGATAAAGACAAAATTTATGACATTGAGTTTTGTCATTTGTAAAGTGTTAGTTAAACTAAAATTAACGGCACTGAATTAAATATTCAAAACGGTAAAATATTACCTGTTTTTCAGCACTTACGTCGATTAGTACCAGAATAAGGGAGAGAAAATAGCCATGTTTGGGTTTATCAAAAATTTAGCAAAAAAAAGCGATAAAAGTTTTTATTTAGAGTTGAAGGATGACACAGAGACGAAACCATCTGAAGCATCAAATGGTGCAAAACCCCCAACAGTAGTACCCGCATCTGTTGCCGAAGCTTCTACAACTGCACCAGTAGCAGCAAATTCTAACGGGAAAGCAACTAAAAAAGAGATTGCTGCTGCTGCCAAAACTGCTAAAATCCAAGCAGCTAAAGGAGAGAAAAAAGCGGAAACAGCAAAAGTACTAGATACCTCGGAAATTCTAGCCGCAGCAGTCGCGAAAAAGCCTGAAGTACCGACTGAAAAAAACTTTGCAACCAAATATCTTTTAACTAATGGTAGCAGCAGTCGTCGTCGTCCAGGTCCAAATATGAATGGGTTTTTGGAAATGGCACGTACAGCAAAGACTCCAACTCAAAAGTAGGATTAGGGGGAAAGGGAAAATAGAAATATTAATTTGCCATACCCGATTCCCTAATTTTCGCATATACTAATCCACTATATAGTTGAAATGCTGGGTCCCAATTACTTGCTTCTCTGCGAAATAGATGAGTGTGAGGTTTGATGTGACTCAGCATTTCATTTTGGTCTAATATTGTTTCGGCAAATGGCGTAAAATCAGACCAGATTTTGACTTGTGGTAGTTGTTCGTCAAGCCAATAAGTTAAGTTGTTCCAATTGATCCGAAGAGTATTTGTGTCCTTATCGCTGGGAAATTCTATTCCTTTTTTAAATTGATAATTGCTATCGTGAAGTCGCAAAATACACTTTCTATTTGGTACATGTAAATCGCAAAATTGGGTATAATCTTGCGTTTCGGTTTTACGGTTAATTTTGAGACGGTTGTTAAGGTTGACTACCTCTTCAAAAATTGGTAATAGTCCCTTAACCCTGGCTTTAACTTCCGATCGCGCAAATGTGAGTGAACCAAGTTGTTCGGATTGGTTCATACAAACTATAGTGAGTTGGGAACCGACTTCCTCAAAGTATTTTACTTGAAAAACTTGGATTTGTGCGATCGCAGCTAAGGTTGAGCAAAAACAAGGTATTCCATTTTGTTGGAATTGCTCACCATAAAATTTGAGTTCTCCGATAGCACCTGTTTTGTATAAACGCCAACCACGACTAGGTAGCAAAAGTCTGGCGTTGTAAGGTTCTATCTGCATTATTTTAGCAAGTTTTTGGGCTGCTGGGGTTTTCAGTTCGTTGCTAATTGCTTCTAAGATTAACACTCCTGGTTCCGTGTCGTTAAGGCTTGATGTGGCTTGAGAAATGCAGCGTTTACGTTCTTCTTCGGCGATTTCCTGTAGTTTTTGTAATCCTTGTCTGGCTTGGGTGATTATTTTGCTGTTGGTGGTATTACGTAATAGTTTCCGGTATATTTTCTCTGCTTCTTGGTGTTTTCCTGTTACTTCTTGGATTTTGGCTACGTATAATTTTACCCAGGGGTCATCGGGTGTTTCTTTTAATAGTTGTTTAAGTATTTTGGTGGCGGTTTTATAGTCTTTTTGTTCAAATGCAGTAGCAACCTGTTCTAACATGATTTAATGGGTTAATAAAAGAAATAAAAGAAATGGCTCGCGCAGAGACGCAGTGAGTCCACTTGGTGTTGTCGGTTTCCGTCCCGTCAAGGTGGCGAACCTGAAAGGAGGCGCAAAGGTGGGAAGGAGTTAATATAATATCTTTTATACTTCATGTAATGCGGAAATTAGTGATAGTGCGACGGTTGGAGCGGTGATAGCGCGGAGGATGCGTTTGCCCAGGGATACGGGTTGATATCCGGTTTCGGTTGCGAGTTGGAGTTCGGTGTCTGTCCAACCTCCTTCTGGTCCAATCGCGATAATTATTTGGTTGTTGGTGATTTGTTTTTGATTTTGCAAGTAACTAAGTAAGTGTGGGTTGTTATTACGTCCTTCACAGATGTATTTTTGTTCGGCTGTAAGTGCTGATAATGCAGCTTTGAAGGTCATTGGTTCGAGAATTGTGGGGATAATTGTACGTTCCGATTGTTCTGTGGCTTCTATCGCGATGCGTCTCCAGCGTTCTAGCTTTTGTGGACTCGGATTTAAGAGAGTGCGATCGCTCAACACAGGTACAATATTTGCTACTCCTAATTCAGTGCAAGCTCTGACAACATCATCAAATCCATTTCCTTTGGGTAATGCCAGTAATAAAGTTACAGAGATAGGTAATTCGGTTTGTACTTCCAGAAGTTCTAAAACTATTCCAAATTCGCCCTGTAACTTTGTTAACCACCATTTTCCCGTACCATCGATAGCGATAAACTTATCCCCGTCATACGATCGCAGTACCCGTACTAAATAATGTAACTGTTCGGGAGTTAGGGAAATTTGATTATCTTGAAGTTGGGAAGGAGAAACGACAATTCGTTGCAGTTGGGACATTATAATTCTTTATTTAGGAAGATATTCCAATTATTCTACTTTCTTCCTTTCCTCCTCTCTCCCTTATTTCTCAGCGAAACTCTGCGCTTACCTCCGCGTTCCTTTGCGTTTAAAAATATTAAAAAATCTCAACATGCCAATAATTCGACTTGCAACCCCAGAAGATGCACCACAAATACAAGCAATTTACGCACCATTTTGCGAACATTCACCTGCAACCTTTGAAACCCAAGCACCAACAATTGAGGAAATGACCCAAAGAATTACTAAACTATTGCAAAAATACCCTTGGTTGGTGTATGAATATGGTGGCGATGTCCTTGGTTATGTCTATGCTGCACCCCATCACGAACGCACAGCTTATCAATGGTCAGTAAATGTGAGTGTCTATATTCATGAAAAAGCACGTCGTCAAGGAATTGGATATGCTTTGTATACATCACTATTTGAACTACTAAAAATTCAGGGTTTTTATAATGCTTATGCAGGGATTACCCAACCCAACCAAGCTAGTATGAAACTTCACGAATCCATGAATTTTCAACATGCAGCAACTTACAAAAATGTCGGTTACAAATGTGGTGCTTGGCATGATGTAATTTGGTTGGGTTTGACTCTACAGCAACCAATACTTAATCCTCAACCTCCCATTAGTATTCAAGAATTTCCAGGCACAAAAGGATTCACAAAGGCATTAGAAACAGGTTTAAAATTTCTGAAGAATTAGAGAGTAGGGGAAATATGCAGAAAAGATAATCAACCCCCATAACAGAAGGAAGGGCATAAGTAAGAATAAATAATACTTTATTCCCTTCTGCCTTCTGCCTCCTGCCTTCTGCCTTCCCTTAAGCTTGATAATTATCAGAAAATTCGCGGATAGCATCAAATCCAATGCGATCGCAGAAATTCCCGAAGCTTTCTTCTTTTTTGCGCTGCTGTTTGTACAACACAAAAATTGGTTCGAGGAAAGTCTCTAAATCATCTGCGTGCATTTTTTCGGTGTATGGACGTGCTAACCGGGTTTGATTGGGACATCCACCTAACCATACCTGATATGACTCTGGGGCACTACCCACAAGCCCTAATTCTGCCATATAGGGACGGGCACAACCATTTGGGCATCCTGTCATCCTGGTGACAAAACTTGTTTTTGGTAAACCGACTTTTTTGAGTAAGGTACGAATACGCTGCAAAAATGAGGGTATAATCCTTTCTGACTCTGTAATTGCTAATCCGCAGGTAGGTAAAGCTGGACAAGCCATTGACAACCTTTCTAGGGAGTCTATTTTGGTTGGGTCGCTAACTATACCGCAACGGTTTAGAATTGCGATAATTTCTTGTTTATTTTCCGGTAAAATGTCGCAAAGAAGAACATTTTGATGGGGAGTTACGCGCATTGGTAAGTTGAATTTTTCCACTATTTCGCGCAGTGCTGTTTTTAGCTGGAACTTGCCTTCGTCTTTGACACGACCGTTATCAATCGAAAGACCCAAAAATAACTTACCATCACCCTGTTCGTTCCAACCAAGGAAGTCTTGATATTTGAATTTTTTCGCTAAATATTTAGAGGGTTCGAGGGATTTACCAAAATATTCTTCGACCTTGGTGCGGAATTTATCAACACCCCACTCGTTAATTAAGTATTTTAACCGAGCATGACGACGGTCTGTTCTATCTCCATAATCCCTCTGCGTCGCCACGATCGCTTTCACTAATTGGTAAACATCTGCTTTGTCTACGTAACAAATTGGATCTGCTGCCCGTGCGAAGGTTTCTTCTTTGCCGTGGGTACGTCCTAAACCACCACCAGCAAACACGTTAAACCCTTTTAATTCTCCCTTGAAATTGGTCATCACAACCAAGGTCAAATCTTGGGTATACAAATCAATGGAATTATCACCCGGTACAGTCACGCTGATTTTAAATTTGCGCGGCATGTAGAGCTTACCATAAATCGGTTCTGGGGAATCATGAAAAGTGGTTCCAGTACCGTTCTTTTGTCGTGCTGCTTTGACTTCGGGGCTTTCTTCGCTACTAATAGCTTTTTCCCCATCCAACCATATTTCGTAATATGCACCAGTTTGTGGTGTCAGCAAGTCAGCAATATTGTTTGCATATTCCCACGCATATTGATATTCTGCCCTATTGACAAATGGTGCAGGTGGTGCCATGACATTGCGGTTTAAGTCCCCACAAGCACCTAAAGTCGAACCCATATTTTTGACAATTGCGGCAATGGTGGACTTGAGATTTTTCTTTAAAATTCCGTGGAGTTGAAACCCTTGGCGAGTGGTCGCACGTAATGTATGATTACCGTATTCGTCCGCTAATTTATCTAGAGTCAAATACAACTGTGATGGAATTAAACCCCCAGGGCTTCGGGTTCGCAGCATCATCTGATAATCTTTTTCCTGTCCTTTAGTGCGGTTGTCGCGATTATCTTGCTGATATGAACCGTGGAACTTGAGAATTTGTACCGCATCTTCGCTAAAGTGAGTTGTATCCTGGAGTAACTCCGTCGCCACTGGTTCACATAAAAAGTTGCTTTGTTCTTTTAGACCTTCGACTTTGGAGGGCTTGCGAGTTACGGTTGTGGGAGGAGTGGCAGATTTAACCATTGGAGTTTAATTAGTGTTCTTAAAATAATGCGATCGCGACAAGCCGAACCAGGTAGTTAAAAGCACCCATTCGACATTTATTCCCGGTAATCCGGTCGGGATTTCGTTGAATAATTTGATTTAATTCTATCACGCAAAAATGCCGAGTTTGTCAGCAATTCAAGATTCGACAAACCCAGCAATAATACTTATTCGATTTTTGTTAATACTTATTGGTTATTGATTATTGGTTATTGGGTAATCATAAATGAAGAATTACCCATAACTACTACCCATTCAGCACAAACTAGATGTTATTTAAACCGATAACCAATCCCTGAGTTAATGCTGACAGCAGATGCGGGGCTATTTTTGTAAGCTCTAACTCCAACGGTTGCGTTGCTATAAACAAGGAAATTCTTCGCAACTTCTGATTCTACACCAGCTACAACCGCAATACCATCTTCGTTACCAGATGGGGTTGGTTTGCCGTTTTTTTCCACAAACTGATAACCACCACCAACATAGACGTTAGTAGTATTACCAACGGGTATGTCTACAGTTGCATGGGGGATAATTGCGCTGGTTTGGTCACTAAAGTTAATTTGACCACGTAGTGAAAATGGAGTTCTTCCCAATTTGGCACGACCTACCATATTACCACCAAAGGTTGCAGCATCACCAGTTTGACCACCATTAGTTAAACCAGCAGAGACTCCAACCCCAACATAGCTTGCGTCGGTACCTTTGGGTGCGGCAGATGCTTCACCAGCAGACATAAAAATGGGAGCAATAGTTAACACTGACAATGCAGAAATTGTCACAAAAGACTTCATCACACCTTTCATAATTATGGAACCTAATTTGTAAGTATTGCTTTTAATATCAAGGTCGAAAAAAATACTAAAAGGTTCCGATTATTTTTTCTGTTGCTCTAAAAATGTTATTGTTCTTGATGCTCTATTCTAATTGTTTACAAGTCATACTAATTGGCATGTTGAAGACTTAATATTTACTTAAAAGTTTCAGTAATTCATGACAAAAACTATCAGAATAGACACTTTTTAATCTGTCACAGCCTAAGCACTGAGTAGTAAAATGAACATTTACTCTGAGATGATTTGCCAGGGTTTTTAGTGGTGCGATCGCTTCTCTACCTGCAAAGGAAATTCATTCGAGTGGTTATGTAATCGATACTTTGGAAGCTTGTTTATGGTGCTTATTAAATAGTACTTCTTACGCTGAAGCTGTCCTCAAAGCTGTAAATTTAGGTGGTGATACAGATACCACGGCAGCAGTGACAGGAGGTTTAGCAGGGATTTATTATGGAGTGGAAAATATTCCCAGTGAATGGATAAATGAAATTGCCCGTAAGGATGACATTATCGATTTGGCTGAGAAATTAGCTTTGAAAATTAATAATGGTTCTTGAAATCTCATTCAACAATTAGCAAATACCTATTTTCGCACAATTGTCAACCGTACTTAAATTCAGAATAATTGTTACTGTTACAAAGCCGGATTTTGGCGATTATTTTCGACTTCACTACAACGTAACCACAAGGGTTCCAAGAGAGTAGATATTAGTAGACATAAGCACCCGATTCTTAGAATACACCTGTCTGGAAGTACTGTCAATTGGTAGGTCGAAATATGATTGTGATGATTCCTTGACAAAGTAAAGAATATGAATGTTGATATTTACCTATCAGAAACTTGATTAATATAGCTTTTGTTTATGGTTTTTCGGTAGAGGTAAAATCTCTCTCAAAAAAATATAAATACTAATGATAAGGGCACAGCGTTTGCTATGCCCCGATGGTAACCTGGTTAATTGTGGTGTAGTGAGAAAGTTCATAGTCCATATAATTGATGACTAATGAATAACTAATAACCTCAACTACACATTCGAGAAAGAATAAACCTGACCATCAATCAATAAGCGGGTTATACCCTTAGCTTGGAGATGATAACGGGCTTTGTGCAACATGCGGCTGTCGGGAACCTTAATCACGCGATCGCGCTTTGTGGAAAACCGCTTGGCAACCCGATGGTTATCAAACACAGGTAAGGTACGTTGTTGGGTTTCAGGGTTGGGGATTTGCCCTAAGTCACCAAAATCCCTTAACGGACGGGTGATAAGTTCAGCCGAACGGTCGATGACAAGGTAACAAGTCCTAGGCAAACTTGCAGATGATAAAGGTAAAACCTGAACTAAACTGTCACCACTACGGGAGCGGTTAACTAAGGGACGAGGTGCTTCCCAATCATCATCTTCGTCATCATCATCTTCGTCATCGAAGTCATCCAAATCGTCCAAATCGTCCAAATCATCAGCGTCATCATCACCCAGCATATCTTCGCCAAACATTGATGCGATCGCATTTGTTTGGGGAGTCATATCTTCCAACAATGGGCTGACAATACTAGGGACTTCTGGAATTTGTTCGAGTAAATCCAACTGTCTAGCAACAGGTACGAGGGTTTGTAGTTCTTCGTCTGCATTCAAAGAACGCTTCCGCACTCGCCGAATTCCACCCTTAGATTCGCTTGCTACCTCAGATGCAGATGGCATTTCTACCACCACTGGTTCTTTGGTAGTGGATTTAGCTTTACGAGGTGTGGGCTTTGGCTTCGATTCTGGTTCCGGTGTCGGTTCCAAAATTGGCACTGGAGCTGGCTCAATTTCCTCCCGAACAAACGCCGTTGGGATATTATCGTAACTTACTTGCGCTCTCCCTTCGGGGGTTCGTGCTGCCCGTTTGAGGGAAACGAGAAATTCGTACTCATCCTCCTGTAAGGTACTTTTGAGTAAACGGCTAATCGTCGAGTTGCTAACTTCGTACTTTTCCGCCAAAGTCGAAGTTGTTTCAGCGCTTTCGCGGTACAACTTGAGTATCTCTTGTTTATCTGGTTCGGTTAGTTTTCTCACGGTAGACTCACATTTGCTAGTTTCGTTTTCGTCCCCGATCGCGCCGCGAACGTAATAGCGATGCATCGTATTCTAAAACAGCACCCATACCAAACAACACTCCACTCCACACATAGAATACTTCTAGTATCCCTCCACTTTGGTATTCTAGAATCGAATTTGTGGCAAATTTTTGCCACATATCTGCAATGTAGAGCGAAAATGCTGCGGCTGCAATCATTCGCCAAGACAAAGAAACACGTCCACCCCAAAATGCTAGCAGTAAAGCTGTCGCAATAATTAATAGCAGTACATCGGAAACGACATAAAACCAATTTAATATTGGAGCGATTTGAGTTGCCCAAGGAGCAATTTGGCTTTCTGCACTCGGAGTTTGGCTAGAGATTAACCATGCTAGCGCACTTCCTGACACTGCGATCGCAATAATAATCAACCATTGCCAAGGTTCGAGATTAATTCGTTTGGATAGCACTGCCGAAATCATGGCGAAGCCTACGAACAAATAGGTAATTACAAAAAATATATCGCCAATTGAAGGGAAAGGTTCCTCTTTGAGAACAATTTCGGTGTATCCGAAGAATATTCCTCCCAAAAAAAATGAAAGCATACCGATGCCAATGGCAAGCCAGACGTTTCTACCAGTCACGATTTGCTGGCTTCGCCAATTCCTTAAGCATAGAATACCTGAACCGAGATAAGCGATCGCTTCAAAAATATTTGTACCAATTATGTACCATTCGGCTCGCAGTGGTTTGATTCCTTCTGCTGTTTGTGTGGGGATTTGGGCGCTAAATAGCAAGAAGTACAGTAATGCCAGTATTGCCCAACCCATACAAGCTAATACTATATTTTGGGTTGATAGGAGGGATTTTGACGGATAAGAGTTGTTGTAAATATTACTCATATTAATCTAACTGTGCAGATGCACTTGGTAGTTTTTTTGGCTATTAAGTTGCTTTTTAAGTAAGGAATTCAATAGCTTTAGCCATCAATATACTCGCAACAGTCAAAAAACAGCCTAAGTAAAACTACTAGAAGCTAGTGCCACAGCTTACTTACCGATGATTGACCAAGCCAAGCGATAAAAAACGAGCGATCGCCTTCGGGCATATCTTGCAAGCGGTCGATAACGGGGTTAGCAAAATTAGTATTGCCAAAATAGGCTTTACCAAGATGATGCAACTCCTGCAAAAAGGTAATTACGTGATTTTCTTGCCAAGCGGGTAATTGGAGAGTTTGTAAAGGATTGATACTAAGTATATGTTTAACTGCATCGATTGAAGAAACTTGCGGAAATTGCTTTTGTCTACAAACCTCAGACATATCTTTTTCAAATAAGTTAGCCTGCTTGCTGCCAAGCATCTCCTCAATATCGATTTGTGCCGACTGTAAAAGCAGAATACAACCTTGGAGCAAAATTCGTATTCTGCTATGGTCGCTAGTATCACTAGTCACGTGTTCGGCACGTACTTTACCCCAAACGCTATAGCGATCGGGTTCTTCTAACAAAACACAGGCTTTTCCACGGTTATCAGTCAGTTCCCGCCACAGAGCTTTAGCTTCTTCTTCTTGGCTAGCTTTAAAGACGCTAATCAACCGAAAAGTCTGCCCCTGATAATCAAGTATGGGTACCTGCTGGTCCCGCTTCGGGTGCTGAATGCTTGATATTTCAACATCCTGACGCTTAAGAATGAACATGACGAACGCAAATAACTCCTAACAGGGGCATAGAAAACGACAAGTATAGAATAGACAAATCTGACAATGATTGTATCGCCCAATATATTGACTTTACACTTACACTATGCAGATAAGTTGTATTCCGTACAAGTTAACATATTTTTAAAGTCAACTTGACTACACAATATACTCAATTACAGAGCCATCTGGGGGCTTTTTAATGTAAATTGATATACTGCCAGTCTAAATTTAGGCTTTCCCATACTAAAAGTTTACGTTTTTGATTGCATTTTTTGAAATACACAGATAGAATATCCTAGTGTTATTTTCTATTGGGCGCATAACTCAGGTGGATAGAGTAACGGATTTCTAATCCGTCTGTCGCAGGTTCGAGTCCTGCTGCGCTCATTTTAATAAATACGAACCTTTTACCTCTAGTTCCATGATACAGTCATCGAAGGTTTGAGGGTTCGTGTTTTGATTCACCACACTAAAAATAAAGGCGATTTAGCTGTTGCTAAAGCCATAGCAGATTTAATCTACAAGCAATACTCAGTTTTAGCACCAGTTGCCTGCGAGCATTTACCATTTGACTTGGTTGTTTATAAGGACGCAAAATTTTACCGGATTCAAGCAAAATTTAGTGCTGATGGTGTGGTGAAAAATAGAACCAGTTGGGCAGATAAAAACGGTTCTCATGAGAAGAAGTACAAACTAGATGATTTTGATTATTATGCTCTATACTTGCCTGATTTAGATAAAGTCGTATATCCATCAATAAAATTTGGTGGCTGTTGCATAACTACAGAATTACCATTGTCTCCGACACCATTTTACTGGTGGGAGGATTTTACAGATTTCACAGACAATGCACCCAAGCGAAACTACAAAGAGTTTGGGGTGGATTTAACTACCAGGAAGGTAAATTCAGAAGCGAGAATTAAGACACGTAAAGTTGAAAGACCATTAAAGGAAGAATTAGAAAAGATGGTTTGGGAAAAGCCGACATTACAAATAGGTAAGGATTTTGGAGTATCCGATAAAGCGGTTGAGAAGTGGTGTAAAGCTTACGGGATTGAAAAACCACCAAGAGGATATTGGATGAAGAAGGGAGTAGGGGAAGAATCCAAAATCGTTCGACTGAGCGAAGCCGAAGTCTAAAATCCAAAACCCAAAACCCAAAATCCAAAACCCAAAACCCAAAATCCAAAATCTAAAATCTAAAATCTAAAATCCAAAATCCAAAATATCTTGTACGATCGCAGTTGCAGTGACATAGAGGAGAAACTGGGATGGTTCGGCTGATTGCAATTTGTTTATTGATGGTATTTCTCAGCGCTTGTAACAGTAATCCACTCACACCAACAAATAGTTTGGTGAAAAAAGCTGTAGCTCTACAAGTGGAACGAACGCAGCAGCAACTCAGCAAGCAGTTAGATTTAAATGTCAAAGGTTTTGAAATTAAGCACCTAGCCATTAGTCAGCAAAAATACCAAATAATCCAAACTTTACCTGCGTACCAAGTTCAGGGAACCTACGACCTAACATTAAAGTTACCAAAACGTCAGTTAAGTCAAGCGCATAAGCCTTTTGAAGTTTACATGCAGCTACAAAAAGAAGGTAAAACTTGGCGACTTTTGCAAACTGAAAAAATTAGGGGTGAAGTCGAACCTGTTTGGCGAAGTTATTTGATTCAATAGTGGTTAACCACCAGATAACTGTGTGTAGCTCTAGAAACCATCACATTTACGGAACACATATTCTTTCCCAAATGTCAAGATAAAATAAATACTTTAATTGGGAATAGAAAAGATGTATTTTAACTTTTTTGTCGGTTCCAGTCTAGGAATCGTCACTTTAGTGCTGCTAATATTCAGCGTTCTACAATGGTTTCATGTTTCTGCTGGTAACTTTCTCGATTGGGTAATTGGTGGTGCTAGTTTTTGGTGGTTATTAGTAATTGTGACAGTACCTTGGAATATTCATTTTCAGGCAAAAGAAGTTTTAGCGGAAGGAGAGCAATCCCAAGAAAAAGGTATTGCTGTTGATGAAAAGCAGCAAAATTACGTCAAAATCCTTGCTAAACGTTCCTTAATTATTGCGATCGCACTACATTTAATTTCTACTGTTGGTTTATATGTATTAGCTGCTACAGGTATTAGTGCCGTTGGTTATATTTCCTCTGGTGCAGCATTATTATTAACAGCTTTACGACCAGCGATTAGTGCTTACGAATATTTATATTCACGACTAAGTACGATTAGTCAAGAGTGGAAATACCCCCGTGAAGATGTAATGGAATTACGTTATCGATTTGATACTTTGGAAGAAACAGTCAAACGTTTAGAAGAACAACTAAATCCCGAACAGCCTTATTCAGTAGCAGCAAATCAACAAAACTATATTGAAGAAACTCGTCGAGAATTAGCAAGAATCGTCTCCAATTTAGAAGAATTACGCGCAACCAATCAAACCGAACACGAGCGTCTATCCAGAGAAGCTCGTCAAGCGATCGCGCAACTTTCTACCGATGGACAATTCCTCGATCATGTGCGGGAAATTATTCGGTTCTTTAAGACAGCTTAGTAGAAAAATAATGAAGTCAGAATACAGAAGTCAGAAGTCTGAATAAATACAAATAGAGACAAGAGTTCCTAACTCCTAATTCCTAATAATGTAATACTACACATTATTTAACCCCTCCATACCTCCCCTGAGTAAGGGGAGGTGCCACAGGCGGTGGGGGTTTTTTTTTCATCATCTTTTTATTATAATTCCCAATTCCTAACTCATGCTAATATTCTTCCACAGGAGTTTGCTCCGCTTGATAATAATAGTAATGGTTGTTAATTAAATCATTTTTGACACGATTTGCCACCATTCCTAATACAGGAATTTGTGACATTCTCAAACCATCAAGAGTTTGTTGGATTGTATCTCGCTCAGTTGAACCCATCCCGACAACAAGAACTAAACCATCAGTATAAGATGCCAGCAAACTCGCATCCGCAAGTCCAGTTAAAGGTGGTGCATCATAAATTACCAAATCAAATTCCTCGTGCATCTCAACCATGAATTGTCTCATTTTTCGAGATGATAGAAGTTTAGTTGGATCCGGTGGTGTTGGTCCAGCAGTGATAATTGAAAAATCAGCCATTGAAGGCAGATTTCCCATTGCTTGTTCCAGGGTTGCAGAACCAGAAATTAGACTGCTTAAGCCTTGTTGGTTGTTTTGCGATGCCAAATTATGAATATTAGGACGACGCATATTCGCATCAACAAGCAAGACTTTTTGCCCCATTGCACATGCAGTTAATGCCAGATGAAAAGCTAAAGTCGATTTGCCATCACCAGGTAATGCCGAACTCACAACCAACGAACGAATTTGGCGATCGCAATTCAATAATTGGATATTGGTATGCATTACCCGCAATGCTTCCAAGAATTTTGATGATTCATCTTGGTAAAGAAATTCATAAGAAGCAGGTGGTAATTGCATCTGGTTTGTATTGCCAGCTAGTTTAAGATGCTTGGAACCTGCCAGACTTCGGGAATTGCTGTGTTTTTTTTGCAGTTTTCTCTGATAGGGAATAGTTCCTAGTAATGGCAGTCGCAGCTTTTCTTTGAGGGAATCAACCGAACGGAAGGTTGTATCCAATTTTTCCAGCATCAAAGCTGCACTAACTCCTAATAAAGTACCTGCAACTAATCCCAAAATTCCATTCCTTGTCCGATTTGGTGATATGGGTTTTTTGGGCTGAATTGGTGCTTGAATTAACTGCCAAGGTGTTTCCTTTTGTGCAACTTCAATTTGCAATGTTTCACGAGTCGTCAAAAACCTATTCAAACTCTCAGTCGCTACCTGAAGTTTGCGCTGGAGTTCGGTATATTGTCGTGCTATGACTGGTAATTCTTTGATTTGACGATCTAGCATCAGCTGACTTTCGTTAATCTTCTGTTTTTGCTGCTCCAAACTCTGAATTTCGTTCACAGATTCCGAAACTCGAATAGTCAGAACTCGTCGTGCTTCTTCTTGTAGTAGAGGTAGCATGTTTTCTCGTTTTTCCCGCAAGACTTCAATCATGTCGGTATCATCTTTAAAACGAGTTCGCTCCTTTGCTATTTCACCTTCAATTTTGCGAATTTCAGTTACTACCTGCTTATATACATCAGCATCTCGCAGTACAGCTTGCGCTCCTTCCGTTGTTTGTAACCTGCCATACTCCGAGCGAGCTTTTGCCAAACGCTGCTCGACACCTATTTTCTGCTCCGACAAGATTTTAACTTGATTAGTAATTTGTTCTTGTTGAGTTTCAGGATCGATGAAATTATTTCTCTGACGGAAGAATTGTAATTGCTTTTGGAGATTATCTACTCGCGCTTGCATCCCCTGGAGTTCTTTCTTTATGAACTCCAAACCCTGACGCAAGCTTGTTTGTCTATCTTCCCGACTATAGACCAAATAAGCATTTGAAAGCTTGTCGAGAACCTTCTTAATTTCCGATGGATTAATGCTTTTATAGCTGACTTCAATAATTTTAGTGTCACCAACTTGATTAATACTCAGCTTTTCAAGCAGCGTTTCCCGATCCATCTCTGGATAAGATACTTGTAACTGCTTGACAACATTCTTCATAAATTCAGGACTCTTGAGTACCTGAATTTGCGTTTCATAGTCGAATTCAGTTTTCTGTCCATTTCCTTCTGTCGAAGGTGTCACCTTGGGCAAATTGTTGTCATCCTTAACAGGTTGGACTAAAACCTGAAATTTTCCCTCGTATTGAGGTTGTTGCTTTAATGTCAAGCCCATCACACCACCAACAACTGTAGTGCTTACCCCCAACACAACAAATGCCCGTCGTCGCATCACACCAAAAAAATCGCGCAAACCTTGCTCTTCTGGCACTTGAGTGATTGCAGAAGGTTGGCTATGTAAAATTAGAGGTAACTGACCATTTGCATTGGGCAAATAGGGAACTGATGATGAATTCTCGAATGTACTCATATGTTTGGTCGCAACAAAGATTTAGATTTGGATGATTTTTTAATGTCAGTGTGTCAGTTGGAGGATTTAAGCCGGGTGTTGTGTCTGCTTAGGGTAGGACAATTAAAATTCGCAACCATTTACAATAGACATCGACCTAATTTAATTATGCGTTCCCCAGAACCCTTCCGGAGATGTCTAATTTGTTGGGTTTTGTAGATTTCCGGTATTTTTGGCTATCGCTTCTTTAAATTTACTTAAGGATAATTACATAACTTTTTCTCGGTATAAATTGACTTTCCGGATATTTTTACTTTATCTAGTTGCAAATACTTAATTTTACCTATACAGTAAAAGTTGTATTGAATATTACATTATCCTGAATGCGACAATGGTAAATCCCTATGGGTAGATTACTTTCTTAAAGAGGTACAGAATCGACTAGATATGAAGTTTAGATTAAATAGATGTTTAGCCCTTTAAGTATTTTAGCCTGATACCTGTATAAATAACATATGGATTTCTGCCAAAAAGATTTCCAGCTAAACTGACAAATAAATTATAGTTCCTTACTATTTACTCCATCACAAGTTTTTTTGCCTATTCGATCCGCAAAATACCGTGTATCAAAGCACATATAAATATTAT
>NZ_NTFS01000101.1 GCF_002289455.1 Brunnivagina elsteri CCALA 953
CCTCATTTCTTGACAATAGTCTTGTAGGCTGAAACCCTTGATATCTCTATGTTTTCAGACTTAACGGGAAAAGTCAGGTAACTGTTTTCGGGCAGATAATTCGGGCAAACAACCGTTTGCCCCTACAGGATTCGCGCAAACACGGGAATAATCATTGGTTTTAAAGTTATTTGCGATCGCACGTGGGTAAGTAACTGTTTTCGGGTAAATAACCAATCCAAAATCCAAAATCTAAAATTGTCTAGCTTTTCTCAAATACTGCCAAAATCCCAAACAGTACAAATAAACCTCCACCGATAAAAGTCAATTGACGTTCTGTGATACGTCCACAGAGCATTTTGCCACAGGTAACAGCAATCAAAGTACAAATTGCATGTCCTAAAACGGCTCCTGCGGTGACTCCCAATGGATTTTTATCTATTGCCAGGGAGATAGTCGCAAGTTGGGTTCTATCTCCCCACTCAGCAATAAATGTTAATAAAAATCCTTCCAGCCAGATTGTCCCGGTACTTTTTGCTACGAGTTTTCCTTCGGCTTTACTTACTACTTCCTCAGCTTCTTCGAGAACGCGATCGCAATTATCTACTACTGGCATTTTATAGGCATCGTAGATTAATTTCAGACCAAAACCTAAAAATAAAGCAATTTCCAAATGATGTACGGTAGATTTGGGCAGGAATGATGCGAATTGCCCCAAACCGACTGAAAGTATTGTCATTGCGGCTAAAGCTGATGTGGCTGCGCTAAATATCAACCACCGTGAATGTTTCATTGCTAAATACATAGCAATAAAAAATGTTTTATCGAGTAATTCTGTTGCTGTAATCACCGTTAACCCAGCAGTAAAGGCTGTTAGCATTCTCAAGCTCCCGTTATTTTTGCGGCGTGAAAGCTTGATGAATCTAAGTTGGGTTAATTTAACAAAGACCTCACCAAGCTCTACACATTTACATTTGTGTGAACTTAGTGAAGGTCTCGCTTACAATTATTGTTTATTAGTTAATTGCTATTTACCATTTTGCTTAACTATTAACTCTAACTTTGGCATTTGAACCAGGCTCATCACCAGTATGTTGATTCAAATGAACTGACAATTCATTAGATAATTCTAACTTTATCAGCAGCTACTCCCCTTCATTTATATAGATTATTATACATCTATTTAAACTCTTAGTAAAGCGATCGCACAGCAATTTGTTTAGATTTAAATCTTAGTTTGAACATAATGATAAAAATATGAAACCAGAAGATAAATAATGATAAGAAAATGAAAATCTAGTTATTAGAAAATACAGCAGATTTCAGGTTGTAGAAGGTATCTGAAGAAAACCTAAAACCCTGTAAATCCGAAATAAAATAAAAAAAAGCCCCCCTTTTCCGTGATCGAAAAAGGGAGCTATGGTGTGGTGTGAGGAGCAAACCTAATGTTTGCATTAAGGTAATTATACCAAAGTCAATGTAAAGGAATGATGATAGCTAAGTAATAATTCTGTAATTGTTTGGTGATTTAATTGACAAATACAATGGCAAAAAGCTCTGAAAATACTGGTTACGCGTAGGAATACTGGTGATAATTAAAATAGAAATAAAAAAATCTTCAGACTGGTAATTTTACTACGGTTTTGATGGGATTGTCGTTGTAAGTATAAATAACTAAGGGACTTTGGGAAAATAAAATATCCCAAATTATAGATTCTTGAACCTCGCATGACTAAAAGTCACTCGATTCCTGCTTCACAGATACGTGCCTGAATTACTCCAGGTCTTAGCGGTTCTCCACAGGCGTTTTGAAAGGTTAAGGGGATTTTAGAATTTATGAATTCTAAGTAAAAGCCCATGACGGGGATTGAACTCGTGACCTCACCCTTACCAAGGGTGTGCTCTACCACTGAGCTACATGGGCTAGTTGGATTAGGCTATTTGAATTAAAAATTATAAAGATAAAACTTTAAAATTTACTTTTCAAGTTAGCATTTTCCATTTTTAATTGTTTGGAGGTGGGCCGAGCTGGATTTGAACCAGCGTAGCTTTCGCAGCGGATTTACAGTCCGCCCCCATTAACCACTCGGGCATCGACCCTTGATGTCCACAATTATGAATAGTAGCACAATTCTAATTAATTACAAGTACTTGGAGAATAAAGTTTAATTTGGGGATTGGGGATTGGGTATTGGGAATTTTGAATGTGTTAATTTTACCCTTTCCCCTAATCCTTAGTCCTTATACAGCAGGGTTTAGAAAGCGATTGGCAAATTTCATCACGTCACCTAAGTCTGTATCTCCGTCGCTATCGGTGTCTAAAAATGAGTTGAGTAAGGGGTTAGAGTTTCCCCAAGCACCTGTTTGAGGAGCGCCCATTTGTAATAGACTTAATACGGCAGAGGTCAGGGTAGGTAGTGCTGATTGGATCAGGTTAGAATTCATTCCTGTTTGTTTGGTGACGGTTTCGGCGATTTGCTGCATTAGTTGGGGTGAGAATAGGGATTGTAATGCACTTTCTCCCCCTGAGATGACAACTTGGCTAACAAGGTTCTCTAGTCTACCTTTGCCGATAATAGCTTCCTGCTGTTGTAGTGCGGGACGAATTTGATTGCCGACGATGGACATGATGCTTTGTAGTTGTGATTTATCGATTCCTTGATTTGTGGTCAAGTTTTGAACTGAGTTGATGATCGAAGATAGTTGGGAAACATTTGCTTGCTGATTGGGATTGTTGATTGCGCTGAGAAGATCGAAGAAAATACTCATGGGAAATCTCCTGAAATGGGGAATATAATTAATGGGGAATGGGGGATAATTAATGGGGAAGAAGACGACCAAGACGACCCGATGGGTCGTCTCTACTGGGGTTTGATGCGAACATGGAAGGAACGAATAATGCGAACCCAGCGATTTTCTGAGGTGTAGTATCCGACTTCGGCAATATAATCGTGATAAGCCCTTGGCGTTAAACTTTGCTTATTGCACAATGGAATTGTGATATGTTGATCGAATGTGTTTTCGTCGCAGAAAAATTCTTGGGTAGCGTGGGGTTGTTGGTTGTCAATATCTAGGTTGGTTGCGTCGTGAACTCGCAATGCAAACTTACTTCCACCTTGATTTCGCGCTGCTTGTTTATAATCCTCTGATACTTCCCAGTATGCATAAGCATCTTGGAAATTACGCGGTACGAGGATGATTTGGCATTGTTTTTTTGTTGTTTGAGGATTTAGGGTTTCTTTAGTTTCTAAGAGTTCTAGGGGTTCTAGGGTTGCTCCATTCCGCGATAATCCCTTCTTATCGAAGAATGCATGAGTCACTGTTCCAACCCCTGCGACTGCTGCTGCTCCTCCTGCCAGCTTGGTTCCAACTGTTTTTGCAGCTTCTCCCATCCAACCAGAAAAACCTCTAGTGGTTCTGTCTACTAGGTTTACTGGTGCATTCATTGTATCCCTGCCAATATCTGATGTTTTGTTGCTGATATTATTAGCAAGGTTGTTTGTAGCTACTTTTACAGCTTCAATTGATAATTTTGATTTGGGGTTACTTCCACTCAATTCTGTCATTGAGGAAGATACTTGTACTGGTTCTGAATGTGCTATTGGCAACCAGTTTCCATCGTTTTTAATGTAGCCCAGTTCCACTAAGTAATCGCGATACGCCCTTGGCGTTAAACTTTGCTTATCGCAAGCTGGAATACTAATGTGCAAGTCGTTGTCTACACCGCATTCATATTGCTTTATCGCTTCTGCTGGTTGTGTCTCCAAATCAATATCTGTTGTGTCGTACAGTCTCAACCCTAGTTTTTTCACACCTTGGTTTTGCAATTCTTGCTGAGTTGCATCGGAGAGTTCCCAGTATGTATAAGCACTATCAGCACTACGGGGTACAAGAATTACCTTACTTTCATCAACCGATTGATTCCCTACTTCCAATTTGCGATTTTTTCCAAAGAAGTTGAGTGCATAACCCCCTCCAATGGCTCCCCCAACTACTGCTGCTCCTGCTGCTGTTGCTCCTGCTAAACTTGAGAATAGATTGCTGGAAACTGGATTTGGGTCGAGATTTAGGTCTAAATTTGAGTCTAGATTTGGGTTAATATTGCTAGGGGGAGTAGTTTGAATAAAAGATGTTGGTCTAACTGTCGCAACATCGGTATCACCCCAAAGCGAACTAGCCTGCAATTGTTCTTCATTTATTTCTTCATCTACAAAAGATGTCGCAGATATTTCGCTATTATCTACACCAGTATCTAAAAATGCAGGAACATGTACTTTTTCAGAACATGCAACCTGCAACCATGTGTCATCGCTGTTTTCGTAACCAATCTCGGCAACATAATCCCGGTTACTCGCAGGAATACCAACATTTAAATCGGTTTCCCGTTCTTGACAATTATATTCCCCAACCAGCGTCTGATTTTGGTTGTGTGAATCTATGCCATCAACGTCAGTGACATCGTATAAACGCAACTTCATTCCCCGCTTTCCTTGTCGTCGCAAGTCTTCCTTCACAACTTCGGGAATTTCCCAATATGCATATCCTTCATTAGGGTTACGAGGAGTGAGAATAATCCGACTATCACGGGTTTTTGATGGCACTGCTGCCACTGCCACTGCTCCTGCAACTGGTGCAACTCCTGCAATGGGGGAACCAAGCCCTTTCATTACCCACCATAGTAATCCTCCCAAAAGAGGTATAAATAATAGCCACCAAGGTAATTGATTCTCTGATTCGCTTGGATTAATATTTGGATTAATATTTGGATCAGCAATAGTATTGGGTGCAGTCGCTACATTTCCTGGGGAATTCTGTTCTCTAGATGTTGATGTTCCCGTATTACCGGAATTGGCAGAATTATTTGCTTCTACTTGCTTAGGAGCGTTGAGTGGTGCTACGACGGTAGTATTTGATTTTGCTGCTTCCGCTCTGGCTTTTTCGACTACTTGCTGATTTTCGCCAGCTGTTGCATAACCTAAAAATGCTTGTGCAGCAGGGCTAGGCTTCGTTCCCTTATAAACATACATCAAAGGTTGGGAAAAGGGATAACGGGTGTCAGTTGGTGCAACATTGTGCATTGCCACAATTCGCAGATTCGGATTATTCACAACTTGATCTGCGATCGCATATCCAATTCCATCTTTCCCTAATGCTTTAATAACCGCATCTGTACTATCTGCTTTTAACCTAACAGCATTATTTCCCGCTTTAAAGGGAGCTTTTTTAAATACAGGATAATTTTGAAAAGCTTTTCTGGTGTCGCTACCATCGGGACGGTCAATCACCCTAATTTTACCAGCTTTACCCCCGATTTTTGACCAGTCAGTAACTTCCCCACGGAACATTTGAGCAAATTGATTGATTGTTAAACCACCTTTCCAGGGATTATCCTTACCCACAAACATGGCAATTTTATTTCGGGATACGGAAGTTGCAACCAAACCTTTGGCTTTCTCCCCATCCGTCAATGGACGACCAATTCCAGCCAAATCTGATTTACCATCTAAAACACCTTTCAATGCTGCATTGGTTCCGTCATAGGTGACTTTAACATCAGTTCCCTTATACTGAGTTTTAAACTTCTGCGCTAGTGCTTCATTGATTTTTGCCATGCTACTCGAACCGTTCACTCGTACAACCGTACCATTGGGAACATCTTTCGGTAGTGGAAAGGTAGCATTGGTGCTTGTTGATTGAGCAATTACAGGAGAAACTGTAAATGAGACTACTGAGGGAGTCGCAGCAGCCAAGCTAAATAATATTGCGATCGCGGATAGAGAACTCTGTTTGCGAGACACTCGACTGGCTCCTTTGTGGATTTCATATTGTTATTGTTAATCTCGAACTAATAGCCGATTTGGAACTGTTTGGGAATTAAGAATACCAAATTAATGTCGCTTGCAACTATAAAATTAGTTACGTACCACATCGTTAAAAAAACTTTATTGCTGATTTAACCAAAAAAAGCAAAGGTTATGCAAGTCACATTCACCCCTGTGCTTGATTTTAAATTCTCCCCACTTCCCAGAACTGTATCAAATTTCGTCAGATTCTTTTAATACATCCGGCTTGAAATTTACTATATGTTTCGATTTGTCAATACTTGGTCATAAAACTACATTCAGTGTATCGGATGAAATTATCTTAATTTTTATAGATAATCACTCTAAAGATAGATGATATTTTTGTGATTTCATGAATGTTTATTTTCCTCGTATCATATGTTGGGTTACGCAAAGCCTTCACCCAACCTACAATAATTGGGTAACTGACTAACCGTGTATTAGAAAAGTGCGTTAGTGAAGCTTACTGTAGGTATCGCGTAAATTGTTTAACATCTCCAATTATTTGGTAAATGGGATACTGCAATCTATTTGTCCCAAAGCGGAAGCTGTGAGCAATTTTACTGTTCTCAATATTAAAGGAAACAAATATAGATTAATCTTGAGTATTGATTGTGAAAAACAGTTAATTTATATTAAAAATATTCTAACTCATGCTGAGTATGA
Organism: Brunnivagina elsteri CCALA 953; assembly: GCF_002289455.1. GTDB lineage: Bacteria > Cyanobacteriota > Cyanobacteriia > Cyanobacteriales > Nostocaceae > Brunnivagina > Brunnivagina elsteri. The sequence goes on from NZ_NTFS01000101.1 coordinate 6,489, forward strand.
TAAGGCAAATTGGAAAAATGACCCTTATTTTTAATTCACAGAAATATCGAGAACTCTTAGTTGAGTATCAACCAAAAATAATTAGAACTGAAGAAGAGAATGAAAAGGCTTTAGCGATTGTTGAAAAGTTAATGCATCAACAAAGTCGCAGTCTCGAAGAAGATGAACTCTACGACTTACTAATTACTTTAATTGATAAATTTGAAAAGGAATACTATTCGCCAGGAAATTCTTCTACACCTCATTCTATGTTACTTTTCTTGATGGAACAAAGAGATATTAAACAATCAAATTTGGTTGGTGTAATTGGGTCTAAAGGTATTGTCTCAGAAGTCGTGAACGGGAAACGGGAAATTAGCAAAGCACAAGCTAAAGCTTTAGGAGATTTTTTTCAAGTCGATGCTGGTGTATTTATATGAGTTTTTAAAATGAGAATAAGTATCAGCTACTCTAGATAGTTGAAGAGGGTTGGGTAAGAGGAAAACGCGGCGTTGTGGTTTTTCGCTACAAAGAAGGTGAATCGCTATAATTTAGATTAGACTTTAGAATCAGCAATACAGCAGCTATGCAAATTACGCTAAACCTTGATGAGTCTCTTCTTAACGAAGCCCTTGAACTTACCAATCTTTCTACGCAAGAGGAATTGTTAAGTCTTGCTCTGAAAGAACTGGTACGATCGCGCCGCAAAAAAAACCTTCTCGACCTCGCGGGGCAAATTCAATTCTCCGAGGATTTCGACCACAAGGCAAGGTGATCGGTCGTTGCTGGACATCGCGATCGTAATTTTGGAGATTTCGGTGACGGCGATTTGAAGGCTTGGTTAAATACGCAACGGGAATAACTTCGAGATAATTGACAATCAACTTGATTTGAGAGGTATTTCTCGTTATCCCGATGTCACTTGCGATCGCTATCGGGATAAAAAGAGGGAGTATTTGCTAGATACCTAACAATTTCTAAAAATGTTGACAATACTGGTATTAGATTTTCTGATTTCCAAGCAATACCTAATCCTGCAATTGGTGCATCAGGAGTAAGTACACGATAAACAACTCCAGAACGTTGGAAGTTTTTCACATGGGATGGTAATAGAGAAATACCAATTCCCGCAGCAACAAATCCCAACATCACTTGCATTTCTTTAGCTGCACAGACAATATTTGGACGTAAACCAACTCTTTGATAAATATCAAAAATCTGTTCGTGTAACCCACAACCTCTATCACTAGATGCTAAAATCAACGGCTCGTTAGCAAGTGCAGTAATGGGAATTTCTGATTGTGCTGCTAAAGGATGATTTTCTGGTAAAGCCAACACTAGAGGTTCTTGCAGCAATATCTCCACTTTTAAATTTGCATCAGTGATTGGTGGTATGACAAAACCAACATCAAGATTATTTTCTGCGATCGCAATTACTTGTTCGCTGGTTTCCATAGGTTTCATAATTATCTCCACTTCGGGAAAGCGATCGCGAAATACTTTAATCGACATAGGTATAATGTCATACACAGATGAGCCTTGAAATCCAACTATTAATTGACCTATTTCTCCACGATTAGCTCTCTTTGCTATTCGTATTCCTTGGTCAAAACGTAAAAGAATTTGCTCAACTTCTGTAAGGAAAATTTGACCAGGTACAGTTAATTTTATTTGACGTTGGTTACGTTCAAATAGTATGATACTAAGCTCTTTTTCTAAGTTTTGAATTTGACGACTCAGTGATGGTTGGGTAATATTTAATCTTTCTGCTGCACGACCAAAATTTAACTCTTCCGCTACAGCCAAAAAATATCTCAGGTGACGCAATTCTATATTATTTTTATTCATGCTTTGAAACTATCGATTCCCCGCAAAGAAGGCATTAGACTTAAACACCAGCTTTACCATAGATTATTAAAGGAGAATAACAAATATACCCATGAAAATTGAAAATGCTGTGGCTCTGGTTACAGGGGCAAATGGTGGTCTTGGTGGTCATTGGATTCAAGGATTACTAAACAGTGAAGTATCAAAAATTTATGCTTGCGCCAGGAATACGCAAAAATTAGAGAGCATAATAGCCACATATCCAGCAAAAATTATAGCTATAGAGCTTGATATTACTGATGAAAGCTCTATTATTCAAGCAGCATTACAATGTCCTGATGTCACCCTATTAATTAACAATGCTGGTATTTTATTAAACCAGGGTTTAATTGCCTCAAAAGACCTATCAGCAGCTAAAACTGAAATAGAAATTAACTATTTGGGAACATTGGCAATGTGTCGTGCTTTTGCTCCAATTCTGAAAATGAATGGTGGTGGTGCAATTATCAATATGTTAACAATGTTGGCAAAAGCAAATCTACCTGCAAATGGTTCTTACTGTGCATCTAAAGCTGCGACGTTTTCCATGACTCAAGGGGTAAGAGCAGAGTTGGCAAACCAAAAAACCCTTGTTATTGGTGTCATGCCAGGTACAATAGATACGGGAATGAGTAAAGATTATCCTCCACCAAAAGTTCCCCCCACAGAAGTGGTCAAGGATGCGCTACAGGCAGTTATGGATGGAGTAGAGGACGTTTATCCAGGTGAACAGGCAAAGGAGTTAGCTGCACAGTTATTGAGCGATCCGAAAGCGCTTGAAAAAGCTTTAGCGCAGATGTTACCAGTTAGTTAATTAACTGGTATTTTGTTTGCTCTATGTAATTACACTAACTAGCACATACCCGAAAATACAACTTTTGAGAAAGTGAACAAACTAGATATGAATCAGATTCTACATATTGATACTAGCCCCAGAGGAGAACGTTCCCACTCACGGACTTTAGCCAGTGATTTTGTGGCAAATTGGAAAAATAGTTACCTAGACTCCACAATTACCTACCGAGATATCGGACACCAAATTATTCCCCCAGTTAGCGAAACTTGGATAGCAGCAGCATTTTCTCCCCCCAATACCCACACACCAGAATTAACTGCTGCACTGCAACTTTCCAACGAATTAATTGACGAATTGCAAAAGTGCGATCGCTATATTTTTAGTGTGCCAATGTACAATTTTAGCATTCCCGCAAATTTCAAAGCCTATATTGACCAAGTTTGTCGGGTTGGACGTACTTTTGCTGTTAATCAAAAAGGTGGTTACGAAGGGTTATTAACAGGTAAGAAAATGTTAGTAATTACTGCACGGGGTGGAAGTTTTCCTGCGGGAACCCCTGCTGCTAATTTTGATTTTCAAGAACCTTACATTCGGACTGTTTTTGGCTTAATGGGTGTGACTGATATTAACTTTGTGAATGCAGAAAACCTAGCAATGAAAGGTGATATGCGGGAACAATCTTTACAGTCAGCTAAAGCAAAATTAACAGCATTAATTACAGAGTGGGATTAATGCCAAAAGTCGAATTTTTATCTTTTTCAACAATTATGATGGGTTTATTAGGTATCATAAATCCATCATTTGCAGATACCAAAAATGAATTTATTAATGAATTTATCCCTGTTACTGCCGTCAGTCAACTAAAGGATGTCCAACCCACTGATTGGGCTTTTCAAGCATTGCGATCGCTAGTAGAACGTTACGGAGTAATTTCTGGTTATCCCGATGCAAATTTTCGCGGTCAAAATGCGATGACTCGCTATGAGTTTGCTGCTGGTTTGAATGCTGCTTTACACAGGATTAATGAACTAATTGGTACGGGGAAAGAAAGTTTAGTCTCCCCTGAAGATTTAACTACATTACAACATTTGCAAAAAGAGTTTGCAGATGAATTAGCAACTTTACGAGCAAGAATTGATGGATTAGAAACCAGTAATGTAGAACTTTCAGCAAACCAATTTTCCACCACTAGCAAATTAACAGGACAGGTAGTGATGGCAGTTAATGCTGGTGAATTTGCTGGAGACAAAATCATTGCTCCTAGAGGTGCGGTAATTAGTCAAAATGACCCCAATTCAACTTTAATTTACCGCACTAGTTTGGATTTAAATAGTAGCTTTAAAGGGACAGATTTACTCAAAATTCGCTTAGTAACCGGAAGTGATGGGGCAAATGATAGTGCTACAGGTTTTCTCGAACCAAATTTTGGCAGCGTTTTAGACTACTCAATCCAAGGACTAAATAATCAAATTAGTCTGGCTCGTTTATATTACACTTTTACCCCTAATTCTGATTTAAAAGTTACCATTGGACCTGCATTAGTTGCACCCGATTTTGTTGACAAAAATCGCTATGCTAATGTCAGCTTCAAAGATTTTTCTACCCAAGCTTTTGCTAACAATTTCATTTTATTACCTAGAGCCGGAGGTGCAGGTGCTGTAATAGACTGGCATCCAAAAGGCAGTTCCGTAAAACTACGAGCCGCATATATAGGGGGAGATGCCACAAATCAACTACCAGACAACCAACGCTTAATTGGAGGAGGAGGTTCGCAAGATATCCGCTTATTTCCTAATGCTGGAGGTGGTGCAGATGGAGGTTTATTTGGCGACCCCTATCAGGGTTTTGCCGAGTTAGAATATTCCCCCAGCAAAGCTGTGAATGTCCGTTTGCAATACAGTGGTGGGAAAATATTTGGTAGCAGTTTTCAAGGAATTGGTGTCAATTTTGATTATTCTTTAAATTCACAAATTGGTATATTTGGTCGCTACGGTTATGCCAGTTATCCAAATACTAGCTTAGGTGATATTCATCCTAATTACTGGATGGCTGGATTTAGCTTACAAGATTTGTTTGTCAAAGGAGGTATTTTTGGGGTTGCAATTGGTCAACCTTTTATTGAAAGTGCAGTTGGAAATAGTACGCAAACTAATTATGAAATGTTTTATAACTTGCCAGTAAATGACAATATTCGGGTTACACCATTACTGCAAATTGTCATAAATCCCAGCAATCAAAATGATAACGGGAGGATTATTAGTGGTACTTTGCGGACAGTATTTTCATTTTAGAGTATTGAACTCATTATCAAGGTTAACTTAGGATTTAGATATATCAACTAGAGGATAAGCAAATGACAATTCAACTTGACCTCAAACCGGAAACTGAAGCTCGATTAATAGCCCAAGCAGCAATCAGAGGTGTGACTGTAAAGCAATACCTACAATTACTAATCGAAAACGACTCGCAAACTGAAGATTGGGTAAATTTGTTAGAAGAATTTTACAATAATCCAGCTTTGGCAAATGTTCCACCTTTATCAGATGAAGCAATTAGCCGTGAAAGCATCTATCGGGAAGGGGAAGATAATCAACTATGAAAAAACCAAATATCAACTCAATATTTACCAAAGCGACACTACTTGTAATTAGCACCCTGACAGTCATGTCAGGTGCAACAATTGCCCCCTCTCTACCTGCGATGCGGGAATATTTTAATAATTTTCCCAATGCTGATTATTTAGTCAGATTAGCCCTCACTTTACCCGCATTATTCATTGCCTTAGGTGCGCCATTAGTTGGGATTATTATCGATAAATTGGGACGTAAACCCTTATTAATTATCGCCTTAATTCTCTACGGAATTGCGGGAAGTTCCGGTTTAATTCTCAATAGCTTAAACTTAATTCTCATTGGACGGGCATTATTAGGTATTAGTGTTGCCGGAATAATGACCACAGCCACAACCCTAATCGCAGATTACTACATTGGGGCAGCCAGAGCGCAATTTTTAGGATTACAAGCGGCATTTATGGGATTGGGAGGGGTGTTTTTCCTCTCATTTGGTGGTTTTATTGCTGACCAAAATTGGCGTTATCCCTTTGGTATTTACTCGTTCTCTTTACTACTTGTGCCGTGTGCTTTATTGTTTCTGAGCGAACCAGAACGCAACCAAACTGTAAACCCAAATCAAGAAATCGTTACAGAAACTCTCAAGTTACCAATCAACCTAGTAATTATCACCTACGGAATTGGTATATTAACCCAGATTGTATTTTATTTAATACCCGTACAACTACCCTTTTATCTCAAACAATTATTTAATGCAGGTGCATCTCAGAGTGGAATTGCGATCGCACTAGCAACTCTGTTCTCTGCTATGGCTTCATTATTGTACAGACAAATCAAAGCTAAACTCAGCTTTACCGCCATTTACGGCATTGCCTTCCTAAATATGGGTATTGGTTATTGCTTCATTAGTTTGGGAACAGCTTATCCAGTAGTATTGTTAGGACTTGCGATCGCAGGTTCCGGTTTAGGTTTATTAATGCCGAATATGAATTTTTGCCTCATTTCCGTCACACCCGATACAATGCGAGGAAAAATTATTAGTGGGGTGACAACATCACTATTTTTAGGACAGTTTCTCTCACCTTTGTTGAGTCAACCCCTAAGTGGAAAAGTCGGTTTAGCTACCACCTACGGATATGCAGGAGGATTTATGTTAGTGATGGCAGCACTGGCATTAATTAGCTTGGGAAATATCAAAGCAAAATCTTCGTAGTTATCAAGGCTCTTTTTCAGGAATCTCAACTGATTCAGATGTAGCAGTCAATCAGTTATATGATGATAGGAAATTTAGCTGTTCATTGTTTATGTTTGTCAGAATCAAGCGTTTTGTTCGTCAATTTTTTCATCGAAGCAGAACAATCAATAATGAACCCTTGAATAGAGTTAGTTTGATTGTTATTATTTTAATTGATATTTTTATTCTGAGTAATGTATTTTCTGGGCTAGATGATGTTAGCAGATGGCATGTTAGTCCGACAGAAGCTTATCCCTGTTATTCACAATGGCAAAATTACCGGAATGAAACGAATAAAAATAAAGATTTTGAGATTATCAAATTAGCCTTAACAGAACAAAAAGATAATCTTTCATTTCCGCAGCAAGCTAAAAAATCTCGTCTCGGTAAGGTATCAGAAGTATGTTTGAGCTATGATGGAATCAAAAATAAAGTTGCCAATACCGAAAACAAAAAGATTATTCAAAATATTGCTAGTAAACAATCCAAAATTAGTAATTTAGAACAGGCAAATAGGACTATTCGTAATCAATATGATTCCTCACTCTTAGAAAAAATTGCTGGACAACCTCGTAATCAATCGATTAATGCAGTTGGTGCAGAAAAAGCCAAACAAGAGTTAGATGAGAATAACCGTAATATTTCTACTCTGAATCAGGAAACTTCTAATTTAAAAAATCAATTACTCACAAAGCCAGATAGTTCTAATTTTTTAGCCTTTTTGAAAGATAGCGAGAAATTTACGGTAGTTGAAACGGGCTATCAGAAAGCTGCTTTTTGGCATCCTAGTATTCAACTAGGTTTGCAGTCTTTGTTTCTCCTACCACTAATTATTGTTGCTCTATTAGTTGATAAATTTGCTCAAAGTCGAAGATATGGACTTGTTTCTCTAATTAGTTGGCATTTACTAGTCATATTTTTGATTCCCCTCATCCTGAAAATTTTCGAGTTTCTCCAAATTGGGATAATATTTAAATTTATCTTTGATATTGTTAGTAAGATTCTGGGTGGTTTGCTTTTCCTTGTCAATTATATTTATATCTTGCTGATTCCCCTAATTGGTTTTGGAATTATCAAACTTGCTCAAAAAGTTGTTTTAAATCCCAAATCCCAAGCAACCAATAGAATTCAAAAGTCGCGATGTGTTAATTGTGCGAGAAAAATCAGACATAATGATAGTTACTGTCCTCATTGTGGTTATTATCAATATGTTGAATGTCCCAACTGTCACAGTATGACTTATAAACATTTGTCTTATTGTCGAGAGTGTGGGTATTCTCAAGAATCAAACAATCCTGAATGACAAATTATTTCTGATGATTGCCTAACTTAATTTATATCTCTTTAATAGTTTGTGCGATCGCATCAACTATTAAAATTTTTAGTCTTTATAAACCGCTTTTCTTCCTTTAGGGAACACCAAAAAATAAATTCTCCATAATTGTAGGGGTGGGGTCTCCCCACCCTTCGCGTGATAGTGTTGGTGAATATATGATTTGAATATTTTATTTTCTGGAAGTCCCTTTACCGGATGCTTGGTGTCGCTAAAAATATGAGGTTTTTAGGGTTTTCGCGCTGGGGGAGAAATCAGGTTTCTGAGTCAGTCGTGCTGATTTGAATTTTTGCGTGGTGAGAGAAACCTGATTTCTTGGATTCCTGAGTTTAATCAAAGTTCATAAATAATCTGCTTCTCCCCATTATCCCCACTAACCGATAACTGTTTTACCTATGACTTGAGAAAAATCCCATCAATGCGTTAACTTCATTAGCGTGAACTACCTATACCCGTAAAATTTAGCTAATGACAAATCACCCCTCCTCTGCAATCCCAGCTTGTGCTTGGCAACGTCCCATCGGTTTAGGTTGGGAAAAACCCTACACCGTCCGCTATCCTAGTAATATTGATGATGGACCCTGGCATGGTATGCCTTTAGGTGGTTTTGGTGCAGGTTGTATCGGGCGATCGCATCGTGGGGATTTTAATTTCTGGCATATCGATGGTGGGGAACATGTGTTTCAAAATATCCCTAGTTGTCAATTTAGTGTCTTTGAATCCACAAACAGCGAAGAAAATACCAATTCCTCTCAAGCTTACGCATTATCCATCGCAATACCCGAAAATGGCACTCTCACAGCTTGGAAATGGTATCCACCTAGCGAAAATTTAGCAGATAAAGAAGACAAAGTAACTCCCAACTCCCAATTCTCAACTCAGAACTCCTCACTCCTGACTTCCCAAACAACGGGAACATACCACGCTTTATATCCCCGCAGTTGGTTTGTGTATGAAAATGTATTAAAAACCCAGCTAACTTGCGAGCAGTTTTCGCCAATTTGGGCAAACAACTACCAAGAAAGTAGTTATCCCGTCGCAGTATTTGTCTGGAAAGCACATAACCCCACAAATGCACCTATTACCCTCAGCATCATGCTTACCTGGCAAAATATGGTGGGTTGGTTTACCAATGCTTCCAAATCCCCAGAGGTGAAAATTCGCGACGATGGCAGTCCAGTTTACGAATATCAACCCCGCCTCAATCAAAGTCAAGGTAATTATAATTTTATAGTTGAAAACGCCGATAAAATTGCCAGCGTCATGGCACGGGATGGAATTGTTACACCACAAGAAGAAGGAGAAGGAGAATGGTGTATTGCAACGCGCAAACATCCCAGCGTTGAAGTATTCCACCATACCCGATGGAATCCAGTGGGAACAGGAAATGATATTTGGGATAGTTTTGCAAAAGATGGTTCCCTATCCAATATTGTTGATACCACACCAGCAAATGTAGACGAACAAACTGGTTCCGCTTTAGCTGTACGTATCACTTTACAACCTGGGGAAACCTTAGAAATTCCCTTTGCCCTGAGTTGGAATTTCCCCATCACCGAATTTGCCGAGGGAGTTAAATATTACCGTCGTTACACCGACTTTTTCGGACGGGGAGAAAATAGTGCCTGGAATTTAGCCGCGATCGCACTCGACGAATACCAACAATGGCAGCAACAAATCCAAGCTTGGCAGCAACCAATTCTCAACCGTGGAGATTTACCGGATTGGTTCAAAATGGCTCTATTCAATGAATTATACGACCTCACCGCCGGGGGAACATTGTGGAGTGCCGCGACAGAAAAAGACCTTTACGGACAGTTTGCTGTATTAGAATGCTTGGATTATCGCTGGTATGAAAGCTTAGATGTGCGCTTGTATGGTTCCTTCGGGTTATTAATGCTGTTCCCCGAACTCGAAAAAGCCGTAATGCGAGCATTTGCCAGAGCTATCCCTGCCAGTGATGACAGAACCCGCGTCATTGGTTACTACTACACAATTGGGGCAGAAAGTCAAATGGCTGTCCGGAAAACTGCGGGAGCAACACCCCACGATTTAGGTGCGCCAAACGAGCATGTGTGGGAAAAGACAAATTATACCGCTTACCAAGATTGCAACCTCTGGAAAGACTTAGGTAGCGATTTCGTCCTCCAGGTATACCGAGATTTTATCTTGACAGGTGCAAGCGATCGCAACTTTTTAGCAGAATCTTGGAATGCGATCGTCCAAACCCTCGATTACTTGAAAGAATTTGACCTGGACAACGACGGTATACCGGAAAACTCCGGGGCACCTGACCAAACCTTTGATGATTGGCGTTTACAGGGAGTCAGTGCTTACTGTGGTGGATTGTGGTTGGCTGCTTTGCAATCTGCGATCGCGATCGGTAATATCCTCAAAACCTCTGACAAAAGTTCTGAAAATAATCTCGATCTCCATACCATTAATAGCCAGATCGAAAAATTCCAAACCTGGTTATCGCGATCGCTCCCCATTTACCAAGAAAAACTCTGGAACGGCACATATTACAAACTCGACAGCGAAAGCGGTTCTGATATCGTCATGGCAGACCAATTATGCGGTCAATTTTATACCCGATTATTAGGACTTCCCGATATTGTCCCCAATGAATGCGCCCATTCTGCCCTCGCAACAGTTTATGATGCATGTTTCCTCAAATTCCACAACGGTAAATTTGGTGCAGCCAATGGTTTACACCTCGACGGTTCCCCCGAAAACCCCAAAGCCACACATCCACTAGAAGTTTGGACGGGAATAAACTTTGGCATAGCTGCATTTCTCCACCAAATGGGGATGAAAGCGGAAGCATTCCAACTCACGGAAGCAGTCGTCAATCAAATCTACGAAAACGGCTTACAATTCCGTACCCCCGAAGCCATTACAGCCGTCGGTACTTTCCGTGCTAGCACATACCTACGAGCAATGGCAATTTGGGGAATTTATTTAGTTATAGGTGAGGAATAGGAATTGCTCGTTTTCCCCTCGTATCTCGGAATTACCCCCCTCATAAAGGCTACTGTGTACACACAAGTCTGTTTTCCCTTCATATCCCGGAAATCATCCCCCCTAACCCCCCTTTCCAAGGGGGGAAAATAAAAAGTCTAATTCCCTCC
>NZ_NTFS01000102.1 GCF_002289455.1 Brunnivagina elsteri CCALA 953
ATCGACAAACGTAGCGCTAAATCATTTGTATCACGAACTTGAGTTACACCAGTAACTAACATTGCCATCCGTGACAAAATAGAACGTTCAAGCAAAAATATTACAACTGCGTCAAATACTAACCCAGCCAGAATCAAACTAATAATTAAGTAGTTTAAGCTGGCTTTTCCTTGTTGATAGGTATTTCTCGGAATATCAACTTGTAAAATTACTCCAGGTTTACCATCAATATCATTAATTAATAAATATCCTGCTAGTTTCTCTTCACTTAAAGGTTGAACCGCAATGTTTTTCTGTTGTGAAAGTTTAGGAAAAATACTTTTAATTTCCGCAGGTAATTGTTTATCATCCAATTGATAAAGTTGGAGTGGTAAACGCGCTAACTTTGAAAGCTGCTCAATCATGTTTTTGTCAATTCTTCGTCCAATAATTAAAGAACCTCTTGCTGGTCCTTCCGCATCACTTGTTAAAATAGGTTGGGAAGTTATCCAGATTGGACCTGTTGACAATAACATCATACCTGTATGCTTTGTAGTAATATCAGGTCGCTTCAGTAATAAATCGTCTTTATTTCCAATCCGTGAGTTTAATTCTGGTGGTATCGCTAAGACAGTTTTCAGCTTCTCATCATAGCCAGTACTGTAAATTGTTTCCCCAGATAGATTGACATATGCCATATAATTTGCTTTTAAAATAGTCAATTGCTTCGGTATTAAATTGGTTTTAATATATTCCTGATTTTTATTTTGAATAAATTGATAAGTATCATCCCAAGCTGACCAATCTGCATAGCGATCGCGAAAACTTTCCTGATATTGTGCTAAGAGATTTTGTACACCTTTAACTGTCTGCTGTGCTTCGTTCTCTTCTGCTTTACGAATACTCCCCGTCAAAATTCCTGATGAGGTAAAATAGATAACCCCAATTAAACCTGCTAATGTTGCGTTGACAATTAATAAAGTCTTTTGTCGTAATTTCATAATGCGATCGCACCTTCAAAGTCTTTGTTTAAGGACACTTTTTCTTTAACCGATAAATATAAAGTTCCCTAAAAACACATCTAACTAACAATTAAATTGTATAAATTTAGACAAAAAGTTAGAATAATTAAAACAAAGATAATTACGTGCTATTACGGTTGCTGAAATAATATCCTCAACATGTTTGAAAAGTCGGGGATATGAAGGGGATATTAGACAGTTACTAACCCTCAAATATTTGTTGCAGAAAGATTAAAAGAACCGTTGCTAAAACTGTAACCACTTAATCACAAAGCTACTTTGGATGTCATAGTCATAAGCAAAGACGGTGAGTCACTTGCCGAGAATAATTCCCGTTCTGGCAACTTGACATAGCTTGCGAACCGCAGAATACTCGAGGGGTGAGAGAATGAAACAGAAAAAGACTAATGCTCGCGAAATTTTTTTACAACGACGTTATGGAGTGAGTTTGGGGAGAAGATACGCACTTGCGGCAGCTAGTGTTGTTCTCATGGGAATGTTGGGATGTTCGGCAATTAATGGTGATAATACTGCTGTAGCTGAGTCATATCAACCTCGTACAGAATCCCCCATGTCAAATCCGACCGCAAAACCCGATACGAAACTTGTCGCTGCAAATACTAAGTTTGGTTTCAAGCTTTTTTCAGAGATTTTGAAATCAGACACTAATACTAATGTATTTGTTTCGCCATCGAGTATAGCAATGGCTTTAGCAATGACTTATAACGGTGCTAACGGTTCGACACAACAAGCGATCGCGCATACGTTAGAATTACAGGGATTAAGTCTGCAACAAATTAACTCCTCAAATGCAGCTTTAAAAGCGCTTCTGGAAAATCCCGATCCTCAAGTAAAACTCGCGATCGCAAATTCTCTCTGGGCAAATCAAGACGCTACCTTGAATCCCGATTTTCTCCAGCGCAATCGCGAATTTTACCAAGCGAAAGTCACAAATTTAGACTTTAATGATGCCAACGCACCCAATATCATTAATACTTGGGTCAAAGATAATACTAATGGCAAAATTGAGGAAATAGTTCAAGAACTCAGTCCAGACCAGCTTTTACTCCTGATTAACGCCATTTATTTTAAGGGTAATTGGACGGAGAAATTCGACAAAAATCAAACCAAAGAATACCCATTTTTTGCCGCATCAGGTCAGCAAAAACCACATCCAATGATGTCACAAAATGGTGATTACAAATACTTAGAAAATGAGCAATTCCAAGCAATCAGTTTACCCTATGGCAAAGATGGCAGAATTAGCTTTTATGTATTTCTACCCAAAAAAGATTCACCCAAAAAAGATTCTAACTTAACTGCGTTTTACTCAACATTAAACGCCGAAAATTGGGACAAATGGATGACACAATTTAGTAAACGCCAAGGTTCGATTCGTTTACCCCGCTTAAAAATGGATTATGAAATCACCCTGAATGATGCATTAAAAGCCTTAGGTATGGGTGAAGCATTTAGTAATAAAGCTGACTTTTCTGGCATAGCTAAAAACCTTAGTATCAGCGAGGTAAAGCATAAAACCTTTGTAGAAGTAAATGAAGAAGGAACGGAAGCAGCAGCAGCCACTTCCGTCGAAATGGTCTTGACATCGGCATTTGAACCAGCAATCAAACCATTTGAAATGATAGTCGATCGCCCATTTTTTGCCTGCATTCGCGATAATCAAACAGGCAGCATCTTATTTATGGGTTCAATTGCGAAGCCACAGTCTTAGAAAGTGGTGATGATTCACTGCTACCAGGTGCAGCTACCTCCGATACCACAATACTTTCACTTGTACTTACATCTATTTCACTACTATTCGGACTTCTCAGGGCACTCAAGGCAGTTTTGACAACCACAGCAGTAGGAACAGCCAAAATTACCCCCAAAAGCCCGCCAATTCTCGCTCCAGTTAGAACCGAAACCAGTAGCCAAACAGGATTTAAGCCAGTAAAACTACCCAAAATCCGGGGTGCAATCAAGTTTTCGAGAATTTGTTGGACAATTACCGCCGCAATTAGAACTCTTCCCCCCATTGAGAAATCTTGCAGCGCTACCAACGATGTTGTCATTGCAATACCTACCGAACCACCATAGGGAATAAGTGCCATTAGCCCTATTGTCAAGCCAAATAACAACCCAAATGGAACTTTCAGCCATAAAAACGTCGGAATCAAAGCTGAAGCCATGCAGGTTGAAATTATTAGCTGGGTGATAAAGAAATTTTGAAAACTCATGCGAAGCGTTTCTGAGAACGGTTCGCGAAATTTCGTTGGTAGCCAATCAACAAGACTGTGCCAAAGTTCGTCACCGTGCTGTAACAAATAGAAAGTTAGTACCATAGTCAGTAGGATATCTAACAAACTAGTAACGGTTATTACAGCTAAATTCAGAACTTGTCCAGCTATAGCTTGCAATTGACCTTTGACGCGATCGTTGATTTGAACCAGCAAAGCATCTAGGTTAATGGGTAAGCCAAAAATGTCAGCTTTTTCGTTTAAGAGCATCAATTGCGATCGCCCGGAATCGATCAATTCGGGAATCCGTGCTACTAATTGTTGTGCTTGTGTCAGTGCCAAAGGAAACAGTGTTACACCTAATGCCAATAAAATAGACAAAGCTAGTAAAAACACTAATATTGCGACTGGTTCGCGTTTGGCACCGTGGCGTTCCATCCAACTTACGGGATAGTTAAGCAGAAACGCTAGCACTGATGCTCCGACTAAAATGACAATCAATGAGTGGAAATAATCAAAAATTGCCGAAATTGCCCATCCATTTAAAACGAGCAAGGGAGCTAAAAGCGCGATCGCGAGAAATCGTACTAACGGTGTTAGTTTTTGCCACCAGTCGAGGAGCTTGCGTGTCTGCATCTGCCGATTACGGGATACAACTGAATAAATATCTGCTATGTAAACTATTGACATCTCGTGACATCCTTCCTTTACTTGACGTTTCAACGGGTGAAGTCGGCTTCAGAACCCTCTACGTCCAGACACGGTTTAGCCATCCGTGTACTAGCTAAAACAACATATTGTCCTAGCTAAATAAGAGAGAGATTTATTGCAGTGTTTAAATCTCTATCAATACTTAATTGACATGGACCACAACTATTTTTTTAGCAAATTCTGAAGGTTTGTACATAGAACATAATGTATAGTTTTGTCTATAATTATGCAGTAATGTTTAGACTTCTGTTTGCTTAGGAACTCTCTCTATTACTTATTATCTCTAACTAAGCGTCTTAGATACATCTGTCTAACTCAGGATTGCACTATTTCCATCAAAAAAACATGAAAAATCAAAAAATGCCTAACAATTCCTACCCAAATCAGGATGACCAAGACTTAATCGCTGAAAACTTAATTACCCAAGCTACCAAAACCAGGGACAGCACATCCGCTTTACAATTAATATTGTATCTAATTCCCGTCGTCGGATTTTTTCCCTCACTCTGGACTTTATACACCCGTCAGGGAACAAGGGAACAACTAACCGTAAGTCGGCTGTCTATAACCCTAGCGCTCGCTTGGATAGTCGGATACCTGATGCTAGCAACCGGGGCAGAGCAAACATCAGATTTTTTGGCACTGCGTCTACAAATTCTTAATACGTTTCTGACTTCAGGTTACTTTTTGGTCAGCGTTTGGTTAATCCTTAATGCTGTTCGAGGCAAAAAGCAGCGTGTACCTGGATTGAGCCGCTTTGCCGAACGAGTAATACGTAAATATACTTCTTAATTAATAAGCACGTTATATACTTCAGTAGTTACACTTATTTACCCTATTTTGTCTCAGTATATGCTGATAAAGCTAGGCAGATTGGATAAAATCTTGCCATACTGCAAGGAAACATCTCCGGATTTGCTGAACAAAGAACAGAAAAAAGAGGAGAAATACTGTTATAAGTATTTTGGTCAACACGAAAGTACAAAATTTAGCATTAATAATCTAAGAATTAGCTATTGTTACCAAAAAACATCTGGGTGTTTAAATCAAACTCGGTGAATACTATTTATTTTTAAAGTGTGAGGAAGTCAGTGACCATTCAAAGAACTTCGGCAGAAGAAAATCATTCAAGCGATACTTCAACCCCCGATGACAAAAAAATTGCCACTAAATCAGGTCGTTGGCTGTGGTTTTGGGTGGGAATGAGTGGTATTGCAATGATATCGGCAACAGCAGGGGCACTTCTGGCTGTTTCTTTGAGCAGCACTCCACTGATGCAGGCAAAACTTAGTCCCGGAGAAGCAGCAGTTTTTGATGGCGATCGCATTTCGGGAAGTGGGTTACGCTTTTCTGAATTAACCCGTCCTGTTAACATCCTGGTGATGGGGATGAGTGTACTTCCTCCCGATGTGCAAAATCCTCCCTCGGAAACAAAAGGTCTACGCTATCTCCCCCAAGTCAATTCCTTTGATGGACTTGCCGATGTCATGTTGCTGATTCGGTTCGATCCAGAAAAGAAAAATTTAAAAATGCTGTCGATTCCCCGCGATTCCCGCGTTGAAGTCGAAGGACATGGGGTGAAAAAAATTAACTCTGCCAATGTTCATGGTGGACCAGCTTTAACAGCAAAAAGCGTCAGCAACCTACTTGATGGGGTGGGAATTGACCGCTACATTCGCATCAACGTCTTAGGTGTTGGCAAACTCATCGACGCATTGGGAGGGGTAGATGTTTACGTACCCAAAGACTTGAAATATCAAGATGATTCCCAGCATCTTTACATTAACTTGAAAAAAGGTCAGCAACATCTCGACGGTAACAAAGCTTTGCAACTGTTACGCTATCGTCATGATGAAAATGGTGATATTGGTCGAATTCAGCGTCAACAAATGGTAATGCGGGCATTAATGGATCAAACTCTTAATCCTGCAACTCTGACGCGCTTACCGGATATATTGAATGTCGTTAAAGAACATATCGATACCAATCTAACAGTCGAAGAATTATTAGCATTAGCTGGATATGGGGCACGTACCAACCGCTCAAACATCTTGCAATTAATGGTTCCCGGTAGATTTAGTGAGAAAAATGAATTTGATGCGAGTTATTGGATACCCAACAAAAACCGCATTGCCAAAACAATGGCACAGCATTTTGACTTACAAACAAATGCCCAAACAAATACCCAAGCAAATAACCAGGAAAATACTTCCCTGCGTATTGCCGTTCAAGATAGCACTGGGGATGAAAAAACCAACCTTCAACCCTTAATCAGAACCTTAGAAAAAGCTGGTTATCGCAACGTTTACATTGCCAAACATTCGGGTGAACCATTACAAGTGACCCACCTTGTCGCCCAGCAGGGTGATAATAGTAGTGCGGAAATTATTCGCGATGCGATCGGTTTTGGTGAAGTTAGAGTTGAAAGTACAGGAAACCTGGGTTCCGATGTTAGTATCCAAGTTGGTAAAGATTGGGTACAAAAACTTAATTCCTTGGAAGAATCGCTGAAAAAGTAGTTTGCAACAACCATTGGCATAAGTTCATCGCGAATTCAAATGCAATGGTCAATACCAATTCATGCCTAAAAAAATACTTAGAGCGTTGTCACTCTAAGTATTTTTTCTCGTTTTATTGTAGGTTGGGTGGAGACGCAAGAGAGATATGTGAGGCGAATTGATAAATCTATATTTGCGCCGTGACCCAACATTTTATACAATATTTGAAGCGTCAATTTTTATCGTTGAATTAATTATTTGGTTGTTTAAATAATTTCTGTTTTCTTTATATCATGTGTTGGGTTCCGCAAAGCCTCCACCCAACCTACGAGGGATTGCGATAAGCGGAGCTTAACGCTGGAAGCGTATCGCACTTGCTCAAAATCTTTTTTGGGATCGCTTGATTTTCAAGACAGTCGCTACGAGGGATTGGGATCGCACTAGGACAGTGGCTACACTTTTTCAATTTCTTTTCTGAGGATTTCTATGAAACCGCAGCCAACTGTTACTAGCCATTATGTAATGTGGCTTATCTAATACCACTTTACGTTCTGGTATTAATAACGGGTCTGAGGGTCTATATTTGCTTAATAAAGGGTTAATCTCCCATCTACAAAGTGTTTTTAACTGATTTTTCATTAAGATTAGAACAGTGTTAACACCATATTTTTGAATATTGTATTTTGATTCACCCTCGGTTTATGCCGAGGTAGATTATAGAAATTTAATAAATCTGTATAAATTTTTTCGGTAAAAATGCTGGGATGATATTTTAGTATAATCGCATCGATTCGTAGGTTGGGTGCAGGCGCAAGAGAGATAGATTAAGCGAATTGATAGATATATATTTGCGCCGTAACCCAACATTTTATTCAATATTTGAAGAGTTAATTTTAAGTATTGAGTTATGTATTTAGTTGTTGGAATAATTTCTGTTTTCCTCATATCATGTGTTGGGTTTCACCCAACCTACGGGAGATTGCGATAAGCGGAGCTTAATGCCAAAGGCATATCGCATTTCCTCAAATCAATCTAAAATCACGAATAATAAAATAATATATACAGAGAGACGCGATGTATCGCGTCTCTACATTATAAAATTCTGGATAAAATTATTTGGTTTGCTCGTTAATCCAATCTTTCAAAATCGGATTGACAATCTCAGGTGCTTCATCCTGGGGACAATGACCAACCCCTTCAAGGGGGATAAACTTTAATACCTGGGGATACTCAGCAAATGCTCTACCTAATTCTATCGGTTCCCAAGGGTCTGCTGCACCCCAGAGAATGATTGCCGAACAAGGCAATTTGGGGAATAAGTCCTCTGGTAAGGGACCACTCGAATAAGCGGTGAATGCGAGGAATACGGCAGCCGCACCGGGGTCGCTAGCTGGAGCCATCAAAATATCAACTAACTCGTCGGTAACAGCCTCAGAATTAGGGTAAGCTTGTAATAATATCTTGCGGACTACCTTCGGTTTGGCAATTTGGTTAAAAAAGAAATTTCCTATAGATGGTATGGCTAATACCTTTTGTAATAATGGCGTACCTGAGCGACGATACCAAGGTAATGTTTCCCGTTTGCGATCGTGTAACAACCGCAGCGAACAATTCAACAAAGCGATTCCACGGGCAATATCTGGATTATCTACAGCAGCTTGCATTGCTACAATACAACCAATCGAATTACCCACCAAAAAAGCAGGTTCTCCGATAACTTCGCGACAAAAATCAGCTATTTGTTGTCCCCAAGTATCGAATGTATAATCTATTTCATCATTTGGTTTTGGCTTGGCAGAACCACCAAACCCAATCAAATCGATCGCAAAAACACGACTATTTTCTGCTAGTGCGGGAATATTTTTTCGCCAATGATACCAGGATGCACCAAAACCATGTATGAAAACAACCGCAGGTCCTGTGCTACCTTGAGTTTGATAGCAAATGGGAAAACCTCGCCAAATCCAGGTTTGGGATGAGGAAAGTGTTGGAATTGAAGCTGATAGGGTCATGGGTTATGAATTAAATATATAAGTTTTTATTTGTTTAAATTGATTTAATTTTATAAATAAATCAGTATCACTAAACTGTTTGCGATCGCATTCTTGATGTTAGGGACTTCCAGAAAATAAAATTTTCCAATTATACACTTACCAACACTATCACGCGAAGGGTGGGGAGACCCCTACAATTGTGGAGAATGTATTTTTTTTTTCCCTTAAGCTCTGCTTATTGTGTTATGGCTTTAGTTTAGCAGTATCGATTTTTGCGAATCAAGTTCGTATCTCCGTAAATTGCCCCTATTTATTCGCATTATTTTAATAATAAATATAACTTTTTTGAGTTTAATTTTAAGAGAGCAATAACACTAAGAATAAGCCACAAAATGAATGATCCTGTGTTGTCATGCTGTAGCTTGCTACTTACAGAAGCCGCTTGCGCGTCTACCCGCAGGGTGCGTACGCGCTGAGTCGCAAAGCGACACGCTGCGCGAACGCGTTCTCGTAGAGTAGCATCTCCGCGAGATTCTAGCCTGCGGCAACGCGAAGCGAGCGCGTACGTTCCTCAGAATGACATTGAGCATTTCTTTCTGTGGAGTTATCTAATTAATTTTACAGTTTTATTTTCATATATCAGTATTTAACCTTAGAAAAATAAAAATATTTATCTGTCAAAATTTAACAATAATTACTGAGTCAGAATACCCTACAAGCAAACAAATAAAAACATCCCATAGCCCATCTCGATTTAATTCTTATTCATTCATCATCGCGATCGCGATATCGGTTCTGTAATTCTTGTAACTGAGTTCGTCGAGATTTTTGTCGGTATTTTTTCGTTTCTAGTTTGGGTTCGTACCCGCTTTTGCCTTTGCCTTTAGTTTTTAACTTCATATTCGATTCTGGATCAGCTTGCTGGTGAAGTTGAGTTTGCCGAATAATCGCTTCTTCTAAAAACAGCAAATAATGGTCGTAACGTTCCCAATTCCCCCTAACGACACAATCCGGTTCATCTCGATGGGAACAATCGCTAAACCTACAATTACCATTCGCTAACCGTTGTCTTGCTTCCGGGAAATAATAGGCTAAATCCTCTGGATGACAATCTAAATCGGGTTGATTAAAACCGGGAGTATCTGCAAGCAAACCAGCACTCGGTAATTCAAATAATTGCACATGACGGGTAGTATGACGACCTCTAGCCAATTTACCCGAAACTTCATTAACACGGATATTTACACCGGGAATCAATGTATTAATTAAACTCGATTTGCCAACACCCGAAGCACCTGCAAATACAGTAATTTTATCTTTTAACTGACCGTATATAAAGTCTATATTGATACTATTATAAGTACTGATAAAAAGAGGTTGATAACCCCAACCAGATAAACGCTGCTTAATGTTATCTTGTTCATCCGCAGAAATTAAATCGCATTTATTTAGACACAAAACCACATCCAAACCCGTAGATTCAGCCTTGATTAGAAAACGGCTGAGTTGGTAGGGTTCCAAAGGTGGATCGGCAACAGCGAACACCAAAAGAATTTGATTTACATTTGCGATCGCAGGACGGTCTAATTCACTGTGGCGTGGTATAACCTCGGAAATAGCACCTCGTTCCCCACCCCAATCGAGTTGGTCAACAATAACGCGATCGCCTACCATCACCTGTTGACCAATTTTCTTTAATCGGGTTCTGCGGGTACAGAGGAGCATGGGGGAATTAAGAGATAAAATTTCTCCCTTTTCCCTCTCCCCTGCTAAATCTAGATGAACCTGATAAAAATTCGCCTGTACGGCAACCACCGTACCAACCAACCGTCCGTTAGCAGCCAAACCTTCTGCTTCCATTAGGCACTAACCGGACGACGAACCAACAAGGAAAAATAGTCGGAACAGTCAGTAATCTGTTCGACTTTGTAACCAGCCATTGTCAAACTGTCGGGAACTTGCTCAATTGGCTCACCCGGATCGAGCCAAACTTCCAGCAAACTGCCAGTTGTCATTTTCTCCAGGTATAATTTTGTGCGGACAAAATTTATCGGACAGGGAGTACCGCGTAAGTCCAATTGAGCATCGGGAGATAAAAAGGAAGATACACTCATCGTTGGTGGAAAAAATTTCCCAAGAAACCTTCAAGACCGCCTTTACCAGTGCGTTCTCCTCTTATTTTAGCGAGTTCTTCGAGTAATTTTCTCTCCTCAGGGGTTAACTTTGTCGGATTCGGGATATCAATTAGTACAGTTACTAACTGATCGCCGCGACTGACGGGATTACCCAACTTCGGTACGCCATGATTTTCGAGTGGAAATACTGTATAGGGTTGGGTTCCAGGTAAAATCGTCATTTCTTCCAGCCCATCCACCGTATTTACCTGCAATCGACAGCCTAAAATTGCTTGGAGATAGCTAATAGTAATAGTCGAACGGATATTTAGGTCTTCCCGTTGGAATTCTTTATCTTCATTAACTGTTAGCTGGACATATAAATCCCCAGATGGACCACTTCTTTGTCCAGCGTCGCCCTCTCCAGGTATCCGCAGACGCAAACCGTCATAAACACCTGCTGGAATTGTTATTTTCAGTTGTTTTGCAACTTGATTAGTGCCTTTACCACCACAAGCATCGCATTTATCTTCGATTACCATCCCTGTACCATTACAGGTCGGACAAGTTGATACTTGGGTGAAACTACCAAAAGGCGTTCTTGTAATGCGGCGAACTTGTCCGCTACCTGTACATGTTGAACATGTACGGGGGCGTGTACCTGGTTTTGCTCCCGTACCACTACAAACTTCGCAAGTTTCCAGATGGGCAATCCGAATTTGCTTTTCGCCACCAAATACTGCTTCTCGAAAATCCAATTTGAGGTCGAGTTGGAGGTCATCACCGCGTACTGGTCCACTACGACGACGTTGTTGTTGTTGTGTTGGACCCCCCATCCCGCCGCCAGCAAAGCCACTGAAAATGCTTTCAAAGATATCAGCAAAACCTCCCATGTCGCCGACATCTTGATAACCAGCACCAGCGCCAGCATTTACACCATCAGGACCGAAGCGATCGTAACGAGCGCGAACTTCCGGTTCCGAAAGTACTTCATAAGCACGATTTATTTCTTTAAAACGCTCCTCTGCACCCGGTTCTTTGTTCACATCTGGGTGATACTTCCGGGCTAAACGGCGGTAAGCGCTTTTGATTTCGTCTTTGTCGGCATCACGAGCGACACCTAGAGTTTCATAATAATCACGAGCCATAGAGTATTAAAGATGAGGGTTAGAGGGTAGAAGAGCTAAGTTTACGCTTTCAGAAGGCAAGAGTTAAGTTTTATTAATAGTAAATTTTACCTTTTACCTTTTCAAACGATCGCAAATAAATAATATAGAAAAAGGGAGGCTATCTCTTTTACAATTGTGCTACCTAGTAAGCAAAACCTCAGCCAGAGAAGCAGAGGGGCTAGCCGCACCGATTGGGTGTGGAAAACCGCCTGCTTCACCAGGTGTTGATCTGATGATTGAGATTTATTGAGATTTATGGAGAAAATATAATTTGCGATCGCTATATAAACATAACATTGCCCAGACTCGAAAGCCTCGGCAATGTTATCCGTTAAACAAAATTTAGGGAGAATCGCAGTAGAGACAACCCGGTAAATTATCTCTCTAAAAAATTAGAAGTTAGACTCTCATGGTAAAAGGGAAGACAGAGATAAAAATAGATATTTTATTTCCTTCTGCCTTCTGCCTTCTGCTGTCTGCCCTCAATTAATCAATCGCTTCATAATCCGCTTGCAAACTACCTTCTTCCTCAAAATCAAAATTAAACTGAGGTATCACATCTCCATTTATACTACCGCCTGCCTCAAAACTGATGGAATTATCAGCAATATCGACAATCTCACCAGGCTGGCTACTGGCACGGTTATAAACTTCAGCTCCCAGTGCGAATAGTGTTTGCTGGAAATCATCCAACCGTTGCTTCAAGTCATCAATCGAGACGTTTGTATCCCCCATTGCATCTCGTAGAAACGAAACTTTTTGCTCCACTTGAGCTTTGATCGAATCGCTGACCAAGTTCCCGTTATCTTTGAGAGTTGACTCATAACTATGTAGCAAATTATCTGCTTGGTTCTTCAGTGCGACCAACTCAATCCGCTTTCTATCATCTTCAGCAAAAGCATCAGCTTCAAGGCGCATTTTTTCGACTTCGCTGGAACTTAAACCACCCGTATTGGTAATGCGAACACTTTGCTCCCTACCAGTTCCCTTATCCTGCGCCCCAACTTGGAGAATACCGTTGACATCGATTTCAAAGGATACTTCGATTTGGGGCACTCCACGGGCTGCGGGGGGAATCCCTGTAAGTAAAAACTTACCCAGACTCTTATTATCGCGAGCCATTGCCCGTTCCCCTTGGAGAACGTGAATTTCCACCGATGTTTGCCCATCGATCGCAGTTGAGAAAACTTGAGATTTGCTAGTCGGAATTGTGGTGTTGCGCTCAATAATTTTGGTAAAAACCTCACCCAGGGTTTCAATTCCCAACGAAAGCGGGGTGATATCCAGCAGGAGCAAATTGTCAACTTCCCCACCTAATACCCCAGCTTGAATTGCAGCACCTAGGGCAACAGCCTCATCAGGATTAATCGAGCGATCGGGGGCTTTGCCGTTAAAAAACTTCATTAAAGCATTTTGAACGGCAGGAATGCGAGTTGAACCACCGACCAAAATAATTTTGTCGATATTTTCGGGTTTCAACTCAGCATCTTTGAGCGCTTGTGCCATTGGTTCGACGGTAGCGATGACTAAATTGCTTGCCAATTCTTCAAATTTGGAGCGACTGAGTTCCGTTTCTAAATGCTTAGGACCCGTTGCATCAGCCGTGATGAATGGCAAATTAATCGAAGTACTACCCATATTAGAAAGCTCTATTTTTGCCTTCTCCGCAGCTTCCCGCAGGCGTTGCAGCGCCATTTTGTCCTGTGCCAGGTCAATCTGTTCCTCTTGTTTGAAAGTTTCAATCATCCACTCAACAATCACATGATCGAAATCATCGCCACCAAGGTGATTGTTGCCGCAGGCTGCTTTCACTTCAAATACACCATCCCCCAATTGGAGAATAGATACGTCAAACGTCCCACCACCAAGGTCAAAAACCAGAATTAACTGCTCTTGATCCTTTTTTTCCAAACCAAAAGCCAAAGCAGCTGCGGTAGGTTCATTAATAATCCGCAACACTTCCAAACCTGCGATCGTACCAGCGTCTTTGGTAGCTTGACGTTGGGCATCTGTAAAATAAGCAGGTACGGTAATTACTGCCTGGGTGACAACTTCACCCAAAAAATTCTCGGCATCCTGCTTAAGTTTTTGCAGAATCATTGCTGAGATTTCTTGAGGGGTGTAGTTCCGTCCGCGAATTTGTACATCAACAGTATCATCGCGACCTTTGATACATTGATAAGGAACCCGCGAGTGGTCGGGTTGAGTATCTTCCCAACGGCGACCGATAAATCTTTTAATACTATTTATAGTATTTTCTGCATTTGTAACAGCTTGACGCTTTGCCAACTGCCCAACCAAGCGCTCACCGCCTTTACCAAATCCAATAATACTTGGAGTAGTTCTTCCACCTTCGGAATTTGCGATAACGATTGGTTGACCACCTTCTAAGACTGCGACGCAACTGTTAGTAGTGCCTAAGTCAATCCCAATAACTTTTCCCATAAATATTTCAGTATTTTTACTGTTTTAACTACCAGAAGCTGTAGTTTCACCTCAGAGAATTAACCACCAAGCAATTTAAATTACTAGCAAACATCTAAGTAAATATCAGTATTTTGGTAGCAACAAGTTACCACAGGCAAAATTGCCTGTGGCTGTCAACTGATTACTGACAATAAGTTTAGACGCTCACAGGAGGTTTTCCCCGTTGAGGAAGGCGTTCAACTATCTGCTGGACTCGACTGATCGTAAGAAGAATCAGGCGTATCTTCCTTTGGAGCCGCGACTTTGACCATTGCATGGCGTAGCACGCGATCGCCCAAAAAATATCCGCGTACTAACTCTTCTAACACTGTTCCTTCCGGATGTTCATCCGTAGGTTCGCGCATAACTGCTTCATGAAGGCTTGGATCGAAGGGTTGACCATCTGGACGCATCGGCGAAACACCCAACCGCTTTAAGCAATCAACTAATTGCTTATAGACGCTTTGGTAACTTTTGTGAATCGCCAATTCCCCATCGTTCTGGGGTTTAATATGGGCACGTGCCCGCTCAAAATTATCAACGACTGGCAATAATTCTGTAATTGTATTTCGCTTTACTTGCACGTCCAGGTCTTCTTTTTCCTTAGCTGTGCGTTTACGATAATTATCAAAATCCGCCACAATCCGCATGTATTGATTATTGGATTGTTCGACCTGAGATTTGAGCGATTCGATTTGCTGGGATTCCTGAACTAATGTCTCGGAATCTTTACTTCCTGTCTCAGCAGTAGCACCATTGTCTGGGTGAGATAAATTATTTGTATCCATCGTTACATTCCCTGGTACAGCTTGCTCGGTCGCTTCGCTGCCAGATATATTTACATTCATTTCTGGTGAGTCGCTATTCATTGCTGGCGTTACCTCTGTTAAGTCTCCTGATTGCTGAGTAATAGTCGGGAGCAGTTTATTGACGTTTACTATTGTGTACTGAATTTGGTGATAATTTACTTGGCTAGTGGGTTAGGGTAATTGAATTGCTCAGAAGTCACATCACCGTCATCCATTGTGACTAATCATAAACAAGTTAGCCCATAGCTCCAAGATCGGTTTTCCATAGGGTACATTTGTGCAATTTGCCATAAAAGTACTGATTGAGGAATGGGGTATGGCGAATTGGGTATGGATCGAAGTCAAGGAAAATTACCGATGGGAAACTATATCTATTTGCCCATTGAGCAATTTTTAATATTTTCTTAGCCAAAATGAAAGTTATTGGTAGCAGCTTGGGAATACTTAAACCAGAGGTTTCGGCTACTCAACTATCGGATATATGACTTACTCGTCGTCACAACAAAGGCGCAGCACTGCTCTTACCACTAGGTCAGAGTTTTCGCCTTTCGGCAACAAACTGGTGCAATCTGGCATTGTCGATAGCGAACAAATGCGGCAGGCTTTGATCGAAAGCCGCAAAACAGGCAGACCGCTAATCGATATTGTTGAATCTATCTCTGGACGGCAGTTGTCGCCAGAATTACTCAGACTATATAAAAAACAGCAACTTTTTGAACTAAAGATACTTTACGGGGTTGAGTCACTCGATCCGGAAGTTAACGAAGTTGGTCATTCAATGGTGGGTAGTTTGATTGAAACTCTCATCCCGGTTGATATCTGCCGTCGCCATCATTTAGTACCGCTTTCACGGAATAATGACCAAAACCCACCTTCTGTTTTGGTGGCAATGGTCGATCCAGATAATTTAGAGGCTTCTGACGACCTCAATCGCATTTTGCGTCCTCAAGGATTAGCACTACAACGCATGGTAATCACCCAAGAGGATTACCAGCAGGTGATTAATCTCTATCTAGATGAATTGGCAGTTAAGCAGAAGCATATAGAGCAAGCAAAATTAACTGATATTAACCAGGATTTGGAAAATCTTGGTGACCTTGACTTAGCTGATGCTCCAGATGAGGCAGAAGCCGATTTAGGTTCGGCGATGAAGGGGGCAGAAGATGCGCCTATTATCAATTTGGTGAACCGGATTTTGGCGAAAGCACTGCAAGAAAAGGTATCAGATATTCATATTGAACCCCAAGAAGAAAATCTACGGATTCGCTTTCGTAAGGATGGGGTTTTGCGGGAAGCATTCGACTCTTTGCCGAAGAAGATTATTCCTGCGGTTACGGCTCGATTTAAAATTATTGCCAATTTGGATATTGCCGAACGTCGATTACCACAAGATGGACGGATTCGGCGGGTATTTGATGGGCGTAAAGTTGACTTCCGGGTGAATACATTACCTAGCCGTTATGGTGAAAAAGTTGTATTGCGGATTTTAGATAATTCCTCTACCCAACTAGGTTTGGATAAATTAATTACCGACCCGGAAACTTTGCAGATTGTCCAAGAGATGGTTAGCCGTCCTTTTGGGTTGATATTGGTTACAGGTCCAACGGGTTCGGGTAAAACGACATCGTTGTATTCTGCACTCTCAGAGAAAAACGACCCCGGAATTAATATTAGTACCGTAGAAGACCCGATTGAATATAGTTTGCCAGGGATTACCCAGGTACAGGTGATTCGCGAGAAAGGGTTAGATTTTGCGACTGCATTGCGGGCGTTTTTGCGACAAGACCCTGATGTATTGCTGGTGGGGGAAACGCGAGATAAGGAAACGGCGAAAACGGCGATTGAAGCGGCATTAACCGGACACTTGGTATTGACAACTTTACATACTAATGATGCACCTGGTGCGATCGCGCGATTGGGTGAAATGGGTATTGAGCCTTTCATGGTGTCCAGTTCCCTAATTGGTGTGTTGGCACAACGTCTTGTTCGTCGTGTATGTGTTGACTGTCGTATTCCTTACACTCCGACATCACAAGAACTGGCTCGTTATGGAATGACGGCTTCCCAAGATGTGGGATTAACTCTTTACAAGGCAAATGCACTAAGTAACGAGGAAATTCCATTGGCTAAGGCAAATAATACGCTTTGCCAAACCTGTGGTGGTGTGGGCTACAAAGGACGTTGTGGGGTCTATGAAGTCATGCGTGTTACTGAAAATCTCCAAACTCTCATCAACGGAGAAGCTCCCACTGAACGTATTAAGGAAGTCGCTATTGAAGAAGGGATGAAAACCTTGCTGTCATATAGTTTGGACTTGGTACGTGATGGTAGT
>NZ_NTFS01000103.1 GCF_002289455.1 Brunnivagina elsteri CCALA 953
AGGTTATTTGGTTAATAGTCTAGATAGAGTGATATCTCTAGCTAAAACTGATAAATTCGCTTATCAGCTATTGTTTAAAAATCAAGTTCAGCGACTGAATCGGATTCTTAATATAGCACTAACTGCGACAGAAACACAACTTACCCAATTATATCTGCTCAAAAAATATATCTCTTTGAATGATGAGACTAATTATTTTGAACAGGATTGGTTTGCCCAAAATAGTTTTCCAGAGAAAATAATCTCGACTGTTTGCCAATAAAGCCATTAAAAAGTTTCAAATTTTCCGGAAGTTAGATATATCTGTAGAAGATTTGTTCAGGCAATCTTCCATCCTAAGTTTTCATTAATAGTTGGTTCTAACCATAAAATTTTTGCAATTTTTCTTTGCGATTTTTAAAATAGCTTGGACAAGCAAAGTTGACCAAGAATTGGTTGTGAATCGCTTTTATAACAAAATCAGTTAACTTAAGCTGGTTATTTGCGAGTGCATCAGGTTTTGGCTGGATATATTTCAATCTTCTTTGTATCGGTGCTTTTCTTCCTATCTCTCGTCGAGAAAATTAAATATTATCGTTTGAAGATAGAGTGTGCATTTGATAACAATGAAATAAAGAATTTATGGAATATAGAGGAATATT
This sequence comes from Brunnivagina elsteri CCALA 953, assembly GCF_002289455.1. GTDB lineage: Bacteria > Cyanobacteriota > Cyanobacteriia > Cyanobacteriales > Nostocaceae > Brunnivagina > Brunnivagina elsteri. Next base: position 642 of record NZ_NTFS01000103.1, read on the forward strand.
GTTCGCGATTGTAATTCAAAACTAATTAGAGGAGATTAAGCGAGGGGGAAATGGCAAAGTACTTCTTTAACGACGAAGATTCACATCCATCTCAATTAACATCAGCAGATATCATTCTGCGTCAACAGCTTGAATATTCGATAAGTAAATACTTCTATAATGGGTGCGATCGCACTATTAAGGACTTACTTTCTGACTGTCGTTGGTATGTTAAAACCATTGATGGTACGTTGACTTTAGTGATTGAGTGTCCTGACCAAATTACCAATTGGCAAGTCTTGCGGAAGATGGCACCAATGGCAAAATTGCTCAAAAAAGTTGTGAGTAGTGGAAAAATTCGTATCTATCCACCAGAAGCGCAAGGAATCCCATTTGAAATGCGCGTTGATGAACTGGAAGTTTATCGAGAACATCAAGAAGGTGCATAAAAATTAGGGCAAACAACCGTTTGCCCCTACATTATTCTTGATTTCAACCTGTATTTAATTCAGCAGACTCACAATTTCTTCTATCACAAAATTTGCAGCTTTTTGGACAGCAGGGGTTAAATCCCAACCAAAGCCGAGATTTTCGGCTTCGATTAGATATACTGTCACATCTTGGGGAAAATCCTGCTGAAATATTTTTTTGCCAGATGCGATCGCATGATCCCAACGAAAATTATGTAAGCTGTAACTCGGTTCGGGTAAAGCTTCCAATTCTGTACCAGGAACTTTATATACTGCTCCTGGTTGGGAACCTGTCGAACTTGCATCAATAATAATTAGCTTTGTGCTTCCACGTGCTTGAAACATTACCTCCATTCCTGATGTTCCACAGTCGTAAGCACGCACGTCAGGATGGGGGTTTTCTATTAAATATTGCTGGAGACGTTGAGCGATAATTACACCGACTCCATCATCACTGCGGTTGAGATTTCCACAACCAATTATTGTGAGCATAAGAGATTAAATTTATATTCAATTAAATCTACATTCAATCAGCATTATTAAGAGCAGTTAAATCAAGTAAATGAGAAGTTAATATTCCACCTATCCAAATATTTTGATTCTGTGTTTGCAAGTTCAAAATTGCACCATTAGGAATATTAAAAAAATCTAGCGATATATGAACTTCCCGCATACTTTTGGGGGTAGCTTCAACCGAATTAAAAATTAGCGACCACAAAAATGCTCGTATAAACATTCCATGAGTAAATATGACGACAAATTCATCTTGTAAATCTCGAATTTGTTTTTGTAAATTATGTATACGACTCATCATTTCCGCAAACGATTCTGCTCCTTCTCCATCTACATAAAAAGGGTCATTTTGTTGCCAATATTCTTCAGCCATCGGTTTTCTTTCAGCAAGTGTTGTGTTTTTACGTCGTGCTGTTGCTAAATAATTAAATTCCTCAACTTGCCATTCTGCTTGTGGAACTGAAGAAAATCGCTCGATGGTTGGTTGAGCGGTTTGTTTAGTACGTACGAATGGTGAAGTAACTATCAATGAAGGCTGTTGTGACAAAGATAAGGCTATTTGCTTGCCTTGCTCATGTCCTTTTTCAGTTATCTTGATATTTGCTTGTTCATCGGTAGGAAAACCAGCGTTTGCTTCACTTTCACCATGTCTAATTAACCACACTAGTGTCATTATTGCCCCCATTCCTCAATGGTTGTCTGGGAATCCTAGCATGAGGATGGGTAATTTGGTTGATAAATGGGTAGCAGAATGGGAAAAAGTCCGGTAGAGATGCAATATAGTCGAGCATCTCTACATACCAATTTCTGCTAGGAATGAAAAATATTAGCCTAAATTTAAGCTTTTAAATCAACATCATGTTTCTGGGCAATTTCACACAATTTATCAAACTGTTCTTGTGCTGCTTGAGTTAATTTTTCATCTATGGGTAGTATATTTTTTTCACCTTTAGGAACTAAGTATTTTACATAGAGTGAAATAAAATCTACGACGATTGGGATTCCTGTCAAAGCATTGGTATCAGCTTGTTTCCCTGCTGCAAGTATTGCCATTCCACCTGCAATTGAGTTTCTTGTTGCTTGTACGAACTGGTCAACAAGTTCTTCAATGTAATAAGCTGGTGTTAAATTTGCTAATTTACTTTCATCTACAATTAGTTCAAATCCAGCTTCTGTAGCTTGTTCTATTACGCACCATTCTGTAAATTCTTTTAATGCTTCTTCGGGGAGACGAGGAAGATACGAATGTAATTCAAATTCAGACATTTGTTTTCCTTAATTAATATAGGACTATTTTGATTTCTTGAACAAAATTAGGTATTGTGGGATGGGTTCTGACTTCCGTCAAAATCACTATTGTTTTACGATTTGGTGCGTTACCGTATTTTTTCAAAAATCAAAGCACTGATAATTGATGACCAATAGCTAATGAAGTGATGCTTTCAGATACTAGTATTAAAGATTAACCTTTATGGCAAAATAAAATAGTAAATTTCGCTACTGATTTTAGTTGTGATTTTTAGTTGCAAATTTGTTGATTAATGGAAATTTTAGGTATTTATTCCCAGTTACTTTTTGGGAATCAGTGACTTACAGAAAATAAAATATTCCAATTTAGAGACTATCAATCATACTAATAATTTGAAGGATGGGGAAACCCCACCCCTACGATTGGAAACACTTTATTTTTTGGTGTTTACCAAGGTGTTTTAAACCTGCTTATGCGGTTCTAAAACGGGCTAATTCTTCCCCTGTTTTGGCATCGTGAGCATGAACTGTGCAAACTAAGCATGAGTCGAAAGAGCGTGCGACATGTCCGACTTCGATTGGATCGCGGGGGTTTTGAATTGGTGTACCAATTAGAGCTTCTTCTATTGGTCCGCGTATCCCTTAGGTCTTGCTGAATAACACTATAAAGATTATCCTTGGGAAATGGAAAGTATTGATGAGAAAATATGCGCGATTTATCAAGAGCGTTGGGATATTGCCGGGTTTCAACCCAGAGACAACATACAGAGGGACATGGATTGGAGCGTTATATCGAACGACTGAAGCAACATGGTTTGAGGGATGAGCAGATATACTGGGACATTGAAAGTGGTGCTAGTGAGAAGCGGGCTGGTTATAACAAGGTATTATCTGAGGTGCGATCGCGGAAGGTAGATCAAATTATCGTTCCTTGTTTCGACAGATTTACACGCTCTCCATTGGGTTGGGAACAAGCGAAGAACGAATTATTAGAGTTTGGGGTTGAATTAATTTTCCTCGATGGTGGTAGCTTAGATTTGGAGACACCAGAAGGTTTATTTACCAGTAGGATATTAGCTGCTATGTCTGCACAAGTCCGAGATAAAAACCGTCATAACTCGATTCAAGGACACAGATTTTATCAGGAGAAACGCAAAATATATCAAGCAATCTTTGGTTTTGTTAAAGATGGTGATTCTATCAAACCCAACTTAAATTTATATAAAAATACAAATAAAACCTATTGCGAAATTGCCCTAGAGATGATTGACAGGTTTTTGGCAAATGGGAACTTAACACAAACCGTGCGCGAGATGTGTGACAATTACGGCTTAGAGCGAGTTAGTCATTTAAATCATTTGGATTTTCCCCATAATTCAACTTCCTTTAGAAGATGGATGGAAAATCCTCTGATTTGTGGAATGTTGCGTTACTACGGAGAAGACAAAGAAAAAACCCTAGTACTAGCTTCCGAACATCAAGGTATCATTAGTATTGAAAAATTTAATCAGATTGCGGCAATTTTAAGTAAAAACCCTTGTGGGAGAAGGGAGTACCGAACTAACCCTTTGGTATCACTTTGTTACTGCGGTGTTTGTGGAACAAAAATGAAAAAAATCACCAGCAAAGTCAAATCGGCTAGTGGGGAAGCCTATGAGAATAATTACTTGCGGTGTAATGGGGCACATCCAACTGCTGGTAAGAAAAAAATTTGTGATTACCGAAAATACTACCAACGAGACGAAGCGATCGCAGTTTGTATTACCAAAATCAAAGAGAAAGCATCCGCGATCGCAAGTAGTCTGATGGACAAACCAGAACAGGAAGAAAGTGTTGAGGTACGGGAATTAAAACAACAAATCTTGACTCTGAAGCAACTAAACGACACAGACTTAAAAAGCGCGATCGCATTTAAGCAACAAAGACTAGAGAACCTTTGCAACCAAAAAGAAGCTTTTGCTGCCTCAGATGCATCTAGGTATGAATTGTACGAAGATATCCTCAAAAATGACTCCCTCTGGGATAAATTCTGCGATCGCGAACTAACGGTAATTTTTCACGAATTGGTGGAAAGGGTTGTTTGCTTGGAGGTTTCCGGGGTACAAGCTTTTTCCGTTATCCTTAAAGATTGATTTTGTTCAGCAATATGCCTTTCGATTGCATCGAGGAATATTTTCCGGCATTTTTCACTTAACTGCATAGAGAAATCCTTGTAGCGCTGATTTTAGATTACTCGTTTGCCAAAAAAGTTCTGTTAGTTGCGATCGTAATTGAGTTAGGGAACACCAAAAATAAATTCTCCACAATTGTAGGGGTGGGGTCTCCCTTACAAAGGTAGGTATTTTGTATTTGGTCGTTTTTTGTCTATTTCAGACTACGCTCAAATCCTGAAACAACGAAACCTCGTTAGGTAGTTGAGAAAATTCTCAACTATTTCCGAGATTAAAAAAACCCTACCCTTGAAAGGTGGGGTCTCCCCACCCTTAATGTGATAGTGTTGGTAAGTATATGATTTGAAGATTTTATTTTCTGGAAGTCCCTTACTGACCAAAACCTCAATCAATTCGATATTTATCAATTAATCTTTGTGCTGCTGAGACATGTTTTTCTGCCAATTCTAATGGTGAAATGATTATTGCTGCATCGATATAGCGATGTACCCACAATAAAAACTCGTCGAAGGAACGTCGCGGTAAGGGTACAGTATAATCAACTTGCAAAATTTCCCCGGTTAATTTATCTTTTACTGGTTTCCCTATTTGCTGATTTGGATGTCGTCGCTCGCCTTCGAGGATAAATGCGGCAACGGGAGGGTAAAATCTAACTCTGACGGGAATTAATTCCAATTCTCCGCAAAAGTCGATTGGTTGTTTCGGCAAACTCAGGTTCCTATTAACGTAGGGGCAATAATTGAATGGAAACTCCGAACGCGCCAAAAACCTTATTATTAAGTCCTCTAACTATTAGACAGGGAATTTATTCCCTGGCTGGCTCTTCTGGCTGATTTTTCAAACACCCTCTAAGAAAGCGGAAAGCACAGAGCGCAACGTTGAAGCAAGCTACATAACGAAATTTTTGCTGGGTTAATGCTAGTGTTCTATGAGTATAAAATATTGAAATTGTTTATACCAGCTTGTGTATATAGCCTCAATTTAACTAGTCAAGAGATGACTGAAATTAAAGATAAAATATTTGATGATATATTACCAAATTATCCTCAAAAACTATTATTAAATCACTTCATCAAAGCAATTATTAAGAAAGATTTAGGTTCATTTCTCATGACATTATTGCAATTGTCTAAAAGACATTTCAATATGGAAAGACACTTAGATTCAGACATGATTATGCAATTATGTCAAGATGAAAACTTATTAGAGAAATTAACCGCACATTTAGGAGAAAATATATTATTATGGAGGTCTGAAATTTGGGTCAATTATCCCGCTAAACAAATGATTCCTTATTGGCATCAAGATGTTTATCCTAACTTGGTTAAAGGTAAATCTAAAAATATTTATGCTTATATTGCTTTAACAGAAGTTAATGAACACAATGGTTTTGAATATATCCCAAATATTTATCAGGAACATTTTCGTATAAAAATTACCGATCCTTTTAGTGGTAATAACCTGTTTGAAATTCCTGAAGAGATAAAAAAAATAGCAATTCCTGTGGTATTAAAACCTGGTGAATTTGTCTTATTTACTGATGAGCTTATGCATTGTTCTTTACACAATCATAGTGGTAAAATCCGCATGTCTTTAGCCTTAAGATTCACTCCATCAGGTACAGAAGTTGTACAAGGTTATACTTCTAATTATCACCAGCCAGTAACTTTGCAATTGAAAAAATAGCTAGGGATTTCCAAAAAAATAAAATATTCTCACCGTATATACTGAAAACGGTTAAAGATTAGACTTTTTATCTGCCAAAACTGATATTTCTAAGCCTCTCCCCTTAGTAACTACGGTGTACACACAAGTACTTGAATTTCCCCACCACCCTAACCCTTTCAAGGGTAGGGTTTTTTTAATCTCGGAAATAGTTGAGAATTTTCTCAACTACCTAACGAGGTTTCGTTGTTTCAGGATTTGAGCGTAGTCTGAAATAGACAAAAAACGACCAAATACAAAATACCTACCTTTGTAAGCCACCCTAACCCTCCCCTTGCTAAGGGGAGGGAATTAGACTTTTTATTTTCCCCTCTTGGAAAGGCAGGGCTGATTCATCCCCTAAAACACCTTAAAAATCAAGGGTTCTAGCAATTTAACACTGGTTATTTTGTTACCAGCGTGTCGAGAAAACGCACAAAACTACGGATACCTGAGTGCTTAAAAGTTCATTTAATTGTCACCCTTACTTAGGCATTTATCGCTAACTATCTTGACAAATCCTGTTTAAAAGGGAACGAAACAGCCCTGGGGGGGTTAGGGGGGATAATTTCCGGGATATGAAGGGAATCAAACTTGTGTATACACCCTAGCCTTACTAAGGGGAGAGGGGTTCTATATTAGTCAACTTCTAAGATGTTTGTAGTATAGATAAACCTCGTCTATCTTGAGAACTGTAGTTTTCCATAAAGACCTTGAGATTGCTACCCTGCGGGTAGGCACGAAGTGACTTCCGAAGGTAGCCGTTGGCGAAGCCTTCTCGGAGAGTAGCGTCTACCTTACGTCGCAATGACGTATTTGAATTGCTAAAAAAACTCCGGGTTTCATCATGGACGAGCTTTAACAACTATATCATCTGAAAGGGTGGGGAGACCCCACCCCTACAATTTTGGATAATTTATTTTGGCTTTTCATTGTATTTTTATCCCTCTCTACCACTTCGCGAACGAGAAAGCAAGCTACGTAGGGGAGAGACGATTAGTTTATAGCAAAGAGGTTCCATGAAAATCACGTTGTGTTAATGTAGTGTGTTAAAATAGATAATGAATCGAAGTTTACAGAAAAATTCTGTAATTTAAGCTAAGTCGAGCTTTAACCAAGTCAAAACAACAATCGATTCAAATCAAATCATCAACTATCGTTTAATTTTCATCTCGATTTAAGACGCTAATTTCCTTGCCAACGCACCAGTCCAAGTGAAATTCAGCGAGGGTATATTCCATTTTGAATAGGTTACTTATGTCTTTCGTGAAAAAAACAGCCTTGGTTTACTGCGAAAATCAATTTGGCTTAATGGACGGAAAAACAGCCGCAGGTTTGGTTAGACACTCGGAAACTTATGAGATTGTTGGGGTTATTGATAGCTCATTAGCTGGTAAAGATGCAGGGGAAGAATTAGATAGCAAAAAGAATTATATTCCCATTTTTGCTAATTTAACTGAAGCTTTGGGTCATTTGCCAAAAGTGCCAAATTGCTACATCTACGGAAAAGCTCCCTTAGAAGCTTGTATATCTATTGAAGAAAGGCTTCTCATCTTAGAAGCTATGCAAAAAGGAATGGATATAATTAACGGTTTGCATGAGTTCTTTTCTGAAGATAGAGAGTTTATCCAGATGGCACAAGAGTGCGGTATCCAAATTCAAGACATCAGAAAACCGCCAAACTTAAAAGATTTACATGTTTTCACAGGTGAAATATCCAAAGTAAATGTTCCTGTAATTGCCATGTTAGGAACAGATTGTGCTTGTGGGAAAATGACTACCGCAGTGGAACTAAACAAAGCCCTAAACAACCTGGGAATAAAATCGATCATGGTTGCGACAGGGCAAACCAGTTTAATGCAGGGTTCAAGGTATGGAGTTGCAATTGATGCACTCGTTTCCCAGTTTGTGATTGGTGAAATAGAAAATGCCGTTCTCCAAGCATTTGAACAGGAAAAGCCAGATATTATTTTAGTTGAGGGACAAAGTGCAGTCAGTCATCCTGCCTTTATGGGTTCATTAGCGATTTTAAAAGGAAGTATGCCCGATGGCGTTATTCTCCAACATCCACCTGCGAGACAATTTCGCTGTGATTTTCCGCTTTTGAAAATGCCCGCTATTGAAAGCGAAATTCAACTAATTGAGGCAATTTCCCAATCTAAGATAATTGCGATCGCATTAAGTCACGAAAACTTAACGAACAAACAAGTTGAAACGACTATAGAGGATTATGAACAGCGTTTGCGATTGCCAACCACAGATGTATTAAGCTACGGATGTGAAAAACTTGTGCAAACTTTATGCGATCGCTTTCCCAAGCTGAATCAAATTATCAAACGAAAGCATTCAGAAACCGTTCCTATACTGGCAATGGGTTAGACGCTGAACATTTAAATATAAATGTATGAACGCGTTTATGCCAAGAATAGAAATCGCCCTATCCCAGATACGGCATAATGCTCAGGTATTATCCGAACTTTATGGGCAAAAAGGCATTTCCTTAATGGGAGTCTCCAAAGCAGTACTAGGAAATCCCGCGATCGCTTTAGCAATGATTCAAGGTGGAGTCAAATTTATAGCCGACTCTCGCATTGAAAATATTCAAAGAATGAAAGATGCCGAGCTATCGACGCAGTTTGTCCTGCTACGCACTGCTTTAAGTCAAGCGGAAGCAGTTGTACTCAACGCGGATATTAGCCTGAATACGGAAATTGACACAATCGTAGAACTATCACGTTATGCAAACATCCATCATAAAATTCACCAAATCATTATTATGGTGGAATTGGGTGACTTGCGAGAAGGTATACTTCCTTGTGACCTTTATCAATTCATTAAAAAAGTCCTTTCCTTGCCCCATATAAAAATCATTGGATTAGGCTGTAATTTAGCCTGCTATGGTGGGGTTAAGCCTGATAATCAAAAAATGGGTATATTGTCTGAATTAACTGACACAATGGAAAAAGAATTTAAAATCAACTTGAAAATAGTTTCCGGTGGAAATTCAGCCAATTATGAATGGTACGAATCAGCACGGGAAGTTGGACGCATTAACAACCTGCGTTTGGGGGAATCGATTCTTTTAGGTCGTGAAACCACTAATCGCAAAGCCATTCCCGGAATGTATACTAGTGCTTTCAAGTTGATTGCCGAAGTGATCGAATCAAAAGAAAAGCCATCTTTACCCTTTGGAGAAATTGGTCAGGATAGTTTCGGTAACATTCCCAGTTTTCAAGATCGAGGCATTCGTCGAAGAGTTGTTATTGCGCTAGGAAAACAGGATACTTTAATATCTGGCTTAAAACCCTATCGCGATTTGGAAATACTCGGTGCTAGCAGCGATCATCTGATTCTTGACAGCAAAAACTGTTATTTAAAGATTGGAACTGAAGTAGATTTTAGCCTGGATTACGGTGGCTTGCTTGCGGCAATGACTTCTCCATTCATCAAAAAACAGTTTGTCCAGAGAGTTAGAGGAGAGAGCGTAGAATTCAAAAGAGATTTATCCCTTTTCTGATTTTCCAAACCCATCAACTTCCCACATCACCAACCATACATTTAATCATATCATTCGCGAGGGTGGGAAGAGGGTGGGGAGACCCCACCCCTGCAACAATTTGGGCAATTTATTTGTTGATGTTTTCTAACTGGGAATAATTTTGTACTCACCCATGTTGGTAAACAACAGCACAGAATGGTCGTTTTGACTACATACGCTCCGAACCTGGTTCAACCCATACACCGTACACCAATGGGGGTTGTATGTTCTTTTTTCGCACCTCAATGGATGATGAATATTCGGATTTAGTAGAAGTTGGAGTTTAGTTATTGCTGAGTCTTGCTCTCAAAGCGGAAGTTTGAAACGTCAATTATACAATCTCATATAAAAATTGCTAGTATATTATACAACCGCTCTACCTGGTAAAATACTAGTATGCAACAGTCTACTTCTGACTTTCAAGAAAACTTTGTTAAAAAAATTGCCAAGTGGAAAGCTGGATTGGCTGATTTGGGAAGGCGAAATCCTCTCATCAAGTTTAAGGAAGATAGTCCCCGTACTTTGGAAATAGTCACAGATGAACCAGAAATTCTCTTCCATAACCTGATAGAAGGCAAGAAAAAACTTAAGTTTCAAATGCTTGATAGTGACAATCAAGATATTATTCAGTCGAGAGAAACTAGAGCATTACCAGCAGACAAAAATCCTCTCGAATTAATAACTAAGCAAACTGGTAATGAGCGGCTAAAACGGCTTAAAAAATTACGTAGTGAAGCTAAAAGGTCATTTGAAGAACGAGGTGTGAACAGCTTATTTATAGCGATTGGAACCTTAACTTGGTACGACAAGGATAAACCAGAAGATGCTTTGCGATCGCCACTAGTTTTAGTTCCTGTAGAGTTAATTAAAGAACCTAGACAAGATATTTATAAGATATCCGTTTTAGACGAAGAGATTGTATTAAATCCAACTTTGGCACAAAAATTAAAGCAAACTTTTGGTATTGAGCTTCCAGAGCAAGAAGCTATCCAAGGATTAAATTATAACGAGATTATTGACGAGATTAGAGAGCTATTAGCAGAACAAAAAACCTGGGAAATTAAAGAGAATGTATTTCTCTCATTATTTTCCTATGCAAAAGCTGCAATGGTTCGGGATATTACTGAAAACGAAGCTCTAATTTTTGCTCACCCAATTTTACAAGCAATTATTGGCGATTTAACTACATATCAATCTAATTATAGAGAACCTTTAGCTGCATCTACTCTAGATCCAAAAATTAAACCTGAACGAATATTTCAAATTCTTGATGCTGATTCTAGTCAGCAGGTTGTAATTGAAGCCGCAAAATCTGGTTCTAGTTTTGTGGTTCAAGGTCCACCAGGAACGGGAAAAAGTCAAACCATTGTGAATATGATTGCTGAACTGATTGCTGATGGCAAATCAGTTTTATTAGTTGCAGAAAAAGAGACAGCTTTAAGTGTCGTTTATAAACGTATGGTTGAATGTGGTTTAGAGCATATATGTCTAAATCTCCATCACAGTGGAACAACAAATAAGCGCGTACTTATAGAAAACTTATCGAAAACTATTGAATATCTTGAGCAAATTTATAGTGTCGAAAATGACTATATTTTCTTTGAAACGCTTGTTTCTACACGTCAATCTCTAAATTCATATCTTACCAGTTTACACGTCAAAGAAAAACCTTTAGATAAATCACCCTTCGAGATATTTGGTGAGCTTTTACAAAAAGAACGGGAAGCAGTTCCCAGCATCAATATCACATTTTCTAACTTCAATCAATGGAATCCTACTAGATTACAAGAAGCAAAAGATTTATTAAATCAATTAGCACAATTTTTGTCTTTCTTTAAGAGAGAGAAAACAACTATTTGGGCAAAAAGTTCTCTAAACTCTTATTCCTATGATCTGGAGTTGCAAATTAGGGAGAAAATAGAGGAATTTCAGCAAGAACTTTCTTCAATAAAAAATATTAATCAACAATTACAAGTAACTCTAAAAATTCAATCTTTGTCGAATTTGGAGTCTTTAGATAAGTGCGATCCAGCCCTATCACATATAATAAAAGCTCCCTTAAACTTACCAGATAACTGGGTTAGAGTCGATGTAATAACTGCTCATAATGTCCTTGCGATTTTAAAAACAGATGTTCAAGAGATTGAAAAAAATAAACTTTCGCAAGAAACGCAAAATTTACTCGATCAGCTTTCTTCATTTCTACCCTTTTTAAGAGGAGAAAAAACCACTATTTGGGCACGAAGCAATTTAAATACTTGCTCTGAGATACTGGAATTAGAAATAAAAGAGAAAATAAGAAAGCTTCTACAAGGAATTTATTCTACTCAGGCAATTAGCCAACAGATAGAAGTAATCTTAAGGATTGAACCATTGTTGAATATGAGGTCTATAGAGAATAGCTATTCTGCTATTCAACATATATTGAAAGTTCCATTGAGTTTACCAGATAATTGGATAGGAGTAAATATTGCACTTGCTAAGAATGCTTTTTCTATTCTCAAAAAAGATGTTCAAGAAATTGAAAATCATAAACGACATCAAGGAAATCAAAATATATTCTTAAATTTATTTAATTTTTTTGGTAATAATAAATATAACTCCATTCAACTTTTACAAAAAAAACTGCATCAAATTGATTACCCCGCTCGTCAAGTTTTTGGTGATTTATTTAATCCAGAAATTTCGAGAGAAGCCGATTTACAAGAAATTGAAAAAGCTTTAAATTGGCTAATTGAATTACAAAAATATTCGCTTCCTATTGATTCCGTTCAAAATATTCTAAATTCCTCTTCTATACGACGTAGTTTAGCTGAAATAGTTGAGCAACTTGAATACCTTATTGGGGATATTCAGAAGGGTATAGATTTCTTGTTTTCGTACTTTAATGAGAATGATATTATCGGGCAATATAAACCTCGTAACCAAATTTTATTTGGCGAACTGCTAACTTTTTTAAATTTGGCTGAATCTGACTTGCCTGAATTCCGCGAATGGTTGACATACAAAGAAATATATAAGCAATTAGAAAACTTAGGAGTTCAAAATTTCTTAGATGCTTTAAGAGAAAATAAACCAAATCCGATTTTAATCATCAGGAATAAGTTACGTGATATTAACTATCCTTCTCGTAAGACTTTTGGGAATTTATTTGATCCAGAAGTTTCAAGCAAAGCTGAGTTAAAAGAAATTGAAACAGCTTTAAATTGGCTGGCTGATTTACAGCAGTATTCGATCAATCCTGATTCTGTGCAACAAATTATAAATTCTCCTGCCAAACGACGCGAACTAGATGAATTAGTCAATAAATATAAGTCAACCCATAATAATATCAGGCAAGGATTAGACTTTCTACTGTCGCACTTCGAGGAAAGTAATATCACAGATTCTTACTTACCTCGCAATCAAATTACTTTTATTGAACTAGAAAGCTTCTTAAACTTAGCTCAATCTGAACTGCCTTACTTTCAAGAATGGCTGACCTATAAAGAAACTTATCAGAAACTCGAAAATCTGGGAACTACTAAGTTCTTGGATGCTTTGCGTGACAACCAAATTGAACCAAAATTGTGGTTTACAGTTCTCGAAAAGCGGATTTATCAAATATGTCTTGATGCTATTCTTGCTGTAAAGCCTGAGTTAAAGAACTTTAATATTGAGGTACACGAACGACAAATCAAAGAGTTTTCCAAACTAGATTATAACCAACTAGATGCTGCTAGAAAACGTTTAAAACAGCTTCACGTAGAACGCTGGCAAAATTGGGAAAAAACATCACTTGCTCTAACTGAGTTACCAAATCTGCAAAGAGAAGTGAACAGAAGAAGACAACATTTGCCCATCCGTAAACTCCTCAACGACACACAAAGAGGGACACCAAATTTAGTTAAAGCGTTAAAACCTTGCTGGATGATGAGTCCACTTTCAGTTAGTCAATATATTGATGCTAATGTGGTACATTTTGATGTTCTGATTTTTGATGAAGCATCACAGCTTCGCACAGAAGATGTTGTTCCCTCGATTATTCGTTCTAATCAAGTTATTGTGATTGGGGATAAAAAGCAACTTCCCCCCACATCATTTTTCTCAACTGGAGACAGTGAAGAGGATATTAATGATGAGGATGATGCAAGCTATGAAAGTGTTTTGGATGAATGTTCAAATTTTATGTTTGGACGCACATTGAAATGGCACTACCGCAGTCAAGATGAGCGCTTAATAACTTTCTCAAATAAGTATTTCTATGACTCTGAATTAGTAACATTTCCCAATCCGGTTCAAAATCCAGATTTAGGAGTATATTTTAAGCATGTTCCTGATGGTATTTACGATCGCGGTGGACGCAGAGATAATCAACGTGAAGCAGAAGTTGTTGCTCAGTTAGCTTTAGAGCATTTTCAAAGGGTTTCCGAACAATCCCTTGGTATTATTGCATTTAGCGAAGCTCAATCTGATGCCATACAGGAACAGTTAGAAATCTTAGCAAAAAAACAAAAAAATTCTAATTTTGATAAATTTTGCAGCGATAACTCACCTCAGTTTTTTCTCAAAGCTTTAGAAAACGTTCAAGGTGATGAAAGAGATGCAATTATCCTCAGTATTGGCTATGCTCGTGATTCTCAAGGTAAGTTTACTCTCAACTTTGGTCCCTTGACTAAACAAGGTGGAGAACGACGCTTAAATGTAGCTGTAACGCGAGCAAAATGCAAAATTACCCTAGTTTCTTCTATCATTGCGGGTGACATCGATTTAGCGCGCAGCAAAAGCGAAGGTGTAAGATTATTACGCGATTACTTAGTATATGCGGCAAGTGGTGGTGAACGACTCGAAGGTAATCTTTATACCGATAAGCTTAAATTTGACTCCCCATTTGAAGAAGATGTTTACCATACCTTAGTCGAGCTAGGATATGTTATTCGTAGCCAGGTGGGATGCTCTGGGTATAGAATTGACCTGGCAGTTGTTGATAAAAACCACCCAGGAGAGTTTTTGTTAGGGATTGAGTGCGATGGTGCGTCCTACCATAATACCCCGACAGCGAGAGACCGCGATCGCTTAAGACAACAAGTGCTGGAAAAACTAGGTTGGAATATTCACCGTATTTGGTCAACAGACTGGTTTCGTAACAAACCTGCTCAAGTTCGTCTGTTGAGAGAAAGGATACAAGAACTGCAAAATAATAGATAACTACCTTAATTGCCCAAAAATTTTCTCAAATTTGTATCCATCCACAGATCCAAACCAAAATATCCCACGTATATAACTTTAGATGAGCGGCGATCGCGCTGGTTTGGCAACAGGTTTATATTTTGGCGGAATGGGTACAGCTAGCGCGATAGTGTCAATTCTCCGGCAAGCAGCAACCCCAGTTACCCCTATTGTTGAATTTTTCTGGTGTGGGATTTCATTTGCGATCGTATTAGAGTAAGCCACAAAATGAATGATCCTGTGTTGTCATGCTGAGGAACGTAGGCGAAAGACTTCCCGTTCGCGTTTCGCGTTCCGTTGGCGTAGCCGCCCTCTTAGGGCTAGGTAGGGTAGCATCTCAGTATGTGGGCTAAACTTCAGATTCTAGCCTACGCGTAGCTTGCTTCCACGGAGTGGTACGCCTTCTCGTCGAGTAGCGCATACGTTCCGTAAAACTCCACTCAGAATGACAAATTATACCTTCCAAAACTTTTCAAACATGCTGTCAATTCTGTAAGCTTGATTCCGAGAAAATATAATCGAGAAAATGTAATCGAGAAGATGTAATTAAACAGAATTTGACTTATTTAGTTGTGACACAGATAAATGTTCTAATGGCTAATTTTCACGTTTTTTTAATATATTCTACATAAAAATTAAAGTTATAAAATATTAAATTTATAAAATATGTGAATGCCAATATCCCGCGAATATCCCTGACTTCTTGGAGAAATCAGGGATATGAAGAGATTTTCTTATATTTATTTAAATTTTATTTAAATCAATTATGTAAAATCAGAGAAAATCAGGATTTACGATTTAGTTGATAGAGAACATTCCCCTTAAAATAGAACCAAATGAACTATTCTAATAGATAAATGGATTGCCGAAAAATCGTAGCACGATAATTTCATAATCCATAATCTCTAGTTCATAATCTATAATTCCAAATCTTGCCAAGCGGAATTACCTAAACCCAAAGAAATAAGATATCTTAGCACTTAATTTTCTATTGATGCATGGGTATAGCAATTTTTAGAACAAATCTTTGCACATGCTTCGCAACCAATACAGTTATCAGCATTAGCAACAGTCATGACTTTCTTTTCGATTTCGTCGTCATCCTCATCTTCAACAAATTCCCCTTCTTCATTCATTGCCTTTAATACCAAGACGTTATGTCCACAGATTTTAAAACATCTGCCACAACCGATACATTTCTCTTGGTCAATTTCTTGAACAAATTTAGGAGTCCAAGTTTTACCACCGAATGTTAATCCTGTTAGTGTAGCCATTATGTGTAAACCTTCTGTAATCTGAATCGGATTTGTTTGTGAGGTTTTACCCTCTTCTTAGTGCATTGTTGCTTCTCTGTTTTTGATGTTAACAAATGATTTTCAATCAAATGGTAACATTTATGGCTCAAGTTAATCTATGGCATTTATCTGATTTATTTTATCTTTCTAGTTGCAATTTTATATTAGTAAAATCTAGTTACTTAATAACTCAATGTACAAGTTATCATTGGCAAATTATTGATGGCTATAAACTTTATAGTAATAGTTATTGATGATGCTAAATTATAAAAGTAAGTATATCTTTAATTTTTATTCTTCTTTCTCATTTATGTTTACTCGATTATGATTGAGTTTGTGTACAAGTCAATCGTAAAAATATTGAAATTATCGAAAATAATCATGCAGTAATTCATACAAATAATCTATTAA
>NZ_NTFS01000104.1 GCF_002289455.1 Brunnivagina elsteri CCALA 953
GTGGGGTTCTTTTATTTGGGTGATAATTATGTATATATCGTAGCCCCTTCGCAAGAGAAAACCTACCACTCCCGAATCCCCATGAATAAACCCAAATTCAACTCATTAGCTTTTTACGTTATTGCCATTAGTTCGGTTTTAGTAATCTTCAAAACAGTAACTGTCTACGGGGAAAGTAAGCTCAAAGCACCACAATCTATCGACGGAGACTATGAATTGCAACTCACAGAAAAATTACCCGATTGCCAAAACCCCAACATTCTGGTATTAAATATTCAACAATCAGGTATTTTCTTAAACAGTTCTTTATCCCCAAAATTATCAACAGTAGTAAACAGCAAATTATCTCCAACCAGCGAAAATAACTTGTCTCTGAATGGCAAACTCAACAAACAACAATTCAGCCTATCCGGAAAAGCTTATCCCACAATCTTTTGTCACCTTCCAGTCTCGAAAACATCAATAACCCCAACTCAAAATAAATCTCATCTCAATCCCTCCACAATCTTCACCATTAAAGCCAATCTAAATCCCCAAGGAGGTTTTTCCGGTCAAATTTCTGGTCTAATCAATTCCAATAATGAGCCAAAACCAATTAAATTTAATGCTATTCCCATAAAAATTGAAAAAGAATCTCAAAATCCGAACGACCATTCCAAAAAAAACCTAAACGTATTCACCAGCAGAGGATAGTATTAATATGAGTAACCAATTAGGAAATAAGCAGCTTGTAGATTTATGGCAATATTTGTCCCAGGCAATTCGCAAATATCCCTACAAAAAGCTATTCTCAGTTAGTGTATTTAGCATATTCAGCTTATCTGCAACTTTATCACTGCCAAGCGCTAGCATTGCCAATCCGCAGAATGCTCAACTTCAAGAATGGCGCTTTTCCCCCGAAATTCCACAACTAGAATTTACCCTCTCAGCTGCTTCCCAACCAAAATTACTTTACCTTCGTCAACCAGAACGCTTAGTTATAGACATTCCCAGTACAAAATTAGGCTTTGTCTCGACTCGACAAGATTACAATGGTGCAATTCAGCGCGTTCGTCTTTCTCAACTCAATGCCAGCGTTACCCGCATAGTCATGGACTTAGCTCCGGGAAGCACCTTTAACCCCAACCAAGTATCATTACAATCAGTCTCCTCTAACCGTTGGGTATTGCGTCCATTCCTCACCAGCTATAATCCCAATACCATACCAGGAGGATATTTCCCGAACCAACCAAATAATTATCCACCAGGAACCTACGCACCTCAACCTCAAAACAACCTACCACCAGGAATGTATGCACCTCCATCAGTAGGTAATCTTCCTAATAATTTACCTAATATTCCACCAGAACTGTATCCATCCCAACCGAACGGAAACCTACCACCAACATTGGGAGGAAATAATAACCTTCCTCCACTAACTAATAACATTAACAACAACACTCAACAGCAACCATTCGTTAGCGTACCACCGCTCAACTCTAATAACACCCCACAAATACCTGGTTCAACATTGCCTCCAGCTATCTTCTCCAATCCATCTGGAGGTTTTAATAATGCTCCACCATTAATGAACCCTAATTCAGTTATTACCTACCCCAATGACGTAAATGGTGGTATCAATTCTAATCTAACTCCATTACCTTGGGGACAAAATTTACTACCAAATCCAGGACAATAATCCAACATGATTTTGCTATTCAAACATCGGGGAAAGGTTCGGTATAATCCAATACGGTTCAGATAAAACAAATCGATTGAAATTTGAACCATGTAGAGACGTTGCACTGCAACGTCTCTACATGCCCAAAATTATGACGAAAAATCCTTCCCTGAACCATATTGCGGTATACTCCACGTTGTTCTAGAAAAATAATCCTAATAAATGTAGAGACGCGATATATCGCATCTCTCCCAAAAAAATTGAAATTTTAATTGAAAAATTGAATTAAAGTTTTAAAATCGATCCGTTTCCTGAGATGGAGTAACCGCACCAGGTTGAGTCAGGAAGAAGTTTTCAGCTGCTTCATTTTGATAAATACAGCGAATATCAGGTTTTTCGCCATCCAAACTACCCGTAAAACCAAAAGTATTTAAACGGTTTTTACAATCTCTAACTTGTTTCGATGTTATAAGATTTTTTTGCTCTAAAATAGCCCAGCTATTTTGTCGGATAACACATCCAGGACGCATACTGGGTTGACTTACGTAAACATTAAACGGGTTGAGAGTCACAAACAACCTAGCATCCATTACCATTGCACTGGCTCCATTTTGAGCGCAAATCTCTGGGTTTGGTGCTTTGGTATCAATAAATTCGCGGGAAGCTACATTCGATGGAGTTAATGTAGTTGTCGAGCTAAAAGCTATACCAATCCCGATTCCCAGAATAAACACCCCTCCCAAAATCGCGATGGTGGTGAAATTGAACATCGGGGATTGGAAAGCAGAAGATTTTGAAGTAGTAGCCGATCTACCTGTAGGTCTACGTCTCATTGTTACTTTATCAAAGTTTAGCCTGTAAAAGGAGTGAGTGGTCTAAACTGCTCTCCCTTTTACCAGTATGACGATTACTCGCCGTAATTGTGTATAAGTTTGTATTTTTAGTTTTAGTATTTTAGTCTTTTATTATTTTTTCGGAGATTTCTACTTAAGTGCGGTGCATATAAAAACTATGCGATCGCAGTTTTAAAATCTCCCCAAGCTGTGATTCCCCAAGGTGAAATTGCCTTATCAATTGCAAATAAGCAATCTCAATCGATCAACTCTCGACTATTCACACGTCAACTCTTTTGATTGGTTCAGATTACCGTTTCCATGAAAACTTAACAGCAGGTGTAGCGATTAGTTCAACCGCAAACGAAAGTAAATAAGTAAATTGCGTCAAAATCAAGGTGATATCAATACAGATGGTAATGCTGTTTCCATTTACGGTAATTATTCCCAGAATAATTATTATCTCAGTGGGACTGCAACTTACGGAAACCATAATTTCGAGATTCAGCGTGCGATCGCTTTTGATAATCGCGTCGCTAAAGCAAACACCAATAGCAACCAATTTTCTGCAAACTTAAATAGCGGCTACATTGCGAAATCGGGTAACATCGCTTACGGAGCCAACATTGGTTTAGCCTACGATCGCATCAATCTTAATGGTTACACAGAAGCAGGTGCTGGTAGTCTGAATCTGAAAGTGGACGGACAACAAGCAGAATCTTTGATTTTGAGCTTAGGTGTTCAAAGTTCTGCAACTGTTAAAACTGACATAGGTACTTTTATACCTTATATTCGTGGTAGCTACGAATACCAGCTAACCGACACCGAACGTACAATTACAACAGAACTACTTACCCAACCAGGTATTCCCATCCGAGCAAAAATCCCAGCGAGCGATCGCGATTACTTCAAGTTAAATCTAGGCACACAATGGCAATTATCACCAGATTTATTTGCAGTAATCAACTACGAAACTGCGATTGGCAGGGATAACTATAAGTACCAAAAGTTCTAGGGGAAATCCGTTACCAATTTTAACAACGCAATGCTAAAGGCACGATCGCAAAATCGTGCCCCTAAACCATTAATTCGTAGAGACGCGATTAGTAGCGTCTCCACATCGATTTAGCTAGCCACAGCCAAAGTCTTCTCTAAAGGAGTCCAACGGAAAAAGCGATCGCCACCTCGTTCGACAATCACCTTGACACGCGGTTCCATACTTGGTAAAGCAGCCAAGTACTCTAACTCCTGATCGGAAAGAACATGCCCTTCGATAATCCACAAAACCAAGCCTTTCGACTTGGGTGGTAACTGCTCTAACTGATAAGTCAAAATTGGAGGTATGTAATAAACATAACCAACTGCCGCACCACTATTGGTACTTTTCTTACCCAAATGCGGCGGTCTAACACCGTGAATTCGGGTGAGATAGGCAGCCACATCACCTAAACCCCGTGCCGTAAAGTTTAGAGCATTGTAACCCGCAGCACGCAATCGGCGACGATACCGACCTTCAAAACCCCCTTCCAAGGGAGCATAAACGCCTAAAGCGCCATATTTCTCTAAATCGCGAATCAGCCCTTTACCAGTGGTAATTAGTGCCATGAGTTTTTTTCCTATCCCACTTAGATATTTCTATTATTGACCGGGAATTGTGAAATTCAATTACATAATTAACTTATAGCGGTTATCAGTCGAATTGAATGCGAATATTGTAGGGGCAAACGACTGTTTGCCCTGATTTGTATCCCATCTAAACGAGAAGTGCTATGTGGTCAACACGAAAATACGGTAGACAAACTGCTGTTCGCCTAATCCCCCATTTCGCAGAAAAAAATAATAGACAAAAACAAAGTCACAAGCTATATTATTAGATTGTGACCAAATTTAATTTGAAATCAAATTTAAACTAAAATTAGGTTGCTTCATCGCTGAGGTTAGGTTCGCCAAAATCATATCTAAAAAACTGACAATTTATTTTTAGATAGGGTAAACTATCTAGGGTGACTCTTAGACTGATACAATTAAGAATCTTAGGGAAATTTGGGAGCTTCATCAGAGATACCAAATCAAACTAAAGGAGTTCTAGTTAGACTCACTCGTTAGACTCACTCGGTTAGTCCTGATAAATCCGATAAGCCGAAAACAAACCTTTGTGGTCGTCAGTAAAGCAAAAACTGGGCATTAATGTTGGTTTAGAGCATTACATCAGCCTCAGAAGTGCGGATACTGAGTGGTTCGCCACTTAAGTCCGAAGTTAACCCCAAAGTGCCAGAGTAATGCTTAAGATAAAGCGTTGCTGCACAACTAGCAGAGCTAATTCAGCCTTGCATTAATACCAGAGAGTAACTTTTTTTAATGAAGATGATTCTCACGGTAACTCTGTGGTCAAAATGGTGATGCGAAATTGAGCTTAACTCAACAGATTCGCCAAACAAGCAAAAAGATTAGGTAACGGATTAATCCGTTTACTATTTGGGACTTTTCTCTAGATAGTCTATTTTATAGCTAGTTTAAGAATCTGAAATTAGATAAAAAAATAAGTAAATAAGGAGAACCAGTAACTGTGTCTGTAGGTATTCTCGGCACCAAACTGGGCATGACCCAAATCTTTGATGAAGTTGGAAGGGCGATTCCTGTCACTATCATCCAAGTGGGACCATGTACAGTTACACAAGTAAAAACTGAACAGACCGACGGTTACTCTGCCATTCAGGTTGGCTATCGTGAAGTGAGACCAAAAGGTTTAAGTAAGCCAAAACTGGGACATTTGAAAAAATCAGAATCCCCACCCTTACGTCACTTGCGGGAATATCGCATAGCAAATGCCAGCGAATATTCTTTAGGTCAGCAGATTCAGGCAGATATTTTTAGTAATGGTCAAATCGTAGACGTGAGCGGTAAAAGCATCGGTCGAGGTTTTGCGGGAAACCAAAAACGCAACAACTTCGCACGAGGACCCATGTCACACGGTTCTAAAAACCACCGAGAACCCGGTTCAATCGGTGCGGGTACGACACCAGGTCGTGTGTTCCCCGGTATGAAAATGGCGGGTCGTCTAGGTGGTAAGACTATAACTGTAAAAAAATTAACCGTCGTGCGAGTCGATACCGAACGTAACCTATTGCTAATCAAAGGAGCCATTCCCGGCAAACCTGGAGCCTTAGTCAACGTCTCCCCTGCCAATTTAGTAGCCAGAAAAAAATAATGTTGGTCAAGAGTAGTTAATGGTTAGTGGTTAATAGGTAATGGGGTTTCGAGCCGCCAATAACTAGTAACTAATAGCTGAATAACAAATAGCTGAATAACAAATAACCAATCACTAATAGTTTAGTAACCGACAAGAAAATGTTTGAGTGTGTAGTTAAAAATTGGCAAGGCGAGCAAGTCGGACAAAAAACGTTCGAGATGAAGGTTGCCAAGGAAGAGAATGCCTCCCATATCGTGCATCGCGCATTGGTTAGACAAATGACCAACGCTCGTCAGGGTTCGGCAAATACCAAAACCCGTTCGGAAGTACGAGGTGGTGGACGCAAACCGTGGCGGCAAAAAGGTACAGGACGGGCACGTGCAGGTTCGATTCGTTCGCCATTATGGCGTGGTGGTGGTGTCATTTTTGGACCCAAACCGCGCAAATTTAATATAGAAATGAATCGCAAAGAGCGGAAACTGGCGTTGCGTACAGCATTCGCGAGTCGAATTGACGATTTAATCGTTGTCGAAGAATTTAACTCGCAAATGTCGCGTCCAAAAACCAAAGAATTGGTATCTGCGATCGCACGTTGGGGTTCCGCACCAGAGAATAAAACTCTATTGATTACATCGGAACGTAACGACAACGTATATTTTTCAGCACGCAACGTTGAAAACCTGAAAATGCTATCGGCAAATCAACTCAACGTTTATGACATGCTCAATGCTGACAAAATTATCATCACAGCACAAGCATTAGAACAGGTTCAGGAGGTCTACAGTGCCTAACTATAACGACCCCCGTAATTTACCCGACTTAGTACGTCGCCCCATCGTTACAGAAAAAGCGACAATCTTGATGGAGCAAAACAAATACACATTTGAAGTCGCTCCCAAAGCCGATAAATTCCAAATTAAAGCGGCAATCGAAAGCCTTTTTGATGTCAAAGTCACCAAGGTGAATACCCTCAACCCACCGCGTAAGAAAAAGCGTGTTGGTAAGTTTGTTGGCTTCAAACCCCATTATAAAAAGGCAATTGTAACAATTGCACCTGGAGATGAAGAGAAGATTCGACAAGTTTTATTCCCAGAAGTCTAAAAAAGTTAGGAGTGAGAAGTTAAAAGTGAGCAATTAAGAGTAGTAAATAATTTATTTATGAACTCCTAAGTTACGTATAGAGACCTTTTCAGAGTGTCTCCAACTCACTTCTAATCCCTCCAACTCCTAAATCCTAACTCCTAACTCTCAACTCTTAACTGAAATTATGGGTACTCGTTCTTATCGTCCCTACACCCCCAGCACGCGAGAAGTCACAGTTTCTGACTTTGCGGAAATTACCAAAAGCGAACCCGAAAAGTCGTTAACGGTAAATAAACATCGTCACAAAGGTCGTAACAACCTCGGACGCATCACCAGCCGTCGTCGGGGTGGCGGACACAAACAGCTTTATCGCATCATCGACTTTAAGCGCGACAAACGCAGTATCCCTGCAAAAGTAGCCGCTATCGAGTATGACCCCAACCGCAATGCCCGGATTGCATTACTTTTTTATCGAGATGGGGAAAAGCGTTATATCCTTCATCCGAACGGCTTGAAAGTAGGCACAACTGTAATTGCAGGACCAGACTCTCCAATTGAAGATGGGAATGCATTACCTTTGGCGAATATTCCTTTAGGTGCAACAGTTCACAACGTCGAATTGATTGCCGGGAAAGGTGGTCAAATCGTCCGTGCAGCCGGAGCATCGGCTCAAGTAGTTGCTAAAGAAGGTGATTATGTCACCTTAAAATTACCTTCTACCGAAGTTCGCATGGTACGTCGCGAATGCTACGCCACCATTGGACAAGTTGGAAATATAGAACACCGCAACTTAAGTGCTGGTAAGGCAGGACGTAATCGTTGGAAGGGTCGTCGCCCCAAAGTCAGAGGTAGCGCCATGAACCCAGTAGACCACCCACATGGTGGTGGTGAGGGTCGGGCACCGATTGGTCGCTCCGGTCCTGTAACACCTTGGGGTAAACCAGCACTGGGTATGAAGACTCGCAAACGCAAGAAAGCAAGCAGCGCGTTGATTGTACGTCGTCGTCGTAAGACATCGAAGCGCGGACGTGGCGGACGCGAGTCTTAGAAATAGTTAGGAGTTATGAGTTTTAATTCCTAAATCTTATTAGCTCCTAACTCCTAACTTAAAATAACTCCTAACTCGAATCGGAATCCTATGGGTCGTTCTCTGAAAAAAGGTCCCTTTGTTGCGGATCATTTGCTCAAAAAGATAGATAAGCTCAACGCTATCAACAAAAAAGAAGTCATTAAAACTTGGTCGCGGGCATCAACCATACTGCCGCAGATGGTAGGTCATACTATCGCTGTACATAACGGTAGACAGCATGTTCCCGTGTTTGTGAGTGACCAAATGGTAGGACATAAATTAGGCGAATTTGCTCCTACCCGTACTTATCGTGGTCATGCAAAAAGCGACAAGAAAGGTGGTAGATAGGAGAAAATTATGGCAACTGATACTACTACTAATACTAAAGAAGTTAAAGCGATCGCACGCTATATCCGCATGTCACCTTTGAAAGTGCGGCGGGTTCTCGACCAAATACGAGGTAGAAGCTATCGCGAGGCATTAATCATTCTCGAATTCATGCCTTATCGAGCTTGCGATATCGTCCTCAAACTAATTCGTAGCGCTGCTGCAAACGCCGAACATAACAACGGACTCGACCGCACACAATTAGTAATTACTCAAGCGTATGCCGACCAAGGTCCAGTTCTCAAGCGTTTCCAACCTAGAGCGCAGGGTCGAGCCTACCAAATTCGCAAACCAACATGTCATATAACTGTTGCTGTAGCTGAAGGTGCAGCTGCGAAATAAAACACATTGCCAAAACTTATTCAAAAGAGTACGTTGTGTCAACTGCGCGATATTTACAAAAAAACTCCTACAGCAAGAAATTTTAGAGGAAGTATTTGTGGGACAGAAGATTCATCCAGTAGGCTTTCGCCTGGGGATTACTCGAGAACACCAATCTCGTTGGTTTGCAGAACCTAGCCGCTATCCAGAGCTTTTGCAAGAAGACTATAAACTTCGCAAATACATCGAAGAGAAGCTAGGTCGATTAGCACAAAATAACGCCGGAATTTCCGAAGTTCGGATTGAACGCAAAGCTGACCAAATTGACCTTGAAGTTCGCACCGCCAGACCTGGTGTTGTTGTTGGACGAGGAGGGCAAGGTATTGAATCACTGCGTACCGGACTGCAAGAACTTCTTGGTAGCAACCGCCAAATTCGCATTAACGTTGTTGAAGTTCAGCGAGTTGATGCCGATGCTTATTTGATTGCCGAATATGTAGCGCAGCAACTTGAACGTCGGGTGTCCTTCCGTCGAGTCGTGCGTCAAGCAATTCAACGTGCCCAACGTGCTGGAATCCAAGGCATCAAAATTCAAGTTAGCGGTCGTCTCAACGGTGCTGAAATCGCTCGTACAGAAGCATCACGGGAAGGAAGCGTTCCTTTGCATACCTTACGGGCTGACATTGACTACTCATGCTGCACAGCCAAAACTATCTACGGTATCCTTGGTATCAAGGTTTGGGTATTCAAAGGCGAGATTATCCCCGGACAAGAAGAAGTTGCTGCACCAAGCTCAAATCGAGATAGAGATCGAGAACGAGGCGATCGCGGCGAACCCCGTCGTCGTGGTGGTGGTGGTGGTCAACGTCGTCGTCAACAATTTGAAGACCGCTCAAATGAAGGATAAATGAATTTTAGATTTGAGATTTGAGATTTGAGATTTGAGATTTGTTCTTCAATCCAAAATCCCCAAATAGGGATAAACGGAATTTTAAGGCTTGTTCTTCAATCAAAATTCTAAATCTTAAATCCGTAGACACCCAGAGGGTGGCTTCCCGAAGGGTAATCCAAAATTGTTACTAAAGTTATGCTAAGTCCAAGAAGAACTAAATTCCGCAAACAGCAACGCGGACGGATGAAAGGGTTAGCTTCACGTGGAAGCACCTTAAATTTTGGTGATTTTGCTCTCCAAGCACAGGAACCATGCTGGATTACCTCAAGGCAAATCGAGGCTTCCCGTCGGGCGATGACTCGTTATATCCGCCGGGGTGGTAAAATTTGGATTCGTATCTTCCCTGATAAACCAGTCACTATGCGTCCCGCAGAAACTCGGATGGGTTCCGGTAAAGGAAACCCTGAGTATTGGGTCGCTGTGGTGAAGCCGGGGCGTATTTTATTTGAAATCGCTGGTGTTACCGAAGAAACAGCTCGCGAAGCAATGCGTTTGGCAGCTTATAAGTTGCCGATTAAAACTAAATTTATTTCGCGTTCTGAAATAGAACCCCAAGAACCAGAACAGGTACAGGTACAGGTACAGGAGTAGGAGTAGGTAATGCCGCTTCCCAAGATTTCAGAAGCTAGAGAATTAAGTGATGAAAGATTAGTTGAGGAAATTCTGGCAGTTAAAAAGCAATTGTTTCAATTGCGGTTGCAAAAAGCGACAAGACAGCTAGAAAAACCCCATCAATTTAGACATGCTCGCCATCGTTTATCACAGTTATTAACTGTGGAAACTGAGCGTAAAAAAGCAGTAGCAAAGGAAAGTTAGGAGTTAAAGTTAGGAATTAGGAGTTAGGGATTAGGAGTTAGGGATTAGGAGTTAGGAATTAGGAGTTAGGGATTAGGAGTTAGAGATTAGGAGTTAGGGATTAAGAGTTAAATATTCAAGTGAATTTTACTCATAACTTACAACTCATAACTTACAACTCATAACTTACAACTCATAACTTACAACTCATAACTCATAACTCATAACTCTAAGAAGTAGGAGATTATGGCAGTTAAAGAAAGAGTCGGTTTGGTAGTGAGCGACAAAATGCAAAAAACGGTAGTAGTTGCCGTTGAAAACCGCGCTCCCCACCCTAAGTACGGAAAAATCGTGGTGAAAACCCGGCGTTATAAAGCTCATGATGAAGGGGATAAGTGTAAAATCGGCGATCGCGTTCGTATTTCCGAAACCCGACCACTGAGTAAAACAAAACGCTGGCAAGTCACAGAAATCCTGACTAAGTAACATAAACATCATCGTTGTTAGAAATCTAACGACTTTCTAGGGAGAGTAATCGTGATTCAGCAGCAATCTTATCTCAATGTGGCAGATAACAGCGGTGCGCGCAAAATTATGTGCATCCGCGTACTGAGTAAAGGTAACAGCCGTTATGGCTTCATTGGCGATCGCATTATCGGTGTCGTTAAAGATGCTATCCCCAACATGGGTGTTAAAAAATCCGATGTTGTCGAAGCAGTTATCGTCCGTACCCGTCACACTATCCGTAGAGATAGCGGCATGAGTATTCGTTTTGACGATAACGCCGCAGTCATCATCAACAAAGATGGCAATCCCAAAGGTACCCGTGTTTTCGGTCCCGTAGCACGGGAATTACGAGAAAGAAGTTTCACCAAAATTGTATCCCTGGCACCGGAGGTGCTTTAATGCCAAAGGAAAAGCCTAAAGTCTTCCACAAGATGCATGTCAAAACTGGCGATACCGTACAAGTAATCGCTGGTAAAGACAAAGGCAAAGTCGGCGAAGTGATGAAAGCGCTTCCCCAAGACAGCAAAGTTCTTGTCAAAGGCGTGAATATGAAAACAAAACACGTCAAACCCCAAGCCGAAGGGGAATCAGGACGGGTTGTTACCCAAGAGTTTCCCATTCATAGTTCTAATGTGATGTTGTATTCGACCAAGCAAAATGTTGCTAGCCGAGTTTGCTACACCGTCACCGCAGAAGGGAAGAAAGTGCGAATGCTCAAAAAGACTGGAGAAATCCTAGATAAATAGTTAGGAGTTAGAAGTTGAGAGTTAGGAGCTAATAGTTAGGAGTTAATAGTTAGGAGTTAATAATTAAAAATAAGTATTTAATTAGTAACTCAATTTATAACTAATAACTCATAATTCATCACTCGATTTATAACTCATAATTCATAATTCATCACTCATAACTTACTTTTTCCCTGACAAAGACCAGGGATATTAAGGACCGCAATTATGGCAAATAAGCTCAAGTCCACATTTCAAGAGACCATAACTCCCAAACTGATCAAACAGTTTGATTATACGAACGTTCACCAAGTACCTAAAGTCATTAAAGTTACTGTGAACAGAGGATTGGGAGAGGCTGCAACTAATGCAAAAGCGCTCGAAGCTTGTCTCAGCGAAATTGCATTAATTACTGGTCAAAAGCCAGTTGTCACCAGAGCTAAAAAAGCGATCGCAGGTTTTAAAATTCGTGAAGGAATGCCCGTAGGAGTCATGGTGACACTACGTGGTGACCGGATGTATTCTTTCCTCGAACGCTTGATTAATCTGGCACTGCCTCGAATCCGCGACTTTCGCGGAATTAGCCCCAAAAGCTTTGACGGACGGGGGAATTATACCCTTGGCATTCGTGAACAATTAATATTTCCAGAAGTCGAATACGACAAAATCGACCAAATTCGTGGTATGGACATCTCTATCATTACCACAGCTAAAAACGACGAAGAAGGTCGCGCTTTACTCAAAGAAATGGGTATGCCCTTTCGCGATCAATAAGTTCATCTAGACAGAGGGAAAGATGGCGGTAAACGACACAATTGCAGATATGCTCACGCGCATCCGCAATGCCAATATGGCAAGGCATCAAACAACATTAGTGCCTGCAACAAAAATGACTCGCAACATTGCACTAGTGTTGCGTGAAGAAGGCTTTATCGGTGAATTTGAAGAAGCCGGAGAGGGTATTAGAACAAATTTGGTAATTTCCCTTAAATATAAGGGCAAAAGTCGCCAACCCCTAATTACAGCCCTCAAACGAATTAGCAAACCAGGCTTGCGTGTTTATTCCAACCGTAAAGACCTGCCGCGCGTACTTGGTGGTATTGGTATTGCAATTATTTCCACATCAAGCGGCATTATGACAGACCGCGAAGCCCGCCGCCAAAATGTCGGTGGTGAAGTGCTTTGTTACGTTTGGTAGGAAAGTTAGGAGTTTGTTTGAGGAGTGAGGAATTCAAAACACAACTCATAACCCACCACTAACAACTCATAACGAAAGCAAAGGTAAAAATTATGTCTCGAATCGGTAAACGTCCAATTACGGTTCCAGCGAAAGTCCAAGTGACAATTAATGGTGCCAAAATAGTTGTAAAAGGTCCCAAAGGCGAACTTTTCCGTAGTTTGCCCCCCAATATATCGGTGGCACAAGAGGGAGAAATCCTTTCTGTAAATCGCCGTGATGAAACTCGGCAATCCCGCCAATTACATGGTTTATGCCGGACCCTTGTAGCAAATATGGTAGAAGGTGTATCCCAAGGTTTTCAGCGACGTTTGGAAATTCAAGGGGTTGGTTATCGGGCTGCGCTTCAAGGTCGTAATCTCGTTCTCAACATGGGTTACAGCCATCAAGTGCAAATTGTACCTCCCGATGGGATTCAGTTCGCAGTTGAAGGCAATACCAACGTCATAGTTACCGGATACGACAAAGAGATCGTTGGTAATACAGCAGCACAAATTCGCGCTGTTCGTCCACCCGAACCCTACAAAGGTAAAGGTATTCGCTACTCTGGCGAAGCTGTTCGTCGTAAAGCTGGTAAGACTGGTAAGGGTAAGAAATAAGATATGAAACTCACTCGCAGAGAATCGAAAGACCGCCGTCGTCGTCGTATTCGCGGCAAGATCAGTGGTTCTTCAGAACGTCCCCGTTTGGCTGTATTTCGTTCCAATGAGCATATTTATGTTCAAGTGATTGATGATGTATCACATCACACCTTAGTTGCAGCTTCTACTTTAGACCCAGAATTGAAAACTCAATTGGCTTCTAGTGGTAACTGCCAAGCTTCAACCGAAGTTGGAAAATTGATCGCCAAACGTTCGATTGAAAAAGGTATTACACAAGTAGTATTCGACCGTGGTGGTAATCTTTACCACGGGCGGATTAAGGCACTAGCGGAAGCAGCCCGTGAAGCTGGTTTGGATTTTTAAAATTGGTTAGTAGTTAATGGTTAGTAGTTAATAGTTACTAATTAGTCGTTAATGGTTAATAGTTAATTAAATTAATAACCAATAACCAATAACTAATAGCCAATAACCAATAACAAATAACCAGTAACTAATAACAAATCGCAAAGGACATTAAATATGGCAACTGGTGGTCGTAAGAAATCAAACCGTACGAAAAAAGAAGAAACTACCTGGCAAGAACGGGTTATTCAAATTCGTCGCGTTAGTAAAGTAGTTAAAGGTGGTAAAAAACTCAGTTTCCGTGCCATCGTTGTTGTTGGTAACGAACGTGGTCAGGTTGGTGTTGGAGTCGGTAAGGCATCCGATGTTATTGGTGCTGTGAAAAAAGGTGTAGCTGACGGCAAAAAACACCTAATTGATATCCCAATGACAAAATCAAACTCAATCCCCCATCCCATTAATGGCATGGGTGGTGGTGCTAAAGTCATGATGCGTCCGGCTGCTCCTGGTACTGGTGTAATCGCCGGTGGTGCAGTGCGTACAGTTCTCGAATTGGCTGGAATCCGTAACATTTTGGCAAAACAACTTGGCTCGAACAATCCTTTGAACAATGCTCGCGCTGCTGTGAATGCACTTTCTACCCTGCGTACTTTTTCGCAAGTCGCTGAAGACCGTGGTGTTCCCATTGAAAGGCTCTACGCTCAGTAAAATCCACAGTAAATGTAATTAAGGACGAATTATTAAGCCATGAGACTCCATGATTTAAAGCCGCAAGTTGGCTCAAAAAAACGCGCTCGCCGCGTTGGTCGCGGTATTGCAGCTGGTCAAGGTGCAAGTGCTGGTTTAGGGATGCGCGGTCAAAATTCCCGTTCTGGTGGCGGAACTAGACCCGGTTTTGAAGGTGGTCAACAACCCTTGTACCGCCGTTTACCAAAGTTGAAGGGCTTTCCTCTCGCTCCTCACAAGAAATACACTACGATTAATGTAGAAAAGCTAGCTTCGCTCCCCGCAGATACAGAGGTATCATTGGAATCTTTGAAAGAAGTCGGAATCCTGACATCAGGCAAAGACCCTTTGAAAGTACTGGGTAATGGGGAATTGGGTGTTGCACTCAAAGTTAAAGCGGCGGCTTTTACCGCATCAGCTCGTAGCAAAATTGAAGCAGCTGGTGGGAGTTGTGAAATTTCGAGGTGAGTAGATACCTCTTCTGGACGCACTCTCAGGGTCAGTAATCTCCCTTTCCAGCGCCAGGTTCACTTTCTAGGTAACACCCTCTATGATTAGTCGAGATAAACCCCCAAGCGCTCAAGAAACTTTTATGCAGATGGCGCAAGCAGCTGGACTTAGAGGTCGGCTGCTTGTTACGGTCGGTATTTTAATTTTGATTCGGTTGGGTATTCATATACCTATTCCGGGCATCAATCGTGAAGCTTTTGCTGCCGCGATCGCAAATAATAATCAAGTATTAAGCTTTTTGGATATCTTTTCGGGAGGCGGACTATCGGCGCTTGGTGTATTCGCGCTGGGCATTTTGCCTTATATTAATGCCTCGATTATCATCCAACTTTTAACCGCCGCCATCCCTGCTTTAGAAAATTTACAAAAAAATGAAGGCGAAGCTGGCAGACGTAAGCTTTCCCAATATACCCGTTATGTTTCGTTGGGATGGGCAATTTTACAAAGTGTTTTCATCTCAGGGTTTTGGTTACAAGCATATGCCATTAAACCTGGACCTTTTTTCATCGCTCAAACCGCGATCGCACTTGTTGCTGGTTCCATGTTTGTAATGTGGGCTTCGGAAGTTGTTACCGAACGGGGAATTGGAAATGGCGCATCTTTGTTGATTTTTGTCAATATTGTCGCCACACTGCCGAAATCCTTACAAAATACAATCCAATTAGTTGAAAGTGGTGGACGCGATACAGTCGGTCGGGTGATCGTTTTGTTACTTCTGTTCTTAGTCACAACTGTTGGGATTGTTTTCATCCAAGAAGGTGTCCGTCGCATCCCCATTATCTCAGCTCGTCGTCAAGTGGGTCGTCGTATTTTGGCAGAACAACGTAGTTATCTGCCATTGCGTCTCAATCAAGGTGGTGTCATGCCAATTATTTTTGCATCTGCCATCCTCAGTTTGCCTGCTTTGATTTCCCAATTCGCCAAAAATCCAACTTTCGCCAATATAGTCCAAACGTATCTCAGTCCCGGTGGGAACGCTTCTTGGGTTTACGCACTAGTACAATTGGTTTCAATTGTTTTCTTTAGCTACTTCTACTCCTCACTAATAGTGAATCCAGTCGATGTGGCACAGAACCTCAAAAAAATGGGTTCGAGTATCCCCGGTATTCGTCCTGGGAAAGCTACTAGTGAGTATATCGAGCGTGTATTAAATCGATTAACCTTTTTAGGTGCAATTTTCTTAGGATTAATTGCGATCGTTCCCACCGGAATCGAGGGATTCCTGAATATTCGGACGTTTCAAGGATTTGGTGCTACCTCGCTATTAATCTTGGTTGGTGTGGCGATTGATACGGCGAAGCAGATACAAACCTATGTAATCTCTCAGCGCTATGAAGGAATGGTGAAACAATAGTGACGCGACTAATCTTCTTGGGACCTCCGGGTGCGGGCAAGGGAACGCAAGCGAAAGAACTCGCAGACCACTTGCAAATTCCCCACATTTCTACGGGTGATATTTTACGCCAAGCATTAAAACACCAAACCCCTTTAGGAATTAAAGCCCAGATTTATATGGATAAGGGTGAGTTAGTTCCGGACCACTTAGTACAAGACATGGTAGAGGAACGCCTCAAGCAAGCCGATACTGAATCTGGCTGGATTCTTGATGGTTTTCCTCGAACTGTTCAACAGGCTAGTTTCTTACAATCTTTATTGCAAAAACTAGAGCAAAGGGGGGAAAGGGTTGTCAACTTGGATGTTCCCGATGATGTTGTGGTGGGACGTTTGCTTGAGCGCGGACGTAAAGACGATAGCGAAGATGTAATTCGTCGTCGTCTTGAAGTTTATCGCTCGGAAACTGCACCATTAATTGACTATTACAGTTCTAGAGAGCAATTGTTTATAGTTAATGGGAATCAGTCTCTGGAAGACGTCACTGTCGAAATCACAAAAGCTATTTCTTAGGGAAAGGTTAATGGGTAATGGTTGTTTGCCCTTTGTTTTGCCAATGACCAATGCCCCTCAACCTAGCTATGTCCAAATTCTCTTTTAAATAAGATATATTAATAAACTGTTGATATATTTAGCAAAATATGTTTGCTTGCAGTAGTAGCTGAATTGCAAGTGACTACAAAAATATTGAGTTGAGGAAAAAAACACTTGTCTAAAC
>NZ_NTFS01000105.1 GCF_002289455.1 Brunnivagina elsteri CCALA 953
TATAATGAGATTAAGTATAGAAGATAGCTTGATATGCTGCTAAAAATCAGTAAAAGCTACGATTGTGACAGTTGAGGTGCGGAATGTGGGATAAAATAACCCCACCGCCTGTGGCACCTCCCCTTAGTAAGGGGAGGTTGAAGGAATCGAAATAATGTGCAGCTTCACAAGTAATTGGTATAACTATTATCCATACTAATTAAAGTTGTTTGGGTATTGAGTAAAAACGGCACGTCAGTAAAAAAAGGTATCTTGAAAACGCCTGAAATAGCCATTAAACTCAATGCCAACAGGCTTTACGTGCCAATTATACTTAATAGCGTTGTTTGATTCTTAACTTGTAGCTTGTCAAATTTATGGTCTTCAAACTTATTATTTTCAAGCTTAATAAACGACTAATCTATCCATTTCTAAAAACTCGCGCACTTAGGCAAAAGCAGTCTTAAAAATTACCAATAAGTCCAATTTAATACAGATGTGGGTTATAAATCAATTTAAAAGATATTCTTGAGCAATTTCTTTATATAAAGCTTCTTCAACTTGCTGGCAAGCAGAGGAACTAAAATTACTGAAACTAGGTTAAGTAACTATTGTTTCCTGAGGTTGGTCAATTAGAGATTCCAGTAAAAGTAACGTAAACTTTTCTTGAAGCGTACTGTTATTTGGTAAAAGGGTTTGAGAATAGTATTCTAAATATCGATAAAATTGAGAATCAGTGGCAAAAAAATCAGGAAATTCCGACAACAAAAAAGCGATCGCACTTAAATCAAAAGTCAAGCTGATATTTAAAGCGCGATCGCTCTCACCATTCTCGAAACTAGTAACAAATCCACATGTCTCTTCTAATTTCTCCCCATTCAAAGACAAACCCTCTGTTCCCATCTCCATTGCTCTACCAAGTAAAAGAGCGCTAAACCCTTGAAAAGTTCAGAATTTTTCCCCGATACCTTTGGGAATTTGATAAACTGATTTGACCAAGAGGTAACAGTTGTAGCAGCATTAGCTAAACCACCATTACGATCAATTATCAAGTCCTTTACCGCAGTACCCTACAAACCGACTTTTTTAATTTGATAGATATAGACATCGACCGAATTTAACTATGTATTACCCAAAGTCCTCAATCGAGAGGCAATTATACCCTGTGCGACACCTCTCTACATCTTTGCCAGAGATATATAAATGTTAATTCCCGCAAAATCAAGCCCGAAACCCTGCGTGATATTGCTGAGGAATCAATTGAAGCAAACAAGCACAATTTATGGCAGGATGTGAATATACAAACACCGTAAAATCTGCGAAACTTAAGATATCAAACCTAAGCAGCTATCGAATAATAACAAGTAGTGTAAGAAAATATTAGGAAAAAAACTATGGAAAACCTTGCGTATTTACACTTAGCTTTCGATTACGAAGACTGCCCATCAAGTGAACTAGCAGGATTCAGCTTTTTGCTAGATCGGGGAGCATCACCAAACTGGAAGAACCTATCGAGTCGAGCTTGGCGTTATATGCTACCATTAGCCCTAACTTTATCTCTAATGGCGGCAATGAGCAGTGCGATCGCATTACAAAAAGGCGATCAAGGACCATCCGTTCGCGCACTTCAACAAGACTTGAGACGAGCTGGTTTTTACCAAACTCAAATCACGCAAGTATATGACATTCGCACCGAAGATGCGGTCAAACGCTTCCAAAAAGCTTCTGGTTTGGAGGTTAGCGGCATTGCTGGAGCCACAACTACCCAGAAGTTGGAAAATTGGAAACTCCCAGTAAAAACTACCCAAGTCAGAAAAAGTACCACCGTCAGAGCCATACAGCAAAAGTCAGTAGCCCAAAACGTCTCGAATAAAACAACCACCACAGCCACTAAACAGCGTACTTCCAGTATTTTAGGCAAAGGTGACGAAGGTGAATCAGTACGTATTCTCCAAGAGCGTCTGCGTGTCGCTGGTTACTACTACGGCAACGCCACAGGAATTTTTGGACCCATTACCGAAGAATCCGTCAAACGCTTCCAAACAGCTTACAACTTAGAATCCGACGGTTTAGTAGGTCCTGCCACTGTACGCCGTTTACCTCCCATTGGTATTGGTTATGGCGAAGATGGGGCACCTCAACGCAGAGCAAACGATAAACTTAAACTAGGCGATCGCGGTGAATCAGTGCGGGTTGTCCAAGAGCAATTGATTAAAGCTGGATACTTAGAAGGGCAACCAAATGGTTACTACGGTCCGTTCACTGCTGATGCAGTCAGACGCTTCCAAGCAGAAAATTACCTCGCACCAAGCGGTATTGCCGGACCAACAACTCGTGCCAAACTATACAGTTCAGTCAATACAGGAACTAGCAATGAGTTCAATGTCCTCGAAATCCAACGAAGACTCAGAGACAAAGGGTTTTACAAAGGTCCCCTTAATGGAGTCATGGGGAATGACACGAAGGTAGCAATCAGACAAGCACAAGAATTTTATGGCGTTAGTCTCAACGATCTCAGAAGCGGACGCTTTTAGCTGAAGCAGCAAGAAACCTCACACTAGTACCAAAGACAGAAGGAATATTGCCCATAACATAAGCCTTTTAGAGCTTGGGGATAGTCAGTTTATTTCCGCCAAGTCTTACTAGGCTGTTAATTTGGATAATTTATTGACTAGTTAAAGTTAATGCAAAATTAGTATCTACGTAGGGGCAAACGGTTGTTTGCCCTAATTCCGCCCTAAGTATATCCGAGACAAGTGGGCTGTAACATACAATCGGATGAAAAATTTTCATGAAATTTCTCGCAAAACCAACACCTACCCAAGTACTACACAGGGGTTAAGGCTCGCTGGCACTTGGGACAAACAGCATGAATTGTCAGTTGACAATCAAGTAAGTGAAAACCTTCTTTTTGCGATGTTTTTGAACCAATTTTCAAAATCGAATCGTTCTTGAATTCAATCGTAGAATTGCATCGCACACAAATCAAATGGTGATGGTGATGTGGATGGGGCTGGTTGATTTCATAGTGTTTATGTCCTTCTCCCAGTTCCAATTCCCGCAAAATGCCCATCCGCGCCATCAATTTGAGGGTGCGGTAAATTGTCGATAGGCTGATTCCTTCCCCATCAAGCTCCAATCTTTCATATAAATCCTCAGCGCTCAAGTGTTCACCCTGGGGTAGTTCCTGAAAGATGTGTAGGATAACTTCTCTCTGGGGGGTTAAACGCCAACCGCGATCGTTTAATTCTGCCTTAAGTGAAGCAGCTGTGTAGACAGACATACTAATCTTTCTCAACAAAGGCTATCAATTGAGAATATAGCAAATAATTGGAGTAAGTTGCAACAAGGATATTTTATTGATAATTTTTACTAAAAATTTTTATATAGATATGCTAGGAATTTGCGGAGTATAAAAGTC
This sequence comes from Brunnivagina elsteri CCALA 953, assembly GCF_002289455.1. Classification (GTDB taxonomy): domain Bacteria; phylum Cyanobacteriota; class Cyanobacteriia; order Cyanobacteriales; family Nostocaceae; genus Brunnivagina; species Brunnivagina elsteri. Next base: position 3,401 of record NZ_NTFS01000105.1, read on the forward strand.
ATATATTCAGCGCAATCAGAATATTTTGGATAAGTATTGGCAAAAGTTATTTCAATCCCTATCGAAAATTATTTGCTACAAGTCTTTATTAAGTTTTCAAAATATAATTTAAGTATTGTAATAAACATGATGTGATTAATTTAATAATGAAATTGTGTAATCTACTACACATTGATTGATAGATTCTCACTTGATTTACAAGAAATTTTCAATTATTTTTTATTCAAGATAATTCAGAATAACATTGGCAAATTGGGTGTCAGATGCCTCATTTACCAAAACTATCATAAATAAGGGTGAGGAAACCCCACCCCTTGTATCCTAAATTGAAATTATCTGCAAATTTGTTGCAGTGTGGTGACAAAATTCGGGTAAGAAATACTCGCGGCTTCGGCACGGTGGATTGTCGTTTTTCCAGTGGCATTGAGAGATGCGATCGCTAAACTCATGGCAATTCGATGGTCTGTATAACTATCTACATCAGCACCAGTTAACGGGGTTCCCCCAGTAATTTCCATCCCATCGGGCAATTCAGTGACTTTTGCCCCCATTTTGGTCAGTTGTTGTGCCATGACAGTAATGCGATCGCTCTCTTTAACTCGCAATTCTTCAGCATCTTTAATTACAGTAGTACCTTCGGCAAACACTGCTGCCACCGCCAAAATCGGGATTTCATCAATCAAACGGGGAATTATGTCCCCTGCGATCGTACAAGCTTTTAATTTTCCGACGCAACGCACCCGCAAATCGGCTACAGGTTCCCCCGCAACCTCCCGGTGATTTTCTTGTTGAATATCAGCCCCCATCATTTGCAAAGCTTCTAAAACACCCGTGCGGGTTGGGTTAACACCGACATTTTCGATTACCAACTCCGAACCAGGCACAATTGCCCCAGCCACCAACCAAAAAGCAGCCGAGCTAATATCTCCAGGTACAATTACTGATTGACCATGTAGTGCATTCCCAGCAATAACGGTTACACTCTTTGTATCAGGGTCTACCGACAAATTAGCGCCAAATGCACGTAACATCCTTTCGCTGTGGTCACGGGAAAGTGCTGGTTCGGTAACAGTGGTTTTGCCTTCGGTCATTAAGCCAGCAAGAAGCACGCAGGATTTAACTTGTGCCGAAGCAATGGGAGAATGATAATGGATCGGTTTCAGTGCTTGTCCTGCTACCGCTAGAGGCGCAAGGGAATTACCTTTACGTCCCCAAATTTCAGCCCCCATTTGCTGCAAAGGTTTAACAACACGTGACATGGGACGACTACGCAATGAGTCATCTCCGGTAACGGTGAAAAATCGATTGGGATGGGAAGCTAAAATTCCCAGCATCAACCGCAAGGTAGTGCCAGAATTACCAGCATTCAAAATATCAAATGGTTCTTGTAAATTTCCGAGTCCAATACCTTTAACAGTGACTAATTCCGTATTCAGGGGTGAAATCTCCGCACCCATTGCTTGAAAGCAACTTGCGGTGCTGCGAGGGTCTTCTCCCAAAAGTAATCCTTGAATTTTCGTTTCACCCTGCGCTAATGCGCCTAACATTAAGGCACGATGAGATATGGATTTATCTCCCGGTACTAAAATGCGACCTAGTAAGGATACCCCAGAAGGTGACAAGCTAATAATTAAATCTTGTGAAACGTCCTCTTTTGTGTCTACGGTTATAACAGAAGGCGACATTAGGATAAACTGGCGTGTGACTGCGCTAGTATCCTACCGTTTTATCAGACCATAAAGTTCTACCAAATTTAAATTAATTTTCACTTTGCTTGAAGCTTGTTTTGCAATCTTCTTGCCCTCACACAAGTCATCAGGATGCTTGCCAAATCAGGATTTTATCCATAGTTTCGTTTTTTGCAAATATTCACCAACTTGGAATTTAATTGCCGGTATCGCTCCCATGCTGACTCACCAACGCAAACCCGTGTGCCTTTCACTAATTTCTACAGACTTACCCGTGTGGTCTGTTGTCGAAACGGCTGCAACATTGTACCAAAAAGATAGCGATCGCTTCCATTTACTCTTAACCGCACCCCATCAAAAAAACAGCGACAACCCTAGTTCGCGATCGCAAAACGAACTATACCCAAACTGTAATATACCGACTCCTGGTAGTCCTCGAATTTTATGGCTGGAAATATCCCCCTATCGCGTCACAATGACGATGCAAGGAAATACACAGCTAAGTTATCGCCACTTCTGGGAACAGGGTGTTTACGGGGTTAGTAGATATTGGCTACCTAGCGAATCATTCCAACCCCATGAACCGATTCGTTTGCGAAACTTCACCCGCAATCTGTCCCTGAGCGGACATCCACTACCAGAAAATTTACGAGTTGAATATGAGTTATGGTCTGGAGAACTGCAATTAGGTAGCTATATTTTGAATTTGGAAATTAAGCATTAATTGTTAGTGGTTAATGGTTAATGGTTATTAAATAGTAGTAGACTCAGTGTTGCCCATAGGGGAACATCAAAAAATAAATTTCCCAATAAATGTAGGGTAAGTTAGAGCTTCTCGTAACGCACCATTGTTAGATTGATGGTGTGTTACGGACTATAGTGCTAAGACACCCTACAAAAAAATTGGATATTTTTTTATTTGGAAGTCCCTAATATAAAGACAAACATTGCGAGTAATACTCACGCAAAAATCATTTGTTAAAGTTAAAGTAAATGATTGAATAATACTGTAGCAATTAGCTGTTAGCCACTAGATTATTATCTATCACTGATTACCTATAAGGCATAACATTAATATCCTCAACTTATTAAATAAGCTGGGGATATTAACGAAGTAAATTTTTATTACTCAAATAGGATTACTATATTTCCTGTTGAATCTTAACCAAAATAGCTAGGTTCATTGCCAGGTTTCCATTTAATATTGCAACCAATACTTGGCTTTTGCTCCCCAACTATTTCCTTACCTGCTAACACAGAATCAATGGCAATGCGTAAGTCTGAACCTGTTACAGGTAAACCATTACTAGGACGACTATCATCCATCTAATTGTCCACGATAAACTAATTTTCTTCCAGCATCGAATAAAAAGAAATCTGGTGTACAGGCAGCAGTATAAGACTTGGCAACATCCTGGCTTTCGTCGTAGCAAATAGAATATTCTAAATCAAGCTCTAATGCCATTTTTTCTAAAGACATCGGTGCATCATCTGGATATTTTGTCGCATCGTTGGAGCTAATTGCTACAATACCCAAATCACTATTTAAATAATCTTTTCCTAACTTCGCCAATTCGTACTTTATGTGCTTTATGAATGGGCAATGCTGGGAAATAAAAATAACCAGTAAAGATTTTTTATCGGCAAACGTAGCCAGTGAAATATTTTGTCTCGTCACTACATTAGGTAAATTAAAATCTAATGCTTGTGTTCCCAGTGAGAGCATTGTAGATGCAGTTAAAGTCATGATTACGATTGAGTTGTAGGTTGTTAGTCATGAGTCATTAATTATGAGTTATTAATTATGAGTTATTAATTATGAGTTATTTTTAACTCCTAACTCTTAACTTCTAACTCACAACTATATAACCCTTAACTATTCTTACAGACTTTGTAACAATCCAAAAATACCATGTCCGGTAAATACTTCTAATGCGATTAGGGAGATAAAGCCAATCATCGCTAAACGTCCATTTAACAATTCCGCAAAGGGTGTAAAACCAGTGCGATCGCCTTGCGCGTCTACGTACACTTTAGGTTCAACCGCAAAGTTGTTCAATTTTCCAGTCTCATCAACAACAGCACCTCTATAAGTCATGAGATTTCCCTAAAATATTTATTTCTTTATGTAACTTATTGTAAAGTAAAGTATGTATTTTTGTAAAGGATATTAATGATTATTTCTCTGCGGGGCTTCCCTCTTCCTCTTTTCCCCTTGAGTAATATGATCGAGAACTGAGAAAATATCTATATAAAAACAAATCTCCAGGTTAGTCATGCATCGATTCCGTGTAGAAGTTCTTGCCAAAACCGCCAATCCCCAACAAGTCATATATGCCGCAATGCACCAAGACTACACGGAGGCATTTGTATATGACGATCGCGATCGCTTTCCGAGTGAAGAAAAATGTGGTGAAATTATTGTCAAGCGTCTGCTAGCGGGTGATAGAGGTCATTTTGGATGTACAGAACATCCGCAAATAGTATTTAATTGTGGCTATTTCCCCCATAGTGTCATGCAGCAAGCGCGAACACACCGCACAGGAGTTTCTTTTGACGTACAATCCTATAGGTATACAGGGATACAAGTAATTGATGTTGTTGACGGGAAAAAGGACATTGAAGATGTTTTTTACCTACGTCCAGTAGGAAATTATAGCGATCGCACAGGCAAGAAATATTTTTATTCTCCTGAACAACGAGAATCCGATTTACAGTGGTGTTTGGAAGCTGCGAAGCGATACAAAGCGGATTTTGAAGCGGGAATGTCAGAAGAACATGCACGGGGTAAAGTGCCCTTTGATTATCGTCAGCATTTTGTCGTCAGCTTTAATTTGCGATCGCTCCTACATTTCCTAGACTTGCGCTACAAAAAAGACGCACAACTGGAAATTCAAAAGCTATGCGAAATGATGTTTCCCCATCTCGAAGAATGGACTCCTGCGATCGCAGCTTGGTACAAGTCAACTCGTCTCGGTAAGGCTAGACTTTCTCCCTAAAATAACCTCAAGACGGAATAATATGATTTGAGACGCGATATAATATCGCGTCTCTACATTTTTAATTAAACTTTCGCTAAAGTAACAATTTCCGACTGATCTTGATATTTACCCTGACGGGCATCATAGCTAGTTTCACAGGGTTCACCTTCAAGGAATAACAATTGCACCACACCCTCGTTAGCATAAATGCGACAGTCTGCACTCGAAGAATTAGAAAATTCTAATGTTAGATGACCCCTCCAAGCCGCTTCCGCAGGGGTTAAATTGGCAATTATTCCACATCTAGCAAATGTGCTTTTTCCAATACATATAACCGTAATATTACTTGGTACAACAATTCTTTCTAGTGCTACACCCAAACCATAGGAATGGGCGGGAAGTATAAAATAACTGCCTAGAGCATCCGTATGAAGTTGACTTGATTCTAGATTTTGCGGATTGAAATTTTTGGGATCAATAACAGTTCCAGGGATGTGGCGGAAAATGCGAAACTCTTTAGAAGAAAGACGGATGTCATAGCCATAAGAAGATAAACCATAGCTAATGACACGACGTGCGACATCATTTTCTGTTATTTCGCGAATCAAACTTGGTTCAAAGGGCGTTATCATACCCTGTTGAGCCATTTCCTTAATCCAAATATCGTTCTTAATCACGTTTAATAAGCAGGTCAAAGTATCCAAACCAAATTATAAGAATACCTTGAGAGGGGGTATATTGTTGAAATCTAAAATCTAAAATCCTTAAGGTCTTTGGCTGCGACGAATTTCAGTAACTTGGTCAGCAATATCCAAAATAGATTTAGGCATTTCTGGTCCTGTGAGAATAATATCTATATTTGGTGGGCGTTTTGCCAAAAATGATAAAACCTCAGTTTCTGGAATTAAACCAAGATTAATAGCCAAACTGAGTTCATCTAAGACAACGAGAGAATACTTACCTTCAGAGATTACTTTCTGTGTATGTTGCCACAGATGAAGCAAGGATTCAGTTTCGCTATCTTCAAGGTGTGGTGTATCAATACAACGGGGCAAATCGCAGCGAATCCAGTCTAGTTTTTGTCCTAGTCTCATCGGCTTTTCATGACCTTGATTGATGCCACCTTTAAGAAATTGCACTACTAAAACAGATGTACCTTGACCTGCAAGTCTCAGTGATTGCGCCATAACTGATGTAAAAAAGTTACGGTGTGAGGTAGTAAAAACTTGGATTAGCCCTTCAACTGCATACGGTAATTTTGGAGTCGAATTGATGCTTGGGGTCTCTAACTGAACAGACATATATTAATGTTTAAAAAAGTACAATAGGGTAACGCGGATTTGCTGAGGGTAGACATGAAATATCTACTTGTGAATCGAAGATTTTCTAGATTTTTTTCAAAAAGTAGTCTATTTATCAAGTTGCTTTCTTAGTCAAACACTAGGCTTGCTCCTAAGTCAAGAGTGGTCAAGGTTTATTATCTAGATTTTCTTTACACTTTTAGCAAATAAGTGTTAGTAAAAATAGAAACTAGCATTCCCAAGTAGAAATTGGATCAAATCTGGAAGTGGTGGGAGTTAATTATTCAATGTTACATTTGCAGTTTGTTTGGGCACAACAAAATTGTGACCGTTTTAATTGTGACTTGACTGTGACTTAACTGATAGGAGTGCTTTGTAGTGAGATTAGTGATTTTAGGGGGTTCGGGTTCAGGAAAGAGTACACAAGCTCAACAGCTTTGCGATCGCTTTGAGGTACCTTTGGTCTCTACTGGTGATTTTTTACGCGATGCTGTTGCTAATAACTCGGAATTGGGCAAGCTTGCTCAACCTTTTATACAAAGGGGTGAACTAGTACCGGATGACTTGATGATTGAATTTGTGCGATCCTACTTTGCACCGCCTCCTTTGGGAGTATCAAGTTTAAGAAAATCTGATTATGATATTCAAAAGACATTAAACTCACGAAACCTGGCTGGGGGATACATCCTAGGGCAAGATTTCGCCGATTATCGTGGTTGGATTTTGGAAGGTTATCCACGCACTGCATTTCAAGCTGAGGAATTGGATTTTTTACTTGATGAACTGGGAGAAAAGTTAAATTGGGCGATTTATTTACAGGTTCCGGAAGCTGTGATGGTAAGTCGTACCTTAGGACGTTCTTTACCCGACGATCAGCCAGAGATTGTACAGCGTCGTGTGGAATTATTTTATGACAGAACGATTCCGATTTTGGAATATTACGATCGCCGTCGTCGTCTATTAACTATCAATGGCGACCAATCACCAGATATGGTTATAGAAAATATCATCTCTCTTGTGGGTTGAGATGGCTCAAAAAGAAAAGAAATCGTCAAGAAGAGATTTATTTTTTAACCCTCAAAAGTTTGAAAAATAGAGCTTTTACTATTGTAAATCTAAAAATTTTAAATCTAAAACCAAGACAACTTAAGCCACAAAAATTTACCTGTAACGAGTACAGCAATTAATGGCAAACTTAATAAATAGATTATGAATATAGATTATAAATATTTTTGTAACCTTTTTTTACAGTTTCACAGTTTCGCTTTCAGGCTATATTCTCCTAAAACTACAAATTTGAGGCAAATAAACATGAATTGGCAGCGTCCCGACGGTAGGCAACCCTATCAACTTCGTCCCGTAAGTTTTGAACAAAATTTTACTCGGTATGCGGCTGGTTCCGTACTCGCGAAATGCGGCGATACACATGTACTTTGTACGGTGAGTGTTAGCCAAGGAGTACCAAGGTTTCTTGAAGGTAGTGGCAAAGGTTGGTTAACTGCCGAATATCGGATGCTACCATCGGCAACACAACAACGTCACGATCGCGAGTTAATTAAGTTATCGGGACGAACCCAAGAAATTCAAAGATTAATTGGTCGTAGCTTGCGGGCAGCTATAGATTTTGATATTTTAGGTGAACGCACCCTAACAGTAGATGCAGACGTGTTACAAGCCGATGCAGGTACACGTACAACAGCAATTACGGGTGGGTTTGTCGCCTTAGCAAATGCGATTTCTAAATTAATTCAGCAAGGTACATTAGAACGTTCTCCCCTAACTGGGCAAATCGCAGCCATATCGGTAGGTTTGTTGTCAGGAGAACCGTTTTTAGATTTAGACTACGTTGAAGATGTGGCAGCTACGGTTGATTTCAATGTGGTAATGAACCAGCATTTGGGAATTATCGAAGTTCAGGGAACTGCCGAATCGGGTTCTTTTACCAGGCAGCAGTTAAATCAACTTATGGACTTTTCCGAAAAAGGTATCCAGCAGTTATTGATAGCCCAAAGGCAAGCGATTTCCGACTGGGATAAATTACAAATGTAGAGACGCGATACATCGCGTCTCTCTTGTATTAGACATTACCTGTATTACCCAATTAATTAAAAATTTCAGCAACAAATCCAAACAGTTCCCATAATTTCGTTATCGTATTGCTGGAAGCAAAGCAATGTGGTGATGATGGTATGACGAAAAAAATTGAGATATTGCCCGATTTAGCTGGATTGATTGCGCGATCGCAACAAATCATTCTCTCTAAAATCGAGACGGCAATTCAGGAACGAGGTATTTTTACTATTGCTTTGTCAGGTGGTAGTACACCTAAACCATTATACGAAGCGATCGCGAGCCAAAATCTACCTTGGGACAAAATTCACGTCTTCTGGGGAGACGAGCGCTACGTGCCATCCACACACCCCGATAGTAACGAGAAAATGGCACGTCAGGCATGGTTAGATCGAGTTAATATCCCTGCGGCAAATATCCACGCAATGCCAACTTTAGAAGGGAATCCAGCAACTTCAGCAGCAAAACACGAACAAGAATTGCAAGCCTTTTTTCAAGTTAAACCAGGTGAGTTTCCAGCATTGGATGTGATTTTACTGGGGATGGGTGATGATGCTCATACTGCTTCCTTGTTCCCTGGCACAGAAGCGCTAAAAGTTACAGACAAGCTTGTTACAGTTGGCAATAAAGATAGTAGTCAGCGTTTAACTTTCACCTACCCATTTATTAACGCCGCTCGGTGCGTTATGTTTGTAGTAGCTGGGGCGAACAAACGACCAGCTTTAGCGCAAGTCTTCGCACCTGTTGCGGATGATTTTACATATCCATCGCGCTTAATAAAACCTCAAGGGGAATTTTGGTGGCTGCTAGATGGGTTGGCAGGTAGCGAATTAAAGTCATGAAGTGCTGAAATTCGAGAGTGAAGTATTAAGTTTTGCTTGTAATACTAAATGAAACTTAATACTTTGAACTATGTACTTCATTCAAGTTGATAGAGGATGTAAGAACGTGAAAAATCCTCTTCCAGCAAGCTGACTGGCATGATTCGTAATTGCGGATGTTCGCGCGCAGCTTAATGCCTAAGCGCAAGTTCCGCAACAACCAAGCTACGTAATTCCTGATTCATAATTCCTGATTCATAATTCTTGATTCATAATTCCTGATTTCTAAGAAAGGTATTTTCTAATTAGAAATCGATATATGAGTGCAGGGGTATTGAAATAAAGAATATAATCTGCTTTTGCCTGTAAACCAAATGGGGAAGCACAGCAGTGGAAAAATTCTCGCGGAAAATTACTACAATTTACCTGAGTTTTAACCACTAAATTACGAATTATGTTGAGCGGAGGTTCCTTGTCCCAGACAATTACGAATTAGAAATTATACTGCCAATGTAGCCGCCCCATCAGGAGTAGTTGCTAAAATCGGAAGCTAGAGTAATATACCTCTGCTTTGTGCCAAAAATCTTTAACGCTGACCTAAAAAAAGGCTTATTTCCATGATCGTCTGCCCTAACTGTAATCATCCGAACCCAGACGGAGCCGTCCAGTGTGAAGCTTGCTATACCCCATTACCAGCTACAATTGGCTGTCCAAGCTGTGGGGCAACCGTGCAGGCAGATGCATCGTTCTGCGGTCAATGTGGCTTTAATTTAAAAACTGCGGCTCCAACGGTTGCACCGACTGTAGCACCGACTGTAGCTGTGCCCACAATAGCACCGACTGTAGCACCTGATATCCCAATGGAAGTACCTCCCTTGGTTTCTCCCGAACCACTTATACAAGCACAACCAATCGTTGTGACAGCACCTCCTACAGTTGCCCCAGAACCTTCTCCTTTACCACCTACAGCTATTGCGGTTCCAGAACCCCAGGCAGTTGTAGTTGCTGAAGCTAGCCTACCTCCAACGGTTGCTCCTGCACCGATGATAACTTCACCACCAATAGCCGCACCCCCGCCAACTATTGCATCCAAACCTGAACCCGAACCCATAGCAGCAGTTGTTGAAGTTGAACCCGAACCTGTGGCAACAGTTGTCGAAGTTGAACCCGAACCCGAACCCGAACCCGAACCCGAACCTGTCGCAGCCGCGATAGCCGAAACTGCTGCCCCATCAGCACCTACACACACACCAACTCAGATACAAAGCGTAATCGGGCGACTGTTTCATGTTCAATCCGAACAAAATATTGAATTGCCGCAAAATCTCCCAGTGATTCATATTGGTAAACCAAACGATCGCATTCCCCCAGACATCGATGTATCGGGATTTCCAAATTCAGAAGTTGTCTCGCGAATTCATGCCGATATTCGTGTCGAGGGTGACGCATACTACATTGAAGATGTAGGCAGTTCCAACGGCACATACATCAATAATTTACCCCTATTACCAGGCAACAGACACCGTTTACGACCAGGCGATCGCATTGGACTGGGCAAAGGCGATTTAGTTACATTTCTGTTTCAATTGGTTTGAAATTAATAACTACTTATCCAGTGATTCTACTTAATTTACTACATCCACAGGAATCTCTCCCGGCTCAAAGTTGGACTTTTGAGGACGAAACAGTTATTCGTGTTGGGCGGGCAAACGATAATCATGTAGTTCTCTACAGCGCAGTCGTTTCCCGCTATCACGTGGAATTACGACAAGTAGAGACAGGTTGGGAAATTGTCAGTTTAGGTGCTAATGGCACCTATGTGGATGGCGATCGGGTTTCGCAAGTTCCTGTTACCGATGGAGTTATCTTCCGTCTCGCGCGATCGGGTCCACAAATCCAAATTCGTCTAAAATTAGATGCAGAAGCGCAAATAGACCAGCGAAAAGAGATGGATCAAATCAAACCCAACACAATTCCTTCATCCCACAAACACAGTCAAGTCCGGTTACGATAGACTCAAGTAGAACATCGTAGTATCCGAAAAAGCATAAATCAACATTTATTTAGGGCTGGTGTATTAGTGGATGTAGTATGAGCGAACCTTGGAAAAATTCAGAACCTTTGCTCACAAATGAAGCCCCTGTGGTTATCGACCGCATGGGGCTTAATTGGTTAATTGGAGCATCTGTAGCAACAGCTTTGTTGTGGCAGTTACCTGGTGGTGACTATATTCTTTATCCATTCACAATTTTGGCGACTTGGTTTCACGAAATGGCACATGGGTTAATGGCTGCCCTATTGGGAGGAAATTTTCAACAACTACAGATTTTCCCCAATGGTTCCGGTTTTGCAGCTTATACCTTTCCTGCATCCTGGGACCCAATTCGTCGTGCTTTAGTAGCTGCTGCGGGTCCAATGGGACCACCAATAGCAGGTGCAGCATTAATTGTGGCATCGCGCAGTTACAAAACGGCATCCTTAAGTTTAAAAATATTGGGAATTTGTTTATTAATTTCTACCTTAATTTGGGTGCGATCGCTGTTTGGATTTATTTTTGTCCCCTTGTTCGGTATCATTATTCTTTTTTTGGGACTCAAAACAACCCGTTGGGTACAAGGCTTTGCGGTGCAATTTTTGGGAGTACAAGCCTGTATCAGCACCTACCACCAATTAGATTACCTTTTTAGCGAAACAGCCGGACGCTTGGGAGCTTCCGATACAGCCCAAATTCAACAGCAATTATTTTTACCATATTGGTTTTGGGGCAGTTTAATGGCGATCGCGTCTCTCGTAATTTTAATTCAAAGTTTACGTGTAGCTTATCGCTCCACTTAAAATTAAGTAAAATCAGAATCCTTATCCCCAACTTTCTTTATTCATATCCCTGACTTGGAAAAATCAGGGATATTAGCTGATATTGGTTTGGTTGTTGGTTTAAGGGAAATATTGATGTCAGTGTTATGCATAAACTTCCGGAATACAGTAAAAAAATGCTGGGGTAGTAAATAGCAATACAAGCAGGTAAAAATCATGCCAGCAGAAATTTCCGGTAACTTCCCCACATTAAAAATCGGTTTGGAAGGTGAAAAAGTCAAAGAACTGCAACAATTATTAAACCCTAGACTACCAGGACCCGATCGTTTTCCTGCAAATGGTATTTTTGGCTCGGAAACAGAACATGCAGTCGAAACTGTACAATATCAGTTTTTTCTTAAGCAAACTGGGATTGCCGATGAGATGGTTTGGAAATCGTTACGTGCAAAAGCACCAGTAGGGAAACCATTATTACGTCGCGGTATCAAAAGTGAATTAGTGGCGATGGTTCAGGAAGTTCTCAAAGATAATGGGTTATATGGTGGTGCAGTTGATGGGGACTTTGGATTAGGTACAGAAACTGCAATTAAAAATGTTCAACGCACACGAAGATTAGCAGTTGATGGGATTATTGGCAATCAAACATGGAAAGCTTTGTGCGATATTGCCACTTTTGTCAGCGTTGATTAAAAGATAATCAGAATTAAATCAAAAAAATTAAAAAACTGGATTTGTGCGATCGCATCTAAAAATAATGGCGAACAGCAGTACTCCCAAGCGGAGAAGCAAGCTACGCCCCTACGTAATATATTTATTGTAAGGGCGAACGGTTGTTCGCCCAAATGACATCGGTTGTTTGCCCAAAACAATTATTAAATCAAACTGAATACAAATCCTTCACCCAATACCACTCTTGAGTTAAACCCTCATCCAACAAAACCTGTGGCTGCCAACCCAATATTTTCTGTGCCTTCGAGATATCTGCCCCCGTGTGTCTAGCATCACCCATTGCTTTCTCAATGTGATTGCGCTTGATGGGTTTATCAACAATTTCCTCCATCATCTTCAACACTTCCGACAATACAACCCGACTACCACCACCAATATTAAAAATTTGCCCAACAGCTTCCGGTACTGCTGCTGCTGCCAAATTTGCTGCAACTACATCGCTAACAAAGGTAAAATCCCGCGTTTGTTCTCCATCTCCATAAACGGGTATTGCTTCATCTTCTAATACGGCTTTGAAAAATTTGTGAAATGCCATATCAGGACGCTGACGGGGACCGTACACTGTAAAATATCGTAATGCGACAAACGGTACACCGAAGTTTTTCTGATAAAGTCCGCACAACCTTTCCGCAGCTAGTTTGGTAATACCATAGGGTGAAACTGGTGCGGGACAAATACCTTCATGGGTAGGAAGGGTTTCAGCATCTCCATAAATGCTAGAAGTCGATGCAAATACCAATCTTTTAAGGTTTTTTGCATCTTTTGCTGCTTCGAGTAAAATTTGTGTCGCGCTGATATTACGCTCAGTGTAAAAACGAAAACCCTTGCCCCAAGAAGCCCGAACACCTGCTTGAGCAGCTTGGTGATAGACGAAATCTGTTTCTTGTAGCAAAGAATGCCAGTCAACAAACTGAATGTCATTTTCAATAAACTGAAAATTTGGATGCTTAAGTAAATGAGCAATATTCTTGCGTTTTAAATTTTGGTCGTAATAATCGTTAACTTCATCAATCCCAATAACCTGTTGTCCTTGTTTTAAGAGAGTTTCAACTAGATGGGAACCGATAAAACCTGCTGCACCTGTAACAATACTTTTAGTCATGTTTTTATATTTTTTAGGACTTACGCACTGTACAAAAGAGCTATGTTGTGTATCAACGTAAATGCGTTGTTTCATGCGTTTCTAAATTAC
>NZ_NTFS01000106.1 GCF_002289455.1 Brunnivagina elsteri CCALA 953
ATACTTTTTTTGTTAAGTTTTTTTACTAGCCTTTCAAGCTACAGATGTAAACTACAAAAATAAATAATTGCCAAAATCTAGTATCATGGGAAGGGTGGGGAGACCCCACCCCTACAATTGTGGAGAATTTATTTCTTGGTGTTCTCTTATGGTGCAATAAATGAATTTGCCATTTGTAACAAATCTCTTAACTTACCTGCTTTGATTCCTGCTGTGTATCGAACCCCTTTGAATTGCCATGTCAAAGTTGAGTCAGAACAATTTGCACCACATTTGGCATCAATAAAATAGGCAGTAATCCCATTTGCCAGTTTGACTGTTTTACCTAAGAGACGGGGTGTTGTTTTTGTTACAGTTTTTGCGCTGATATCACCGAATCGACAAGCATTTCCACCACCACAGTCAGATGTGAATCCAAGTATAATTCCATATTTATTTGCTGTAGCGGTTTCGATGACAGCGTAAAGTTTATTTTCTCCTTCAGAACCAGGAATTATTCGGGGTAGTAAGATTGGGAATTTACTGATGGATTTTAGTTTGGGTAAAATTGGTAGAAAACTGGGATGGATTTTTGTTTTTGCGACTTTTGTTGTTTGAGGTTGTATTTGCACTAATTTTTCTAATTTAAAGTTCTGTGATTTAGGAGTTTTGACAACAGAAGCATTGGCTGTATGGGTTGATATAGTTGCACTTGCAAGTAATAAGAATCCCCAGATTACAGTATATTGTTTCAAGTATGAAATCATTTTCTCATCCTGTACTAATAACTTAAGCTACAAGATGTTAATACATATTTAGGGCAAATTACTGCATTCCAGTTATTAAAAGTTTTAAATTCAAAATTAAAAACTAAAAATTTAAAATATTTAGGGATTCTTCGATTTCCATATCTAAAATGAGTTCGCGGGTTTTGCGATATTCGGTAATGTTTCCTTGTTTATGATATAAGTCTACGGCTTTCTTTAAGTCTTCTATAGCTCCTTGTTTATCACCTAATTCCCATCGAAAATGTCCACGATATAAATAAGCATCAGCATCAGTAGGATTGATTTTAATGACTTGGCTAAAGTCTTCTATTGCTCCTTTTTTATCGCCGATTTCATAACGAGCATTTGCACGGTTAAAGTAAGATTCGGTATTGTGGGTATTTGTTTTTAGAGCTTCAGTATAATCGGAAATTGCACCTTCATAATCTCCAGTTTTATAGCGAGAATTAGCACGTTTTTTATATGCTTCCGTGCTATCAGGAATAACTTCTTCAATTTGTTCTGTAATCTGATTTGTAATTTGGATAAGTGCTTTGAAAGTTTCTTGATTATTTTTGGTAAAAATGTTTTGCAAATAATCATTATTAAAAGTATTGTTATTCAATTTATGAGAATTTGGATTGAGCTTAATTGCCTGTGTATAATCTTCGATCGCACCTTGTTTGTCTCCTAATTGCGAACGAGTATAAGCACGATTGATATAAGCAAATGAGTCATTGGGATTAATTCTAATTGCTTGGGAGAAGTCTTCTATTGCCCCTTCGCGATCGCATATCTGAAATCGAGCTAAACCACTGCGTTGATAAGCTTTAAAATGATTCTGATTTATCTGAATTATTTGTAAACAATCCCTAATTGTCCCTTCATAATCGCCAAACTGATACTTTGCGATCGCAATTTTATAGTAAATTTCTGTAGTCGGATAATTTCGATTATTACTTAACTTTAATGCTCCATTATATGATATGATAGCAGCCTCGTAATCACCGCGCTCAAAGCTATCATTACCTGTTTGGATATATAATTGAATTAATTCTTCTGGTTGATTATGTAAATCATCTTCTTCATGCTCATATTTATTAGTTTGATTATGATTTAAACTATTATTTGAAGTAGCGGGAGAAATATATTGATAAATTGCAATTTTATCGCGATGATAATTGTTAGCAGAATTAGGATTATAGTTAGAGCTATAATTAGAACTCAAATTAGAATTAAACGTTTGCAAATAAGATGATAAACCCCCACCATAAAGTAACTGGTCAATTCCAAATGTGATTCGACCTGTTTTTAGTTTTATCATTTTAGTTGGAAGAAAACCCGCTAAAACTAAATGATATTCAGCTTGTGCTTCATTGACTTTTTCTTGAATTAAAATGCAAACTATAACGGTATTCTTTCTAACTTCTTCGGCTGTAACCGACCATTTTACCGTATCAATACTACCGCAACGAGATTTAACCTCTATCCCAATTAATGGATTAGAAGAAAGAGTAAAATCCACATTTCCATCACCACCAATTCGCTTTTCATAGTCAACTTCAGTAATAAAACCAGCTAACCTTTCCTTGACTACCTCTTCCCCCAACTTTCCCTTCAAAAAACTAGTAAAAACATCCCGTACTGGGGAAACCCGTTTGTACTTTTCTGCCATTTGCCAGCAGAAATTCCGTAAATAATTTAATCTCTCACCAGAGATTATTGATAACTCACTATGTTGTCCTTCGGTTTGACAGTGAAGCAGCGAACCGGATAATATCCTGTTGATAAAATCTGATTGGAGCGATCGCAGTACGGTAATCCAGTCCATTAGTTAGAATATCTGCGAGTCGGGGATATAGATAGGGATATAGATTATTCTATTAACTTAAGCGCTTTTAGCAAAGGGTTCTTAACAGTTTTTTAATTGAACTTGATTATCAAGCTAACCAAAATCTATGTCTCTCAACTATCAACGGATTACAGTAGTTCAAAATGACATTACAAAGTTAACGTAGTTTTTCACTCTCCCCCCATCTGCAAGGTTTGGCAATATAGGTAAAAGTAGGGGTGACTATAGTGTGGTAATGTAAAAAAAGAATTTAGTAAAACACGAATGAATCGACTGAGTAAAGAAGACCTGGCACAAATGAACCGGGACTACTTCCAATCTCTGGATAAACAGAAATTGGTGGAAGTTGCGGGAAATCTTCATACTCTAGCAGTCGAACAACTAGAAAAATTAGAGCAAAACTCAAGCAATAGTTCCTTACCCCCATCATCAGACCAATTCAAAAGCCCAGAAAAAGAACGGTTGCAGTTGGTAGAAGAAACAGGATGTGAAACATCCAAAACTGAACCAGTTGGCGAAGAGCCGGAAATTTTAGAAGAAAGCGGGAAACTAAAAAGCAAGGGATTTGAGAAAAAAAAGCCGGGAAAGCAAAAAGGAGCTAAGGGAATATGGCGAACAACACCCTTGGTTCCAAGTCAAACCATATCCCATCATCCAGAAACTTGTGCATCCTGTAATAGTCCCTTAGAAATAAACACCTCTGCAAAGCCCTACATGGGTTATTACGTATTAGAACTAGAAAAATTAGAGTCTGGAATCGAGATAGTATGTACGCTTCATCATTACTATCAAGCAACTTGCTCTTGCGGACACCACACGGTGAGTAAGCCACAAGTTGGGTTTGTTTCGGTAGTTGAAGGAAGAAGCAAAGATTTATGCTTGCAGGAATATGGACTTGTCGGTCCGATGTTGGCAACGTTTATTGCAACTCTTGCGGTACGATATCGAATATCTCGACCCAAAATTAGAGAGCTATTGGATGATTGGGTTGGGGTATCCCTTTCCGTTGGCACAATCGACCGTTGTATTCGAGAAGTGGGAATAGCTTGTTCCCCGGTAGTTGAGGAATTAATTGAAGAATTGCAATCGGCAGAAATAATCCACCTTGATGAAACGCCCTGGTATGAAAAAGGGAAATATCGATGGTTATGGGTAGCCATTACAAGTACAATCGCGGTTTTCCACATCGGTAGTCGTCGCAAAGAAGAATTACTGCGGTTAATAAGTCATGCATTTGTGGGATGGCTAGTAACTGATGGCTATGGAGCTTACATTAGTTATCCAAAACGCCAACATTGTCTAGCCCATCTCATCCGTAAAGCGATTGCTTTAACAGAGGCAGTAGATAAAGAAGTTGCAGATTTGGGACAGTGGCTATTAGAAGAACTGAGGGAACTGATACATGAACTTGCCACTGGCGACGGGGATAAGGATGAAACCGACTCAAACCCCTCTCGCCTCTACCGAGTCTGCCGATTAGCTACGGGAATAGAGCATAAAAAGTTAAAGGCTCTGGCAAAAGAGATTTTAGCAGATTGGGATGCTGTGGTTGCGTGTTTCTATCATCCGCAATTACCGCCTACTAATAATGAGGCAGAAAGGGCTTTGCGACATGCTGTTATTGCCCGACGTATTAGCTATGGTACTCGTTCTAGCGAAGGTAGTCTCGCCTATTGTTCGCTTTTGAGTGTGATTGAAACTTGTCGTCTCAGAAAAGTTGACCCTTGGGCTTATATTGCAATGATTCTTACCCAGGCTCGTCGAGGTATAAAACATCCTCCTATTCCTGTTGCTTCTTAATCGTTTTTCAATAGGGGAGAGTGAAAAACTGCATTTGATTACGAATACGAACGTAATGGAACAGCCAATATCTTTATGTTTACAGAAGCATTGTCTGGGTGGCGTAAAACAGTCATTAGTGAACGTAGACGGTTGACTGGGCAACAGAAATTAAGCACTTAATCGACGACGACTATCCCGATAGCGAAAAAGTCATTTTAGTATGTGATCAGTTAAATACTCACAAACTTGCCTCACTATATGAAGCAAATATCTTTCGGTAAACGAAACCAAGATGTTAGCGATCGCCATAAGTGAGGGATGCTTCTACTCGCACCATTGTGACTTACGTCGATTTTAATTGGCGAGATATTTTCCACTCTGACTTCAACCGAAACAAGCGATTTACCAAAAGTTGCTGTCCAGAGTAAGGTTCACCATGAAGACTTGAAAGCCTGAGGGGGTGACAATCTAGCTTCAAAACCTTATGCAGCAAGGATTATAGAGGAGTATCCGAGAAGAAGATAAAAGTTACTTTAGAACCTTACCCAACAAAAAACAAGACTTTTGGGCTAGGCTTATTGATAATAGAATCAACAAAGCTAAGAAATGGTATTTATCTTTTTATGACACACTCGCTTAAAACTCTTGCTGTGTCTTGAGTTCAAGAGTTTTCGTCACCCCCTCAGCTTGAAAGCACTAAAGGCTATAGACATCTCATCAATAATCCTTAAAATTGGAATAGTCAAGACGTAGACTAAATCACTTGCTTTTAAGATTAGTTGCTGATATTTTGGGAGCAGAAATTGGTATAGTTAAAACCATCTCGATACTGATATTGTTGCATCTCAAAAGTGAATCTTTACATCTATAAGTCAATTTAATTGCGGTTGTTAACCGTCTATTAAACTGACCATAAAACTTGCTGCTAATTTCCCAATCTTTTTAATGGAATTTTGGAATAATATATGGTATCTACCAATATGATTCGCTTTTCTCAGTTTAATGCATCGCTGAATCGTAACGCTGAAGGTCAATTAGTTACTGATTTATCTACACCTAATAATGCTCAAGCCAAAGCTGTAGCAGAAATCATCCAACGCTCCAACCCAGATGTACTACTAATCAATGAGTTTGACTACGTACAGTCAAACCCTCTGCAACCCGTACAGCTATTACAGCAAAATTATCTCTCGGTCAGTCAGAACGGTGCAACACCCGTTAATTATCCCTACGCTTATATTGCTCCTTCCAACACGGGGATTGCTTCGGGGTTTGATTTAAATAACAACGGTGCAACCGTTACAACTCCCGGTGCGGCTGGATATGGTGATGATGCTTATGGCTTTGGGAATTTTCCTGGTCAATTTGGGATGTTGCTACTGTCGAAATATCCCATTGATACAGCAAATGTCCGCACCTTCCAAAATTTTCTGTGGAAGGATATGCCAGATTCCCTACTTCCAACCGTTGCAGTGCCAGGTTCTACAACTTCTTTCTATTCACCTGAAGAACAAGCGGTATTGCGTCTCTCCTCCAAAAGCCATTGGGATGTTCCTATTAAGATAAATGGTGAGACAGTTCATGTTTTAGTTAGTCATCCCACACCACCAACTTTTGATGGTGCAGAAGACCGTAACGGTAAGCGCAACTCTGACGAGATTCGCTTCTGGGCAGATTATATTACACCTGGTAAAGGTAGTTATATTTACGACGATAAGGGTAATAAGGGCGGTGTTGCAAGCGGTTCAAGCTTTGTAATTATGGGCGACCAAAATGCTGACCCATTAGATGGTGATAGTTTTAACAACGCGATTCTGCAACTGTTACAAAACCCCAACATAAATACTAATTCCATTCCTACCAGTGCTGGTGGACCTCAACAAGCTGTTTTACAAGGTGGTTTGAATCCTGCTCACAAAGGTAATCCGGCTTTTGATACTGCTGATTTTAGCGATACTGCTCCGGGTAACTTGCGGACTGATTATGTATTACCCTCCACTGACCTGCAAATTAGTAATTCTCAGGTATATTGGCCCCTCAATACTGACCCCAATTTCCCGTTAGTTGGCACTTTTAATGCTGCTCTCCCCGGTGGTTTTCCTAGTTCTGACCACCGTTTAGTATATGCAGATGTGCAAGTGGGTGCAACCCAAGCAGGTAGAACCATCCCTGATGCGAGCTTCTTGGGGCAACAGACCTTTGCGACTAACTTTATCCCCACTGGTGCAGCAGGAACAGTTAATGGAGTACCGACTGCGGTAGGTGGATTATCGGGTGTGGCTTATGACGCTGCTAAAAATCAGTACTATGCAATTTCTGACGACCGTTCGCAATTTGCACCGGCACGTTTCTACACTTTTACCGCTAACCCAGCAACCATTGCCACAACTGGAGTAACTTTTACCAATGTTACCCCCATCAAAGATGCTAGTGGTAATTTATTCACACTTAATAGCCTCGACCCAGAAGGTATTGCATTAACCAACAACAATACAGTCTTTATTTCCTCCGAAGGTGAAGCAAACCCTTCCGCAGGAAGAGTAACAAATCCTTTCATCAAAGAATTCTCCTTAGCTACAGGACAGGAAATTCGTTCCTTAGCTGTTCCAAGTAAATTTTTCCCAGTAGTACAAGATACCAACGGCAGCGGTACTATTAATGCTGGTGATACTCAGATATCGGGGGTTCGCAATAACTTAGCGTTAGAAAGTCTGACTATAACCCCCGACCAAAAGACTTTATACAGTGCGACAGAAAACGCTTTGTTCCAAGATGGTACAGTTGCTACTCCTACTAGCGGCACTCGTTCCCGGATTCTGCAATACAACTTGGCTTCGGGTCAACCTGAAAAGGAATATATCTACGTCACCGATCCAGTTGCAGTTGCTCCCAATCCCGAAGGTGCATTTAGCACTAACGGTTTAGTAGATTTACTGGCAATTGATAACCGAGGGACAATGCTAGCTTTGGAGCGTTCCTTTTCCACATTGCCTGTTGGTAGTGGTACGGGTAACACTATCAAAATCTATGAAGTTAGTTTGCAGGGAGCGACTGATGTTAGTACCATCAATTCTCTAAGTAGCTTAAGCGCAACTCAACTTAAAGCGTTAGAACCTGTTCAAAAACGGCTGCTGTTGAATCTTGATGACCTGGAGTTGCCAACTGGACTCGATAACGTCGAAGGTTTGGCATTTGGTCCGAAGTTAGCTGATGGTCGTCAGTCGATTGTGTTGGTTAGCGATAACAACTTTAGCCCAACGCAATTTACCCAAATCTTAACTTTAGGTGCTGACTTAGTTCCCACCGTAGCACCCACAGTGGAAACCCGTCCCGATTTAATTGATGATGGAACTTTACCATTCAGTCAGCGTGCTGATGCCGATGACCCTGCTATCTATATAAATTCCACAGATAGTGCCAAGAGTTTTGTTGTCACATCGGTTAAAAATGGTGGTTTGCGGATTTATGACCTTTCAGGTAATTTGTTGCAGACGATTAACCCTAACAATATTCGTTACAACAACATTGATTTGCAATACGGATTTAAATTGGGCAGTCAATCGATCGATATTGCTGTGGCAAGCGATCGCAATAACGACAAGCTCGCAATTTTCCAAATCAACCCCAACCCCACCACACCCGGTGAATATTTAACAGATATTACCGATAGTAATATTGGGACGATATTCCAAGCAGCACCCTTTGAGGCTCCCTATTCAGCTTCATCTCGTAGTGCTTACGGGTTAGCCTTATACCGCAGTCCAGCGACAAACGACTCCTATGTTTTTACCAATCGTCGCCAAACTGGAGATGTGGCTCAGTTTAAACTGGTTGACAAAGGTAATGGTAAAATTGGTGTGGAACGAGTACGTAATTTTACTGTACCGGCTACTACCGATCGCGAAGCTCAACTCGAAGGTATGGTGGTAGACCAGGAAACCGGCTTCCTCTACATTGGACAGGAAGATGTGGGTATCTGGAAGTACCAAGCAGAACCCAATGGAAGTAATACAGGTAAGCTAATTGACCGGGTGAAAGACCTGGGTGGTACTCGTTTGGAGGAAGATGTCGAAGGATTATCTATCTATTACGGCAAAAACGGTACAGGTTACTTGTTAGCGTCTAGTCAAGGAAATAACACCTTTGCTGCCTACACCCGCGAAGGTAATAACGATTACGTCGGTCAGTTTGCTGTTGGTAACAATGGTGGAATCGATAGCGTTCAAGAATCTGATGGTGCGGATGTCGTAAACGTACCTGTAGGACCCAATTTCCCCAATGGTTTATTTGTTACCCAAGACGGTAGCAATTTACCAGCGAGATTAGTGGAAGATGATGGCGAAATTGAGAATATCAGCACTAACTTTAAGTTTGTGCCTTGGGAAAATATTGCTAACGCTTTCTCAACTCCTTTAAATATCGATACCACTTCTTATAATCCTCGCACTCCTGTTGCACAACCCAAAATTACGACTTACGATTTCACTAACTTACCAAAGTTAGGAACAACCTCCAAAGGTCAAGATATTCTCTTAGGTGGTTTTTCGGGATTGTATTTCCAAGGACTTGCGGCTAATGGCAACTTGAAGTTTGTTACCCATACAGACCGAGGTCCCAATGGTGAACCCACAGGTCAAAATAGACCATTCTTCTTGCCCAACTTCCAGCCAGAAATCGTTAATTTTGAACTCAACCGCACATCAGGTCAAATAGACATTACCAAACGAACTGGGTTATTCCGTCCGGATGGCACAACCCCGTTAACTGGATTGCCGAACCTGCAAGCTAAAGCCAATAATCTTGCCTATACCGATGAAATTGGTGTTGACCTTGACAACAAAGCTTTAGCGAACGACCCATTAGGTGCAGATTTAGAGGGAATTGTCGTTGCACCCAATGGTGACTACTGGATGGTGGACGAGTACCGTCCGGCGATTTACCATTTTGATATTAAGGGTAAGCTGCTTGAGCGCTTTATTCCCAAGGGAACTGCTGCTGCACCTAACCCCGTTCAACCTGCTGGCACTTTTGGTATTGAGATATTGCCAGAAGTTTATGCCCAACGCCGTAGTAATCGCGGCTTTGAGGCTGTGGCTTTGGAAGGCAATAAGCTTTATGCTTTTATTCAAAGTGCCATTGATAATCCAGATAATGCTGCGAATACAGCATCCAGCACTTCCCGCAATCTCCTAGTTTTAGAATTTGACGTAGTTTCTAAAACGGTAACTGGCGAATATCTATATCTTCTCGACGATATTACAGGTACTGGTACTGCCAAAACCGACAAAATTGGTGATGCAGTTTCGCTGGGTAACGGTAAATTTGCGGTTGTTGAACGCGATGATCTTGCTACTAATGCCTCGAATAAACTGATTTACCAAATTGACTTAGCTGGGGCAACTAACATCAATAACCCTGCTAACTTTACTTTGCCAGCAGGTAAGACCATCGAACAATTGACCCCTGCGGAGTTAACAACTGCCAAAATTAACCCTGTAAGTAAGAGCCTAATTGCGAATGCAGCTAAATTGGGTTACACCGGGGTTGAAAAACTAGAAGGTTTGGCACTGGTAGCACCTAATACTCTTGCCCTAATTAACGACAACGATTTCAACGTTACAGGCAATTCGCCAACTGAGAGACTTGGTATTTTAGAGTTACCGAATAATCTACCAGTTGCAAAACCAGCTTTCCCAAACAGTGTAGCCAGTGGTGATACTACCCAAAACTCGACTGTATTGTGGACGCGGAGCAATAATATCGGTGCTGTCAACTTTGAATATTCTACCAAAGCTGACTTTAGTACCATCGTTGGCACCAAAACAGCGGATGTTATCAATCCCTTGCAACCCGTCAAAGTTGATGTTACAAGTTTAACTCCTAACACTGAATACTTCTACCGCGTTACCGATGCAACAGGCGCGAAAGCAACAGGTAAATTTAACACATCTGCTGCACTCGGTACTCGTACTGGCTTGAAGTTTGGTGCTTCTGGTGACTGGCGCGGCGAACTTAGCCCTTACCCGGCAATTGCCAATGCGGATACAAGTAACCTTGAGTTCTTTGTGGAACTGGGTGACACCATCTACGCTGATTACCCATCCCCAGCAGTGAGAAATCCTGATGGGACTGAGAAAGAGCAAGCGATAACCTTGGATGATTACCGTGCTAAACATGACGAAGTTTACGGTAAGCGCTACGGTCAAAATACCTGGGGCGACCTGCGGGCAAATACCTCCATCTTGGCAACTGTTGACGACCACGAAGTTGTTAATGATTTTGAGGGTGGTAAATTGCTCGATGCTGCTTCTGCGGCAGACAAAGTTTTATACGGTGCAACTTCGGGCTTAGTCAACGATTCACCTCTATACGACAGGGGTTTCCAAGCCTTCCAAGAATACAACCCCTTAAAAGACCTATCATACGGTGCGACAGGGGATACCCGCACTGCCAACGAACGTAAACTTTATCGATACAACACTTACGGTAGCGATGCTGCCACTTTTGTGCTAGATGCCCGTTCGTTCCGCGATGAAGGATTGACAAATGTTGGTAACCTCAGCGACCCAACTCAAGTCGGTACTTTCCTAGCACAGTCCTTTGATCCGACCCGAACTATGTTGGGTCGCCAGCAAATTGCAGACCTCAAAGCTGACTTGTTGAAGTCTGAGACAAATGGTACTACCTGGAAGTTTGTAATTGTCCCAGAACCGATTCAGAATTTAGGTGTGCTGGCTGCATCTGACCGATTTGAAGGTTATGCTGCCGAACGTAGCGAAATCCTCAAGTTTATCGATGACAACAAAATTAATAACGTTGTCTTTGTTGCTGCGGATATTCACGGCACTTTGGTAAATAACCTTACCTATCAATCGGGAGTTGGACAGCCACAAATTGCTACCAATGCCTTTGAAATCTCCACAGGTTCGGTTGCTTTTGATGCCCCCTTTGGACAAACTGTAGCTCAGTTGGCAATAGGTGCAGGCTTGATTAACCCCCAACAAAAGGCTTTCTACGACTCGCTACCCATTGCTGGTGATGCTGATAATGTCCCCAATGATAAAGATGACTTTATCAAGGAAATTGTTAACAACGGTCTAACTGCCCTTGGTTACGACCCCCTTGGTTTGGATAACAACCTGGCGATCGCTAACGGTAAGATTAATGCCAAATTACTCCAAGGTGATTACATAGCTTCTCATACCTACGGTTGGACTCAGTTCAATATTGACGAGAAAACTCAGAAACTCAAGGTAACAACCTACGGTATCGACCCATACACCCGGCAGGAGTTGGAAGCAAATCCTAGCGCTATTACCAGTCGTCAACCCAAGGTTGTGAGTGAATTTGAGGTTGCCCCAGTTGCCCCAGATTTGGAGTTAAGCCAAACTGTAAACAACGCTAGTCCTCAAGTCGGGGAGCCGGTAACTTTCACCCTCACCCTCAATAATAAAGGTGCTGGTAATGCGAGTGGTGTTGAAGTCACCGACTTGTTGCCCAAGGAATTGACTTTTGTTTCTGCTACACCCGACCAGGGAACCTACGACGCAGTAACAGGTTTGTGGAATGTAGGTACTGTCGGTACTAATGTTAGCCGCACCCTGAAAGTAACCGCTAACGTTAATGCTAACGGTGCTTTGGTCAATAAAGCCGAAGTCACAGCCATTAACCAAGCTGACATTGATTCCACCCCCGGCAATAGCATTGCCACCGAAGATGACCAAGCAGTAATTACCTTGAGTGCTGCTCCTAAAGTCAGCCTCAAAGGATTTGCTTCGCTCCCCGCAGACACCTTTGCGGACGGACCAAAATCTGGTGCTTTCATTACAGGTACCACCAACGGTCGCACTGTTCCCTTTGATAAGCAACCAGTCCAGGGATTTAGTGGAGTACAGGTAGCTGACCAAAATTCCTTCTGGTTCCTCGCTGACAATGGTTTTGGTGCTAAAGCCAACAGCGCTGACTTCTTATTGCGGCTTTATCGTGTAGACCCCAGTTTCCAAGGCTTTGAAGCGAATGGTGATGGCACTGCGAAGGTGTTGGGCAACATCCAACTGTCTGACCCCAACAAGAAAGTCCCCTTCAAGATTGTTAATGAAACTACCAGCGATCGCCTATTAACAGGTGCCGATTTCGATATCGAGTCCTTCAACTTTGCCGAAGATGGCAGCATCTGGATTGGGGATGAATTCGGTCCCTACTTGCTGCACTTTGATGCCACCGGGAAGTTATTGGATGCTCCTATTCCCACGCCAAATGTAAATACTCTCAACACATTAGGTGGTAAAACACCAATCGTTATTGGTCACAGGGGTGCTAGCGGGGAGTTGCCCGAACATACCCTTGGTGCTTACAAGCTAGCAATTGAAAGGGGTGCAGACTTCATCGAACCTGACTTGGTTTCCACCAAAGATGGTGTGTTAATTGCTCGTCACGAGCCAAACATGATTAACACCACCGATGTTGCTAAACGTCCAGAATTTGCTAGTCG
This sequence comes from Brunnivagina elsteri CCALA 953, assembly GCF_002289455.1. Classification (GTDB taxonomy): domain Bacteria; phylum Cyanobacteriota; class Cyanobacteriia; order Cyanobacteriales; family Nostocaceae; genus Brunnivagina; species Brunnivagina elsteri. The sequence goes on from NZ_NTFS01000106.1 coordinate 12,872, forward strand.
CAAAACCACCAAAGTTGTCGATGGGGTTCCCGAAGAAGGCTTCTTTGCTTCGGACTTTACCTTGGCAGAAATTAAGACCCTGCGGGCAATAATGCCTCAAGGTTTCCGTACTCAAGCTTTTAACGGGTTATATGAAATTCCCACCTTTGAGGAAATCATCAACCTCGTCAAGCAAACCGAAGCTGATACAGGAAAGAAAATTGGCATCTATCCCGAAACCAAGCACCCAACTTTCCACGATAAACTGGGTTTGTCGTTGGAAGAACCACTGCTGGCAACGCTGCAAAAAACTGGGTTTACTGACCCCACTCGCGTATTCATTCAGTCTTTTGAAGTAAGTAACCTCAAAGAACTAAATGGTAAAACGAATATACCGTTGGTGCAGTTGCTGGATGCTTATGATGTTAACCTTGATGGTTCGCTAAGTTACCAGGATGTCAACGAGAAACCCTATGATTTCGTGGTCAGTGGTGACAAACGCACCTATAAAGACCTGCAAACCGTTGAAGGTTTGAAGGAAATCGCCACCTACGCTGATGGCATTGGACCTTGGAAGCGGATGATTGTTTCCGTCAAGGGTGTGGATGCGAATAATGATGGTGCTGCTGATGATATTAATAAAGATGGTGCAGTCAACGACGCTGACAAAACCACCACTCCTCCCACATCCCTAGTAAAAGATGCCCATGCCGCCGGGTTGCTGGTGCATCCTTATACCTTCCGTAACGAAGCACGTTCTTTAGCCGCAGACTACAACGGCAACCCAGCGCAGGAATTTAATCAGTATATTCAATTGGGTGTCGATGGTTACTTTACCGACTTCCCTGGTACTGGGGATTTAGTACGCGACCAAATTACCAGCCAATTTGTGCGCTCTCCTGATAACCCCGATGTTCTCAAAAAGACCGAATTTGCTACTCTCGATAAAAATGCCCCCATCGTCATTGGACACCGGGGTGCTAGCGGTTCGCGTCCCGAACATACCCTTCAATCATATAAACTTGCGATCGCAGACGGGGCTGACTTTATCGAACCCGACTTGGTAGCCACCAAGGACGGGATTTTGGTTGCCCGTCACGAAAATGCCTTAGCAATTCTCAACGCTAACGGCACAGTCAATAACACAGACACCAGCACCGATATTGCCACCCGTCCTGAATTTGCCGACCGCAAAACCACCAAAGTTATTGACGGTCGCACAGTCACCGGATGGTTTACCGAAGACCTCACCCTTGCGGAACTCAAAACATTAAATGCTATCGAGCGTTTACCTGCCCTACGCGGAACCAAATTTGACAATGACAAACTGAAAGTACCCACCCTTACAGAAATCATTGATTTAGTCAAGCAGGTAGAAACCGAAACCGGACGCAAAATTGGTATTTACCCAGAAACCAAGCACCCCACCTACTTTGCTTCAGCCCCCATCAATATGAACTTGGGGCAGATGCTAATCGACACCCTGGTTGCCAACAAATTTACCGACCTCAAACGCATATACATCCAATCCTTTGAGGTCGGCAACCTCAAGGAACTCAACGATAAGATTATGCCTGCCGCGAAGGTAGACATACCCTTAGTACAGTTGTTCGGTGGAGCCACAGACAGACCCTACGACTTTGTGGTTAGTGGTAATACCCGCACCTACGGCGACCTCACCAAACCCACAGAACTAGCTGAAATTGCTAAATATGCTGGTGGTATCGGTCCCAACAAACGGTTAATCGTACCTGCTGGTACAGACGGTAAGCTGCTAACACCGACCACCTTGGTGAAAGATGCCCACGCTGCCAACCTCCTTGTACATCCCTACACCTTCCGTAACGAAAGCGTATTCCTGGCACCCGACTATAATGGCGACCCCAAGAAGGAATTTGAACAGTTCATTAATCTGGGTGTAGATGGCTACTTTACCGACTTCCCCAGCACAGGTGACTTGGTACGCGATAAATTTGTGGGAGAAACACCAGTTTCCAACCTTGGTGGTTCCAGAGGGTTCGAGGGCATGGCAATGAGTCCCGACCGCAAGACCCTGTATCCTTTGTTAGAAGGGACTGTGGTTGGTGACCCCGCTGGTTCGCTGCGAATCTACAAATTTGATGTGGCATCGCAGAAGTATGACGGGTTGGTTGGGTATTACAAAATGGAAAATCCCGCCAATGCCATCGGTGATTTTACTGTCATCAACGACAATGAATATCTGATAATTGAACGGGACAATAATCAAGGTGCAGCAGCCAAGTTCAAGAAGATATTTAAAGTTGATTTCTCTAAGAAAGATGCCACAGGCAACGTTGCCAAGGAAGAAGTTGCCGACTTACTAAATATTCAAGACCCCAACGACTTGAATAAAGATGGCAATACTAAGTTCAACTTCCCGTTCCAAACCATCGAAGATGTGTTGGTGCTGGATAATAAGACCTTGCTAGTTGCCAACGACAATAATTATCCCTTCTCAGTTGGCAGACCCCCAGCGATCGATAACAACGAATTTATCGTCCTGGATTTAGACAAACCCCTAAACTTGGCTACCCCAGTTGTTAGCATCTTAGCTACCAGCGCAGAAGCCAGTGAAACTGCTACCAAAGCGGCTACATTCCGTATCAACCGTACAGGCAGTGTCAGTACACCTTTGACCGTTAACTATACCTTAGCGGGTACTGCAACCAACGGTGCAGACTACAACAACCTCAGTGGTACAGCCACCATCGGGGTCGGTCAAACTTTTGCAGATATCGCGGTGACACCAATTGACGATACTGTGTTTGAGGGTAGCGAAACTGTCATCTTGAACTTAACGAAGACAGCAAACTACAACTTGGGTACATCGCTTAGTGCCACAGTTAACATCGCTGACAACGATATTACCCCTGTAGCATCATTGACAAAGAACGCTGATAATGATGTCTTCAACATTCAAGGTGGCAGCGGCAAGCCCAAACTACAGGTTAGCCTCACAAGACGCAATACTAACCTCGTTGACGAAGTAGGAGTATTTACCGTCGATGATGCCAAAGGGACAATTAACGGCATTGCCCCAGGTGCAGCCGGATATACCGATGCTGCCTTGAAGCGGTCGAAAGTAATTTTATCAGCCCTTGCCAATAGTCCTAACGGCTTCGATCCTACTCAACTAACGCGATCGCTTGAATTTGCCGATGGCAACAACATCAGATTCTACTTAGTCAAAAACGGCACTACTGACTCAGCCCTAACTGGTAAAACACCTATTAACGATGTCCTGTTGTCCTCACCCACTACTCAACAAGTTACATCGGGGAATGGCGAATTTACCGTTGGTTTTGAAGACGGACAAGGTGCAGTTGACTACAATGATATTGTTATCAAACTTCAAGCCAGCAATCAAGTGTTACCTCTAGGTACAGCTTTACAAGGCAAGACCGAAGGGGAAGTCCTGGATTTACGAGGCACTACCGCTAAGGTAACAGCGGAGTTTACAGTCAACAGAGAAGCTGGATTCGACAACTTGGTTGGTTTCTATAAAGTTGTAGATGAATTTGGTGCAATTGATATTAACGGTGACGGTAAAGCTGATATCCTCCCTGGAGCAGCTACTTACGCTCAAGAAGCCATGCGTCAACGTATTGGTGATGTGAACTTAACTGTTAGCAACCAAGGTGTCGCCACCTTTAATAATATCCTCAATGGGGGTAGCATTTTAGCGCCTTTCATCATTACCAACGGTGGTACGGTAGACCAAGTATTAGCAGGGCAAACCAACCAAGTTTACTTTGCCTACCTTGGTGTCAACTCCGATAAAGTTGACCACGTTCGCTTATTAGGAGACAACACCTTTGGGTTTGAAGATTTAGCTGGTGGTGGCGACTTTGACTATAACGATGTCATTGTCAAAGCTAATTTGAAACTAGTTTAAGTTTAACCCATCACGTAGGATAGGCTTCTTGCCTGTCTTACAAACCTCAAACGCTTTTTGAGCATCCCAGCAAATGGAAAGATGCATTCACATTTTTTACTGGGCTAATTGCGAATTTTATCAATAACATCAGGACTTACGCACTGTACAAAAGAGCTATGTTGTGTATCAACGTAAATACGTTGTTTCAGGCTTTTCTCAACTACCCTTCCTTGGTGGGAAGCCGA
>NZ_NTFS01000107.1 GCF_002289455.1 Brunnivagina elsteri CCALA 953
GTCATACACAAAGCGTCATCATTTGATTGGGGAATGGGGCAGTGGGCAGTGGGCAGTGGGCAATGGGTAATGGGAAACAAGTAATCGAAATTTTTCATTTTGCAGCTAATACTAATTCAAGAAATCATTGCAACATATACAAACCCATCTGTGGCGTTATTTTTTAAATTGGTATAATTTTCAATCTGATTAAATTTGCTATGCCCTGTTTCCCACATCCCATAACCGTATTTAAGAATGGTTTACTATTACCTAAAACCCATCCCTGTTTTCGTTACACCCATGAATTAATTAATACTAGTCCCGCATTTATACTTAATTCCAATTCCACATTACGGGATTATTATCCAAATGGTCAGTGACAATACGTGCGATCGCATCAATTTGCTGTAAATCTCGATCTGAAAGCTTGACGTTTGTAGAAGAGGCATTAGCTGTAACTTGTTCGCTATTCCTTGCCCCGACTATGGCATTGCTTTGAGGTTGGGAAATTAACCATGCGATCGCAAGTTGTGCGAGGGTACAATCATGACTTTCGGCAATGGGACGAAGTTTTTCTAGTGCTTGATGGGCACGTTGAAAATTTTCACCCTGAAATAATTTATTATCAGCACGGTTATCCCCTTGTGCAAATTTATGTCCTGGGGGAAATTTACCCGTTAGTAAACCCTGTGCGAGGGGTGAATAAGCTAAAATTGAAATCTGCTGTTCAATACAATAAGGCATTGCATCGGTTTCTACGTAACGCCAAAATAAAGAATAGGGTGGTTGTAAACTGTCAATACGTCCGTACTGACTCGCTTCTTCGAGTTGGGCACGGGAAAAATTTGAAACCCCAATGGCTCGGATTTTACCCTGTGTTTTCAAGTCATTTAAAGCACCCATCGTTTCCTGAATTGGCACAATTTCCGAATTGAAAGCACCTGAAGCCCAGTGAATTTGGTACAAATCAATATAATCTGTTCCCAGGTTTTTAAGTGAATTCTCGCAAGCTTCTATGACTAAATTGTACTTAAGATGGTTAGCGAAAACTTTGGTAGCATATTCTACTTTATCGCGCACATCGGCTAAGGCTGCGGCAACAATCCGTTCGGAATGTCCTTCCCCGTAAACCTCTGCCGTATCAATAGTGGTAATACCTGTTTCGTATGCAGTTCGGATGGCTTTGATGGAGTCTGCATCTTCAATACCTGTCCACATACGTTTACCAGCTTGCCAAGTACCCATAAGAATGGGTGTAATTTGCACATCAGATGTTCCCAAACGTCGCTTTTCCATGTTTCCCTCGTTTAAATGTTTAATTGGCTAGATGATGCTTTAGATAGTTTTTAAGTCTACCTAACTCAATGTTCAATAAAATCAGAGTAATAGTAGATATTATGGAAGAATTGACCACTACTTTTCATGCCCTCAAAGAATGGGCGATCGCAATTCAAGCTTTGGAAGTTGGCAGTACAATTATGCTACTTCGCAAAGGTGGTATTCACGAACGGGGAGGACGTTTTCAGGTTGCCCACGAACAAGTTCTGTTGTATCCTACTTACGAACACCAGCAACAATTTTTACTCAAACCGGAGTATGCTAATCGGGTATGTCCTGTTACATCTGGCTGGCATCCGGAGACGATTAAAATTAGTAGTTTTGCTCAAATTACAGATATTTTGCCAATCAGTGACGAAGATACGGTAAATCGGTTATTACCATTTCATATTTGGAATGACGATTTCATTTGCGATCGCTTGAAGTGGAAAGCTAATCAACCGTTATTTATTTTACTTTTGCGTGCATATAAACTTCGACAAGTAGAAGAGATTCCATATCTGGAAAAATATGGTGGTTGTAAGTCGTGGATTGATATAGAGCGAACTGTAAATTTGCAAAATTCACAACCTGTTTTATCTGATTCTCAATACAATAATGTTGTCACAGATATCCGCAGTATTATTGGTAATAGATTGTACTCAAGTACGGTGTAAATATTCTGTATCGATTTTGTATATATCCCAACCAAAATCCATTGTAGGGGCAAACGGTTGTTTGCCCTTTTATTTAATTTAATTATTTGCCCTTCTATTTAACTTAATTATTTGCCCTTCTATTTAACTTAATTATTTGCCCTTCTATTTAATTTAATTATTTACCCTTTTATTTAATTTAATAAACAAACAATATTCGCTAGACAACTGTCAGTTTATACAGAGTCAATTATCGTTATTTAAATTACTATTTTATAAGAAAAATGGAATAATACATTGAAATTATAAAAAAGTAATTACAAATACACACATATTTTTAAATCATATATAATATTATATCAATTAAGGTTCAATTGCCTTTCAACTTGTGCATCTGTTTCATTGATTGAATGTTAAAGCATAGGATAGAATCAGACATTTAATCCCAAATTGTAGATAAATACAACAGGTGATGCATTTGGGATTACGCATCTAACCATAATTTTTACCACAAGGAATTTCCAAATAAAAAGGTATCCAAAATGTGCTTGTTGAGTGAGATACTAAACGCTTAAAACCGTAATTTCTCCCAATGATTAAGCCTCTCCCGTTAGCAAGGGGAGAGGGGTTTGATATTATTCAAAATTCAGGAGATAGCCATGCAGAAACGGATGTGTTGGTTGCCGAAGTTTGGCGAAGAAAATGGTCAGAAAATTTTACATTTGCAGACTGAAACACAAGAATCTTGGCTACCTTATACAGCATTTCCACAATTTTCTGTACCCGATCACCGCATACCTGGTGGTTCTAAAGGTATGGCAACATTTCAGAAGTTATTAAAGGAAGGTTGGGAAGTTGTATCCAGTTTTTAGGTAAAGGAAAATTTGTGATTTGTGATTTGTAATTTGTGATTTGTAATTTGTAATTTTTTGAGAGACGACCCACCGGGTCGTCTCTACGTGGGTTAAAATGCTCTTGGTTCTCCTTCTCCACGGGTATCTGTAGCACCTTCTAGAATGCCATCAGGGTTGACTAAAATAATATTTGCGTTACCCCAAAATGGTTTCTCAACTATATTATGTCCGCGTCGTCGCAATTCTTGAAGTGTCATTGTATCCAGACCAAAAGCTTCAACACGCAATTCGTCGGGAAGCCATTGATGATGAATACGAGGTGCGGAAACTGCTGCACTAGCATTCATTTTGTATTCGAGAACATTAAGAACCACTTGCAGTACTTGGGTAATAATAGTGCTACCTCCTGGGGTTCCCGTCACCATCCGTAATTTGCCATTTTCAGTGATGATAGTAGGTGTCATACTGGAAAGAGGAGTTTTGCGAGGTGCGATCGCATTTGCATTTGCTTCATTACCAACTAACCCATAGGAATTAGGTATTCCTGGTGCGATCGCAAAGTCATCCATTTCGTTGTTTAAGAGTATTCCTGTACCCTCTGCGACAACTCCCGCACCAAATCCTGTATTAATTGTAAAGGTGAGGCTAATGGCGTTTCGTTGACCATCTACAACGTTAAGATGACTCGTTTCCTGCGACTCATAGGATGTTAGATTTTTGATACATTCCGTACCCTCAGTACAAGCTTTGGATTGTGGATTTTGGATATTAGATTTTAAATTTAATCCAGTATCAGCAGGTTTGACTTGACTCGATGGTTTAGCACGTTCCATATCGATTTGCTGCCGTCGGATTTTGGCATATTCTGGACTAATTAATTGAGCAACTGGTACTTTGACAAAATCAGGATCACCTAAAAGTTTAGCCCTATCTGCATAGGCAATCTTCATCGCTTCCACAAGCAAATGCAGTGCATCGGGATGATGCCATCCTAATGCTTGCAAATTAGTCTCACCAATTATATTTAATATCTGCAATAAATGTACTCCACCTGATGATGGTGGTGGCATTGAACATATCCGGTTGTTGCGAAAATTACCACAAACTGGATTTCGCCAAATGGGTTTGTATGTTTTTAAATCCTGTAAGGTGACAATTCCACCATTTTTAGCCATATCTGAACTAATGGCTTTTGCAATTCCCCCAGTATAAAAACTTTGGGGATTTCGGGAAATTTCCGTCAAAGTCTGGGCTAAATCCCGTTGAACTAACTTTTCACCAGGTTGATAAAAATCCCCATTCCGGGTAAAAATTTTTCTGGCTGCGGGATTAGCAAGAATGACTTTTTTTCTGCCTTCCTGTGCGGTAATCGAACGGGGGGTAACTTTAGGTGCGAGGATAAAACCATCTTGTGCTAGGGTAATTGCAGGCTGTACAATCTGTCTCCAAGGCAGTTTTCCGTACTTCCGATGCACTTCATATAAACCCGCAACTGTACCTGGTGTTGCCACTGCCAAATGTCCATTAGTACTCAAATTCTCCCGTACTTTACCTTGAGCATCTAAATACATATTTCGACTAGCTTTGATTGGTGCCCTTTCACGAAAATCTAGCGCTTCAATTTTGCCTGTTTTCCCTTGGTATATCAACAAAAATCCCCCTCCTCCAATCCCTGCGGAAAAGGGTTCGACAACCGATATGGCAAATGTCGTAGCGACTGCTGCATCGACTGCGTTACCACCTTTTTTCAACATTTGTAAACCCGCATCACTTGCCAGAGGATGGGCAGAAGTCACCATTCCTTGTTTGCTGCGAAGGGGAGCAGGGAAAGCCGCAGAGGCAATTTGATTAGTAAACTGACTATATAAATATACACTTAAGGAAACGGCAGTAATGCTAACCTGGGTAAATTGTTGTAAAACACGCATAATATAAACTTTGGAAGTTGGGAATAATTTTATGACTACAGGTAAATAACTACAATTAATCTTAAGATATGCATTTCATGAGTTTTGTAGGCAAATAATTTAGAATTCGCTTGAAAAAGTTATAAAAATTATCAACAATTAGGAAAAACAACTAATGCAATATAAGCTTTATGATGCTCCTCAATCTGGTAACTGTTACAAAATACGCTGACTTTTGCATCAACTAGAAATTCCGTGCGATCGCATCAATGTCAATCATCTTCGTGGAGAAACACAATCACCGGAATTTTTGCAGAAAAATCCCGCAGGAAAAATACCTGTGTTGGAAATTCAACCAGATGTCTATATATCGGAATCTGGAGCGATATTAACCTATCTTGCTGAAGGTACTAAGTTATTACCCAGCGATAACCTGCTTTTAAAAACGCGAATTTTACAATGGATTTTTTTTGAACAGTATAGTCTTTCCCCAAATATTTCCCGTCCTAGATTTTTTATTTCTGATGTTTAAAAAAATAACTTACAATACTCCGTAGGAATGCCGCGATAAGCGGAGCTTAATGCCGGAGGCATATCGCATCTCCAATACCAGTATTCACAAAGCAGTGATAATTACAACTTTTCTATCTAATTATCTTCCTTCTTATCATAATTTCTAGTTACGCGAGCTTTTTCCTTGCATACTTATTGGTACTGCATTTCCCCATATATCAACTTTGATTTCCATTGTGATTGGTTGTTGCCTTCCTAAGTTGATTTGTCGGGTTTGAAAAGTATCTTGATTAAAATAATCAGCCTCTTTTTGAGAAAATTGATATTTTTCTAAGCCATAAATAATTGAACCATAACGATATGTTCCATGCAGTGCAATTTGATTTACTGGTAGTTTTGTTGGCAGAGTATTGGTAATTTGTATAGGTTCCCAAACTGGGGATTTAGATTTATCCTGCTGCATAATTACATATATATTTGTTCCTTCTGCTATCGGATAATATTGAGCATTAGTACCAGGATATTGATTAATTAATTCTTTCCATCCTGGCAGTTTACTCAATGTTTCCAGTCGAGAAATTTTATATTCTAAAACCAGATATTTAGCCCGCAATGTATCGGATGGATACATAGGAATGCTTTGAATAATAACTTTCTTCCCTGTATATTGGGTATATAAGCGAGTAATTGGGAATGCTAAAATAATTACTGTTTGTATGCATAATAAAAGTAATAAATACCAAAATGGGGTTAATTTAGTTGAATTTAAATAATTATTTTGAACAGAGCTTGATATTTCTGTATTTCGAGAATATTTATTAAAATTGGGTTCGTTAGATTTCATTAGTGTGTGAGCAGTTTGGTGAAAATCAGCTAAATCGTTAGGTTGATAATTTATTTTTAATTATTTTCACTGTCTTCGGAAAACTAGATATTTCTCAAACTGTAATCCAGCGATAAGAATGACAATACCGCAAACCGTAACAATAAAAGCTTTGAATAATAAATCTGTATTATATTCAAAAATTCTGCTAATAACTTGTAGATGTAGCATCATCATTCCAGCCCAAAATTCTAACCTTTCCCTATATTCTATTCCTTGACTAATTAAGTTAATAGCAATGATAGCTAAGAGAATATTAAAAAGCAGAATTGGAATTATTTCTAGATTATTAATCTTGAGACTATACCAAAAAGGTGTAAATACCGCGATCGCAATCCCTGTGAGAATTATCGGATTCATCCAGTTAAATCTTTGCTGTAGTAAATAAATCCATTGGACTATTGCAATTATACTGAGAGAAATCACATCGGTTAAAACTGCTAAATTCAATTTTGAGACTGTTGGAGGAGCTAAAACTAGGGTTGAGAATCCAGATTGCCAATACCAGCTAAATGCAAAAACATAACAAAATATACAAAAAAATAAGATTGCTAGACTACGTGCTAATGGTTGAAACCAGCGATAATCAACTTTCGGAAATAGCAAATCATCGTAGCTCCACAGCAAAGCAGGAGGAATTGCAAACGCAAACGATGCAAACCAAGGATAACTACTCTGATCATTCAGATATTTGAGGGGACTAACATTAAATTGTAGAGTAAAAGTGAATGCGATCGCGCCTAAAGTGAAAACCCATCGCGACTTGCATAAAATCGCTAGCGGGACAAAAACTACCCATAATAATAATGGCATATGTTCGACTACAATCCGACTCCAGTTCATCTCATTAACCACGAACTGTAATTCATTCAAACCGATAAAATAGCCAATTTGTAGCAACATTAAAGCGAGTATTGCCAGTGGAGTTAAGCGTAAACCATAAGCCATGATCGCGACACCAAAACCCCATGCTAAAAACAACTCATAATTTGCCGAATTTAGCTGGAATATTTCTGCTACTAGTGACAGGTTTATACCCAGCAACAACGCACCTAAAATTAATAAACTCTGTCCAATAATCCCTTTACGTCGTTGTATATTTTTCCCTGATAATCTCGCTTTAATCGGTTCTTGCCACAAAAAAAATCCGATAATATTAGTGACGAATAATATAGTTAAAAATAATCCTAATTTAACTTCTTTTGCCCATGCTTCCCAGCTAGCAGCAGCAAAAATCATTACACCCAAACCAACTAACAAACCACCTAAAGCAATCACAATAAAAACGAATTTTTCTGCCTTAGATACTTCAATCCGATCGAATTGATAGCGTTTACTCAGTTTTTCGTATGTAAGATTATTAATAATACCTTCATCACGCCATAACTGCACTTCTTGATACAATTTTGCACGGAAATTATTTAGAAACATGACATCTTGGGATTTGCAATTAGTAGATATTGAATTTGTAGAGATAAGTTCATCAAATAATCTACTTAGCCCAAACATTAGCTAAATTAATTCGCTTCTAATTATATCTGTGTGACAGTTTCGCTCTTGGTTCCCTATCTAGAAAGATTTCCTCAGTTTAAATCATACTACAAACGGCTAATAACTTGATTTTTACAACCTCGCATATGCATCGATAGATAGCCAAGTAGCGATGGCTCTGCGAACTTGAAAAAATTCACTTTGAATCTACCTTTCAAAAAAAACTGTTGCGACATAACAATAGAAAACCGCGATCGCACTTCTTCTCACTTGAGAAAATCAAATTGCAATCTCGCAGGCGCATCGATAGATAACTATATAGCGATGGTTATGCGAACTTGAAAAAAATCACTTTGAATTCTAACTTCTCAAAAAAAACTGTTGCGACATCACAATAGAATTCGTGATATTCCAAGGAAGTCACTTTGCGATCGCACTTCCTCTCACTTGAGAAAGTTAAACTGCAATCTTGCAGACGCATCGATATATAACTATCTAGCGATGGCTATGTTAACTTGAAAAAATTCACAAAGTCCTCTAAACTCGAAAATTGCCCTTGCTCGAAATCATCAAGCCCACGTTGGATTCCCTTTAAAGCCTCAAAAAAATCATTATCGTCCAAACTCAGCCCCAAAGCCATAACGGAGAGTGCCATTTGCGAAATATCTTGCCCGGTACTTTCGGCACGCTGTCGCAACAGTGCCTCAATTTTTGGTGGCAGATCGAGCGTAATGGGCATTGTTGATTTTCCCTTAGCGATACTGGTTTTATTATAGCGATCGCTATAATGAAGAACCACTTAAATCGTACCCTTAAAACATTCCATCCCCACAGCAATACCAGAATCATCAACACTATTCAGAGGTAAGAAAATAGTCATAACCTCCCCTTGCTGAGGACGTTGACGCACAATCAACTTACCACCAATCGCTTGAAATAAATGCTTAGTTGCCGCCAAATTTAAACTAATCGTTCCCGTTTCCGGTTGAAACATCAACAATTGTCCGATCGCTTTCCGAATTGGAGGAGTACAAGATACAGCATTTGCAGTATCCTCATCACTTAATTGCGGTAACAACTGTAGCTTCAATTGATTCCCCGCAGGAATAACATGAACCTGTATCCGACTACCAGCAGGTAAACTTCGGGTAAAATTCTCAATCAAGTTCGTCAAAACCCGATCCAACAGATTCGGATTACTCACCACAGTAGGTAGTTTCTGCGGTAACACCACATCCAAAGTTAAATTACGACGACTTGCAGCTTGTTGCCATCGAGGAATACTTTGTTGTAATATCTGTTCCAAGCACATTGGTGCTAATTGCGTACCTTGTGTATTTGTTGAAGTCGATGTTTCTAATTCTGCTGCCCGAAATAGCAACTCCATTCGATCTATTTGTTCAGTACATTCCCGATCGATAATTTCCAACCGCTTAATCACATTTGCTGGTAAATCCTTTTGTTTGAGTAACAATTTTGTCACCGTGCGAATAGTTGCCAAAGGAGTACGAACCTCGTGGGCAAATGCTTGTAATAGTTCCACATCTGAACGATGGGAAGAACAAGGGAGATTAGGGGATAAAGACTGTTGTTCTTGACAATAGGTAGGAGGTAAAGAATTATGAAATGCTTCGTTATTATCTTTTTCTTCTTGCCCTTTCACAAAATTATCGTCTTCTTCGGGAAGTTGTGCCAGTAATAGCTGGCTAAATTGCATGACGATGCGAAAATCAGGTGCGATCGCAGGTATGATGTATTTCTGCACCAACTCTGTTAAATGAACAAATTCATCGGGGTTAACTAGCATCACTCTAGCCCCTAAAACTTTCCATGCTTGTTGTACTACTTCTGGTTCAAAGGAAAATGAAAATACTTTCGCTCCATTCTCATCTTCTGCCAAAACCAGCACTAGTTGAAATTTAGAAGTAAAAATTAGACAAAACTGCTCTTTTCCTAATGGATCTGCTGCAAGTAACGGTAGTACTGCCTCACTTGGAGATGTTTCTAATTTTTCCACCACTGTAGGCATTTCAAACGGCATTAATGCCAAAGGGTTAAATGGCTTTGCCGTAAAAGTAATTGTTTCCAGGTTATGAATCGGTTTTAGTTGACTAAATACTGGTGCTGGAGCAGCTAAAATTAATCCCTTATTCTGGTTATCATTAGTATGGGGAGAAGTCGTTACAAGTGTATTTAATAACAACTTTTCCGTTGCTGCTATACTTAAACGCCACTGACGTTCTGCTCTTGCAGAGGAACCAGCAGCCATATTGACTTGGTTGGCAGCTAAAACTTCACTCAAACTTGGCAGAATCCATTTATACACAATTTTTCACTCCTTGGTTAGCGAGCGATATTAACAGTTTTGACAGGCATATATATCTACCTACGACGTTATAAGAATTTCCCTAATCTCGAAAGTCGTAGAACCGAACATATTAGGGGCAATTTCCGGAGGGTAAGAGTAAACCTCCTGATTTTCCCATACTCCTGTACTCAAAAAGCACAAAGTATTATATAATACAATTTTTACACGAAAGGTACGAATTGAAATAAAAAAGTACTGCAATACAATAATGCAGAACTTATTTGACTCAGGGAGAAGATAAACCATTTGTTTGGAAATCTGATAACATCAAATAACCGTTAAACAAAGATTTTGTATTGTATGCTGGTAGATTGACTTGAGACCCCAGCCAAGTTAATGTTTGACCTATTGCTCTACTTCTGTTTTTGTGGCGTAATTTCTTACTGTCACTGAAATTTAGCTTTCTCAAATTGGCTTTTTCCGAGCCAGATAAAGCTATCAACTATTCAGTTTGTAGTTATTTGAATTATAACCTCTCTGCCATTTCAAATTTAATCTTTTTTTTAGATTTGCTCCTCAGTTCCACACACTTTCGGATTCATCACTTCACTTCACTTCACTTATTTAATTTGGAGATAGACATGAAAAAATTCATCCCTCTTTTAATTAGCGGTATTTTGGTAGTTGGAGCAGTTGGTTGCCAAGATGCATCAAAGACTTCTGATGCTGGTTCTTCTACAACCGATACTGCTGTAAACAAAGCTAAGGAAGCAGCTTCTACAACTCAAACCGCAGCTAAAAATACAGCAGAAGGTACTAAAACTGCTGCGACTGGTACTGTTGACAAAGCGGGTACTGCTGTGAAAGGTTCTGCTAGTGGTGCAAAAACCATCGTTAAGAATAATCTTGAAAAGAAATTCCCTGGAAGCAAGCTTGATGTGGAAGAGAAAGATGGTGTTTTGACGATTAAGGGTACTGTTCCCGATGCAGCAACTTTGAAGAAGATTGAACCTGCTGTCAAAGAGTACAAATTTGAAGGTATCAAAACTGTGAAGGTTGAAGCTAAGGTTGCTGGAAATAAAGCACAGTAGAGTTTGATAATTCGACTTAAATAATATCTAGATTTTTAGGGTTTACTCAAATAAGTAAACCCTTTTTTATTTCTTTTTTGCTTTCCAAGTTCCACCATATAGGTAAAAAGGGTTATTTTGGCTAATTTGCTGCCAGCATTCAAGGCAAAGAAATGTCCAATTTCCTTCTTTATCATATTTGACTCGATAGAGAAGTGAAGGGGTTTGACTGCAATTATAGCAAGGTTTGATGCGGTTCCTCGGCATTTTCTATAAGTTGGGGATATGGGTTTATATTTTACCTTAATATCAATAATCCTAGAATGATAAAATATGTCATCATCAGTGCTATTTTGTAAAAACTATTCAGATTGTTGAGATGATTGAGAATATTTTTATCCTGTTGTTTTTCTTGATTAAGTTGATTAATCAAATCATGTAATTTTGGTCTTTGTTGTTTTTGAATAAATCCGGCTAAATAGTCATGAACTAGTTGATACTGGTCATCTATTCTATCATCGAGATTATTTGATATTAAAACGACAATTCCCGATGCGACAAATATTTGGAAAATTAGGTCTATTTTAGTATCTTCGATATTAATTTTTGAATTTTCTTGGCTTTGATTATTTTGAGTAACTATTAATTTCAAATCACGAATCAGTTCAGAACGTTTTTTAATCAAACGTATACCTTTTTCATCTGCTAGTAAATCTAGTATCATTTCTGCTATTTGCTGATTTTCTTGACCACAGTCTTTAACTACTTCTTGTAAATAGAGATTTACTAATTGTTTGTGATTTTCGTACTGTTGATATTGTGCTAGTGTGGTAATTTTTTCTGTTTGTAATTGTGCCCCAACAATTTGTAATTCGATTGGTCTAACTTCACCAAATTTTGCAGATAAATCCTCTACTAATTTTTCAATTAATTTAGTTTCTAAAGGATAATTAGAATGTTCACTTAAACATTTAATTAAGGATTTTGCCTCATCTGGAGTAAAATTGCCGATTTCATAAAGAATATTTTTGCACAGGATATCATGGTTAATAATATCCATGCTGGGAATATGATTGCATTCAAGTAAGTAATGTAAATATTCTTGTCTAAGTGATAAAATAACTTTCACGTTGAGGATATTGAGACATTTTCCTAAAAAATCAAAAAAATGCTGTCGTAAATAACGAGTATTATAGGTAAAAATAAATTCTTCAAATTCGTCAAAAATTAAAACTATTCGTAAATTATTTTGATGACATTCTTGTAATTTTTTGAGAATATTTTCTAGTGAATATAGATAATTAGAATTAAATAAATGATTGGATAGTAGCTCTTTATTTATAACTTGCTGACTTTTTCCTTCATTGAATTCTACTGCTATTTTTTTTTCTAATTCATTCACCCAATTTGGATAAAAGTTAATTAATATCGGGATAATTTCGCAAGTATTTTTCTGATTTAACTTGAGTGCAGGAACCAATCCTGCTTGGACTAATGAAGTTTTTCCAACTCCAGAATATCCATGAATAACAATAAGTTTATAGTCGAGACGTGCGATACGTTCCAATAATTTTTCTACATCATTTTTCCGTCGAGATGCGGTAATTTCTTTAGCTATATTAACTTGTAATAGATTGTTATTATCTGTCTCGATTATCTGAGTTAAAGAAATTCGGTGTTTGCGGTAAGGTTGAATTTTTCCTGCACCAATAAATGCACGAAAACCGTATTGTTGTTCGATAGAACGGATTTCCTGTTTCGCACGAAAAGCTTCCAGATAATCATGCTTGTGCCAATAGTGCGATCGCAATTTTTGTAAAATCCGAATATATTGCTGGGGGTATTCTTCGCTATTAATATTTTGTGCTAGTTGTAGGTGTTTTTCTGCTAGTTGAATCTGTCCTAAATTGAGTTCAGCTTCGGCAAGTAATAATAGATATAATCCCTGGTTTTGTTGTTTGCTGGGTGAACTTTTAGCACCATAATGTAGTGCTTGATATATATTTTGTTTTGCTTCTAACCACAATTCTCGACTAATGGCAACTTCAGCCAAAAAACCATAAGCACGTGCAACTCTTGTAGGATTACTATATAGTTTCTGCAAATCCAAAGCTGTTTTTGCAAGACTTTGTAAATCATCCCAAGCTTTTAAACGTTGTAGTACTTCACCTAAAGGATTGATAAATTTAGTAACTAAATTTAGTTGATTTGCTTCAGTAAAGATAGTAATGCATTGTTGAAAGTAAGATTTTGCTTGTAATAGGTAATCACGGGATTTTTTGACGTTTTCTTCCCCTTTTTGAAAGTAGCATAAACCAATATAAAAAAGTAGTATTCCTGCACGTAGAATGGGAGATTTGGGAGTATGTATTAGGGAAACTTTGTCATCTTCAATATTCAAAACCCAATGTTCTAAGCTTTTCTGATAAAAATCTAATGCTGTATCAATTTGATTTTTTAAATAAGCATCTTGCCCCATTGCAAAATATACACTTGCTTGTAATCCAGGTTCGAGTTGCTGAAAAATAAGTTGTGAATCTTGATAAAATCTGATGATTTGGCTACGACGTAAATATCCCATTTGCCAACCAATTGAATATTTATCGGAGACAAGTGCAATATTAAAAATTGCGTCGGTATCATGTTGGAGAGTTTGGATTAATTCGTCTGTGGAAATGCGAAATTCAATCGTTGTAGTCCAACTTTCAAAGTCGCTAGCTATACGTATAATTTTGGCTAATACATCATCTGTAACCCATAAAACCACAGGAAAATTGAAATTTTTCCGAAATTCTTCACGAACTTGGTTAGTTGCAATTAATAATTTTTCCAAATCTTGTACTGACTCCAAACCCCATACCATTAATGCATCTTTATGTTGAGAATACCGAAAAATTTTTTTGTATAAACTATTATCAGTTTTTTTTAAAGTCAGAAGCTGAATATTAGTCGTAGTCAACTTTTGCAATTTCCTTAAAAGACGCGATCGCAATCTTAGATAGTTACATCTAGCCAAAATTAATCTAAATTCACCCTGGGAAGCTTCTAATGTCCAAGCAAGTTCTTCTAATGAGGAATTAGGAGTAAAGGAAGGAAGGGTTTTATTTATTGCTATTTTCTGGATTGCTTGTATTTTTTCTACCTTTTTTTTATTTTCTCCAAATTCGTCATTCATAAAATTTTCCTTTTTCAATTCCTAATTTTTATATATTTATATATTTATATAGACGACTCACTCTACTTTTTAACTATTTAACTCTTCTGCTTCCATTAAAATTGGATTAACATCAAACCAGGATTCTCCAAAATGGTTACGGTATTCAAATACTAAGCGACTGTGAACTAGTGCTTGATAATCCCTGTCTCCACCAACTTTTTTACGCTTACGTACCTGTCGCAACAATTCCCATTCATCATCGGAAATTTGCATTGTCATCTCATTGCGACGAACACGAATCAAAGCTTCTAATGTATCTCGTCGTAGGGGAAGTTTTCTTTCCCGTTGAATCCAATTATTTAATAATCTTAATAAATCGCGCACATGTCCACCACTGACTTGACACAAACGGTCTAAACTTGCCGACGAATCAAATATTTTGGTAATATGTTCGATGCGATCGCATGAATTTAATTCGGGAAATGCACGAGCTAAAACCATCTGACGCAACAACACTAATCCCGGTTCAAAATTGCTACCATCCTGCATATTTACTGTTACCATTGGTAACACTTTTGGGTCTTCGGGAAATCGTTGAGTCAAGTTATTGTAATCATTTGAAAACTTTAATGCTAAGGGCATGGTGTAAACTAAATGACAATGTAATTTAGTTAAACATTCACTTTGATCGATAAATAAATACTCTTGTTGTGGTCTTCCCCACGGTTTCGGACGGCTATCGATGCGGTCTAAATTATCTACTATTACCACTAACCCGTTTTTATTCTGCTGTTGGAGTTTGGCAATTGCTGGTTCTAATAATTCAGAATTTATCGCTTCTAAAAGTCGGTTTTTTTGTGGTGCTAGATATTGATTCAGTCTTTCTCGTAATGTCGCATCATTTTTTGCTTTAGTTGTAATTTCCCCGATTCCCATAGAAAGGGAAAACTTTTCTTTTTCGGAACTAAAACCCACATCACCAACTCCGGGAATTTTTGCTTTTGCCCCTGTTACCTCTGAATTTAAGATTTTCCAAGCACCTTGAACTAATTCTTTGAGTTTGCTAGGTTCATTTAATCCCAGATTTGAGAGACTTTCGCTGACATGATGGGCAATAGCTAACAAAAAATCACCAATATCCACATCTGCCATTTCTAAGTCTTCACTAGATTCAAAATAAACTACATGGAAATTTTCGTTTTCTAACTCTAATTTCAATCTCAAAAGTTCTGTAGTTTTCCCACAACCAATATGTCCAGTGAATAGCTGACAAGTTGGTTCTTCAGGAGAAAAAAAAGTAATATTATCTCTCAACTCTTCAATAATCTTTCCACCTCTTACGGAAGAAAAATCAATGTAATATTTTTGGTCTTGAATATTTTCTACAATCAGTGTTTTACTTGGATTTGTGGCGCGGTAAAATTTCTGTAAATCTATCTCCATAATATTTTCCTTGTTTATTGTCTCAAATTATTAGATGAATTTACTTTCAGTCTGAAGATAATTTAGCAATAATACTTACGTTAATTTTTAATAAAAGTAACTTTATCTAATGGTATATTTTCTATTAACGAAATGTGTAGTCATGAAAAATACATTTACTAATTTTTGACAATATTTATTCTGACATTGATACAGTTTTGGTGTGAAGATACAAACTGCCAGTAATGTCGATAAGTTTGAGAAAAATTACTCTCTCTATTTTTTTAATGTTGAATGCCGAGGGACTATACTAAAAGCAGTTTGGAATTTGGCTTTTAAACGCGGAGGGTAGTTACGCGGTGGTTCTAAGGGCGATCGCAATTAAACTTCTGTTGGCTGTCGAGTCATTTTTGAAGGGACGAGAAATTAATCAGCAGACAGACACCACACAAGTAAACTCGCTCCACGAATATTTTTCCTGTAATCTTGAGATTACAGGAGATGAAATCAGGTATCAGACCCTCAATGGCAAGTTCTAGCACTAAGGGGGATAATAATTTATCAGATTTTCATACTACATACTTTCACAGTGAAATAGTGCAAACTAATATTGATTAAGCTCACTTAAACTTCGAGTCCAATAACCTCGGTAATTTTAGATAGCCCCTAATGAACGAAAATCTTGAGTATTGTCAGCGATGAAACTTAATTCTACTGTGCTGCTAACGTTGATTTTATTGACCCTAATGTTAGGTGCTGGCTCTGTAAGCGCTATTTTGGGTTTCGATATCGGTAGTAAAGCTCTCAAAGGTGTGACAACACCTGATGCTCGTCCAACTACTAAATTTGCGAGTGGGAAGGCTGGTAACACATCACAGTCAGGTGTGGCATTGTTAAGGGAAGAAGAGATATTAAAAATTGTTAAGGCACGGATTGAAGGCAAAACCAAAGCCGCAAAGTCGGAAAAGCCAGAAGATGAGGATGAAGATGGTAAAGCGGATAAGAAAAAGCCAGAGGAGAAACCCAAGGAAGTAGAAGAAAAACCCCAAGCCGGATTCCCCGTGAATGCGGAAAATCAAGGTGTTAGCTTTGCGGTACAGTCGGCGAAATTTTCCGGTGGAGATTTAATTCTCCGCGTGAAAATGCAAAATAAGGGTTCGGAATCTGTACGTTTTTTGTATAGCTTCTTGGACGTTACCGACGATAAGGGAAGAACTTTGAGCGCAAGTACAGAGGGTTTACCAGCAGAATTACCTGGAAATAGTTCAAGCTTTTCGGGAACTGTGAGTATTCCCACTCCGTTGCCAAAACTCGTAAAAAAATTAATTATTAAATAATCGATATTGGGTATTGGGTATTGGGTATTGGGCATTGGTAACACACCCATACAGCTGCGCTTCCAGGTTTTCAATATTCCCAAT
>NZ_NTFS01000108.1 GCF_002289455.1 Brunnivagina elsteri CCALA 953
TGCCATGAGTGAATCTATAAAGACAATCTCAATCTAACTATTCCCGAAAATTACATAAATCACAGATTGAAGATATTTCTTCGAGCTAGACTTTCATTAAAATAATATAAAGTAGTTTAAATTACATTAGCCAAATTTACATTAGCCATAAAATAATTCTATTTGACAGAGAATAGTAAAATAAATAATACAAAGTTTTCCAAAAATTAGTATTTTTGGGGTAATTGATACCTGAAGGACAGTTAATGAAGTGTCCAGGTTAATTATCAATAAAACCAGGTATTTGGGTTGCGATCGCATATTCATTAACCAAAAATTCATCAACCACACACCATACTCGTATTAAAATCTTAAAACCCCTATAACCTTGGTTGAAGATGACGTTCACCGATTCGCTGTACCCAGATAATTGGTCGGAGATTGCCACATCAGTTAAACTTGAAGCCCAATGGTGCTGTCATAGGTGTGGGTTAAAGTGCGTTGCTCCAGGTGAAGACACATCAAAATTAACCATCTCCAAACGTAGAGTTTACAACCTACAGGTGCATCATTGGAACCGTAACCCAAGGGATAACCGCAAAGAAAATTTGGTGGCTTTGTGCAGTGGGTGTCACCTTCATTACCATCGGGGTGGTAGGTCTAACGTTTCGCCAGGGCAGTTATCGTTGTGGTGAGCTAAAAACTTTCATTTACATTGCAGTCCCATTCATTTTCTATGACAAAAATATTTTCATTTATCAGTCCTCCTCGTGGGGAATATAAATCACCTTTTAAATATTTTCCCGTATCATTTGTAATAATTTCTTTGGTTATAAAACTCCAAGATGCGCCGATATAACTATCACCACGCCAATTGGGATGGATATCATTTGGTTTTGGACTAGATAAAATACGAGATTTATTATCTCTTGGCGCACACCCTGTATTTACTGTTGCAGAGGTTTTCTCAGGTTCTTCAATTTTCCAACCAAAAACAATTTCTTGACTTTCACCATTGTTGGCAGTTGTGACATTCAATATTTTTCCATAGGCATTCCGAAATTGAAAAAGACAAAGCCCTAATCCTGAACCAGCACAATCTACAATTTCGGTATATCCTTTGTTAATAAAATAACTAACAGGTGCGCTTTTATCAGGGTTATTAATCTGCTCTAAATTAAATACTGCTTGCCAGCCAGAATTTATCAATATACCTCTGGCTTTTGAATAAGGCATATTTTGCCTAAGATTTGGTACTTCTTGGGCAACTGATATTCGTGGTATTGATGAAATTATTCCAGCCAGTATGAAGCTTAGTAATAATAATTGTCTCGTCATAAGAATCAAAAAATAGTTCTCTTGAATTACTTGTTACTGATATATTACGTATATTTTGCTAAGTGAAACGTGATCGATGCTGCATAGTGTTAATTGCCGTTAGATTATTATGCAACACCCGTCGTGTAAAAACTTCCATATTTATTATTGTGGTGATGGTAATTTATTCCTTTCCCATGCAACCACCATTAGTATATAAGATTACCCCACGGGGTACTGCGATCGCTCTTCAGCCATTGTTAATAATACAGGTATGTAAAAACTAGTTTGTAGGGAATTTGACAATGAAAAATTCTCCATTAACGTTGCGCGAACTAAAAAGTCGCAACCCAATTCAAGCTTCAGTAAAATTTCCAGAGTTTAAAGCAGAAGTAGGGCGCATTTGGTATCCAGAAAGGCAAAAAATTGCACCAGTTATCCGACAAGTTGAAGGAGAACACGCTTACGCGGTAGTTGAAGTAATTGCAGATTTAGCGAAACAGGTTGAACCACCTGCAATTAAGTCAGAAGACTTGCTTCGTCAGATTGAGAAAATTGACCAAATCGACTTAGTTAAGTACAGCGATGGCGTTACCCATGAGTTTCTAAATATTAGTTTCCTACCAACGCTGACTGAGAAAATCAAATATCAACCACCGAAAAGAGATGAGGATAAACCTAGTAATGTATTTGGAACCGACACGCGATACATTTTTGATGATGTATCTTACCCTTGGTGTACGGTAGGTCGGGTTGAAACTGCTAGTGGTAGTGGAACGGGGTGCATGATTGGACGTAATTTGATGCTGACTTGCTCCCATTGCATAGTATGGAATAGCGATGGAAGTGCGGGATGGATTAAGTTTTCGCCTTCGTACCATAACGGTGTTAGACCCGCGTTAGGGTCCGCTTGGGGTACGAGAGTTATTTTCTGGAACAAAGCCGAAGGGGGATTAACAGATTTAGAAACAGCATTTGACTATGTTGTAGTTGTACTCGACCGTAATTTAGGTGATGTAACGGGGTATGCCGGATACCGCACCTATGATGATGATTGGAATGGAGGAAGTTTCTGGCAACATATCGGCTACCCCGGTGATTTGACTGGTACTCAGCGCCCTGTATTTTTTGGCAATGGAGCAATTTCTTCGGTGTCAAACCAATCAATTAGTGACCAAACAGGTTACGTGCTGGGTCATTTTATGGATATCACTGGCGGTCATTCTGGTGGACCAGTTTGGGGATGGTGGGGTTCAGAAATATATCCCAGAGTTATTGGCGTACAAAGTGCTGAAGCTTCAATACCTGCTAATAATACTAGCGGTGATAACGAAGGTGGCGGCGGACCAGCGATGTCTAAAATAATTGGTTATGCACGAGCCAATTACGGTTCATAGATTCATTACAGTTTTATTGGTCAAGTGATAGATTTTGATTTACTTTCATCTTGGAGTTATACATATAATTCCAAGATGAAAGCTTTTAATCGCGATTTTTGGGAATTGCGATCGAAGAAGAAAAAGTCGCCTTTGTTTGTTGGTAAGTTTAGCAAAACTTTATATCGTGGCATTGGGAAGAGCCGTAAATATTTGATTAAGCCATTAGCCTCTCTAAGTTTTATCTAAGTAGGTGGACGTTAAAAAACACAACTAGATTAAGAAATGTAAATCACTTAGGAGCTTGATTTTAGAAGCGTTTCGGGTACTTTACAGAAGTTTACGTAGTTCGGTTTAATTGTACCTACCTACTTATGCAATTCTGGGAAGCGATGGACTTTATCTAATCTTTAATTGAAGTCATGTATTTTTTCTGTTGCTTTAATCAATTTGGAGTAGCTATAAACAAATAAAGTCTTATTTTTTTGGATAGTGGATATGGTGCAAGCTCCCCCTAAAACTATTTTTAATCCATCTGGAAAAGAACACAGTGATTCTGATAACTCAATAGTTTCAGTAGCTCCTCAGCTACCTTACTATGTAGAAGTCCGTACAGGTTCTTTGACTAATTTTCTTCTAAATATTTATAATCTTAGCAATAGAGATGCCGTAAAAAATTGGCTGAATGTTAGGCAGAAAACAGGCTTTTATTTTGAGATTAGCGAACATTTACATCTTGCTTTCGCAGACCAGCGAGACGGCAAAGGCACGCAATACTGGTGGTTTATTTATTATGATAATGTTGAAAGAAAAAGAATATTTGAAAATATTAAGATTGAGGAAAATTATGTTGATACCAAACTTAAAAATGAGCGAGTCAAAGAAGAACTTTTATGGAATGGTTTAACATTTCGCTCACAAACAGAAAAGAAGATTGCTAGAGCTTTGTATAGTAAAAACATTATCTTTTTTGCTAATGTAAATGGCTTTATGGCTTTAAATGGTTTACCTGTTAGTAATCACGATAATAAGCTTAAAGAAAAAGCAGAAGTTGATTTTTTAGTTTTTCATAATCAAAAATGCATGATTCTTGAAGTCGATGGAGTATATCATAACGAAGCTTTTCAAAAAAATTGGGACTACAAGAGAGATAGGATATTTTTACGTCAAGGTATTTCTACAGTTAGATTTTCAGCAACGCAATGTTATGAAAGTACCTCCGCAGTTGTTGAAGAGTTTTTAGAGTTATTTAATTAACTATTTACCATATGCCAATACCTTCGCCAAATTTAAGAACTGGTAGGGCTAAAAGTAGCTTATAGATAATTTGCCGCCACGCTACTGCTGAAAATCTTAGTGTTGTAGGATGAGTCTATTGCCACTTCAAGGGCTGTAATAAACATTACAAGCGTTACGCGATCGCATGGCTTTAGTAGCGGAAATTGAACGGTTGCTACGAGAGATAAGTAATTAGGTAAAATTAAATACAAGTATGAGGAATAAGTTTAGATGGAACTTATCTTGGTGGGGTTCCGTTCCAAGAGAATGTTGGTTCACCTTCGCAATAACTCCATTTTGCCTCCCAAGGCATGGGGAAATTAGGCACTGTAAAACGAATTGAAAACCGTCCCCAGGTATTACTCAACTTGCCAGAACTGTCTTCTCGTGCCGTGTCGCATTTAACATTCGATTTACCTACCCAATAGCCGTGATAAATTCCACGATTGCTTGTGACTCCAGCTAACCCTTCAATGAAGATAGTCCCTGCTGGATAAGTCCAGACGGCAGTTTTATTTCTATCGCTTTGGTAAACCACTCTACCATAGTTGCTATTCCACACCTCATCTGAATAAGCAATGCTTGGTGCAAGTGTCAAAAAAAATACTGTACTTCCAATTATTAGCTGCTGCCGTTTCATCGCATTTCTCGCTCGTAGTGAGCGTAATTTATAACACCACACAGACATAATACAGCTTGCTAATATAAATCGATACATGGATATTTGTTTGAATAAATGATATTTCCCTAGTTTTTTGTGTGCTGCATCCCTCTTAAGGAATCTGTGGGTATACTCCAAAACCCAAAAACCCAGTCACTAAGGCTGGGTTCTTTGTTGGGGTAAATCCCCGTGGGTTAGTTATATAAGTTACTTATAGCCATTTGTCTGATAATTACTACAACACTATACTGAGCAATTCCAGAAAAATTGAGAGGTGTTAAGGTACGATGGCAGTGAGAAAAACAAGTGCGATCGCTCTTGGCTTCCCTCCCACAATCGCAAAAAGCTAGCCTTTCACCTCCAAGGTCATCCATCGGGAAAAGAGCGAGTCACCAATGACCTAGAAATTGCAAATCCCTCAAAGCGTGGGCTAGAGAGGGATTTTGGATATTGGGTTTTTTGACTACTAGGTTAAATTACTTGCTTTCTCAACTGCTTTCTTTAACTCTTCAAAGGTAATACTACCGTCTTCGTCTAAACCATACTGTACTAGTAACTCCTGGGGGCTACTGGTATTTGTTTCTGATGAGATAATTGCACTTAAGCCAGGACTTAAAAAAAGCTCATGAATGGAGACTTTGCCGTCTTGATCGCGATCTAAGGTATTAAAAAGAGATTGAAGCTCTTGCTCAGTTGCCATAAGTTTCTATCTGAATTAATTTTTCAATCTAATATTTCTTAATTAAATAAACTTATATCCTTAGACATAGAAACGGGTATCGCTTGGGCTTAGATCAATAGTACCGCCGTAACTGGCAGTAAATATCAATTACCCTTTCTTATTCAGATTTAGCCTTGCGGTAGCCTTGGTATAGCTGAAAAATAGCTAATTTTATAGTTAAAACAAGCTTGTTACATACTTATGTGTCTCGTATTATAATCTGAAAACCCCATAACCTCGCTCGAAGATGACCTTCACCGATTCGCTTTACCCAGATAATTGGTCAGAGATTGCCACGTCGGTGAAACTTGAAGCTGGGTGGTGTTGTCAAAAATGTGGCTTAAAATGCATTGCTCCAGGTGAAGACACATCAAAATTAACTCTCTCCCAACTACGGACTTACAACCTACAAGTCCACCACTGGAACCGGAACCCAAGCGACAATCGAAGAGAAAACTTAGCTGCTTTGTGCAGTAGTTGCCATCTTCATTACCATCGGGGTGGCAAGTCCAATGTGTCGCCGGGGCAGTTATCGTTGTGGTGATGGCAGTAACTTTCTTTCCATGCAACCACTATTACAACCTTTACGTATTCCCGCAGGATGGCTCGTACAGTACAACAATGGCTTGTACGAAATTGACCCAAACCCAGAATTAGTTCCCGAAGCAGATGGATGGTGGATATTCAAAGAAGATATGCTAACCCTGTGGCACGAACGACACAATCGATTGCTCGATGTGGGTTGGTATCCAGAAGGCAACCTAGAAGAAGGTCACTACGGTTTGGTGATGTACGAAGGTGACTTTACTGGGGAATTGCTATACGAATTTAAAACACGCGATCGCACAGTTTTAGTGGCAGAAATTGAACGCTTGCTATGGGAAGTTTCTTGCACTTAATTTATAGTCATACCCTCACCAAAACCCAAAAACCCAGCCTTAGTGACTGGGTTCTTTGTTGGGGTAAATCCCCGTGGGTTAGTTATATAAGTTCGTTATAGCCATTTGTCTGATAATAACTACATCCCCATAACTGTTGATTCCAGAAAAATTGAGAGGTGTTAAGGTACGATGGCAGTGAGAAAAACAAGTACGATAAACCTACGGTCGAAGAAAGCGATCGCATTTGAATAACAATCATGAGTAACCCTCGGAATCTCGAAGATTCAGGCTTCCATTCGTCGATTCAAAAGAATCTAAAAGAGCTTTCCGCTCAGTTGGGTTCTCCATTGGACAAAGCATCAGTTAAGCAAATATATCAAAATGCATGTGATTTGCTCAGTAACCTTTCTCCATCACCTCTTACCCTCGCCCGCGTTGCAGGAACATTATTGGTCTATCGGGTTAAGGACACAGAACCGCAAGAAATCGAATGGTTCAACAACCAGGTTCAACAATGCCTGGACGAAGAAGAAGTTGAGGAGTTGATTGAATCCCTAAGTCGGATTGATTCTTTGTGAACTAAGGAAGCGCTGTTATTTATAAGCGATCGCCCTCACCCTTTCTTCCCCACCCAATCCCTACCCGCAGTTTCCGCCGCATCTGCTGTGTAAAATATTCCCGTCGAGCCATATACATCACCACCAGGACTAATCACCCGAAATTGCCAGCAGCGAGCGTTGGTATAAAACACGATGAGGGTGTAATCGTTGATGTTAATGACGGCGTGGATTTTATCGTTAGTCATATTTAATTTTCAAACTTTACCCCAAAATCCACACCCAATACTTCTTCGATGCGTCTCAATGTTTCGATGGGTAGTGCTTTGGTGGATTCTGCCTCAATCCTGTACCAGTTCATCGTTGTCATCGGTATCTGGCGGCAAATCTCAGCCAATGAACGACTATCCGCTTCCCGCGCCTGACGAATGCGATCGCCTAGTCCCACCACTTCAATTTCAATAACTTTCTTAACCTTCATCAATATTCTTTTCTCTATATACCCTTCCTTGTTGTAAATCATCACGTTATGATTGATAAATGCCAAAGCGTAACGTTACACTTGACGATAAGAATATTTAGAAGCGATCGCCTGACTCCGGGAAGAAGATAGCGATCGCTCCAAATTAACCCCTACAGGGAGCCACATAGATGATTACACAATTGAGCGCATTGACTGCACTCGACAGTCCCACCAAGTACACATTCAAATCCCAAGTTCCTCAAAGCTTTTTATCAGGTGCTGAACCAAGCAATCACCTACACAATAATTTGCAATCAACCCCTACACCCGAACGCGAAACCATCAAACACACGTTGATTGGTTCATCTCGTGCTGTGATGGGCACAATTCACGTTTTACACCAACTGGGTTACGCTCAGGTGGGAGATTGGAGTCCATTGGTATCCAGCCCAACGCATCCAGGGGAAGTGATGAGTATTTTGGTTCGCAATATTACGGTGCAGTAGTTATGACAGATAATTCCCAAACCGAGGATTTTCCCAATCCTCAAACCCAGTACGATTCGCCCTGGAAAGATGTTTTGGAAAGGTATTTTGAGGACTTCATGCTGTTCTTTTTTCCTCAAGCACATCTCCGTATTGATTGGACTAAAAAGCCCGAATTCCTCGACAAAGAACTGCTTTCGGTAGTGGGTGATGCCGAAATTGGTACGCGATTTGCCGATAAATTAGTCAAGGTTTATCGTATTTCTGGCGAAGAAAATTGGATACTTATTCATGTTGAAATTCAAAGTCAGGAAGAAGCTAATTTTTCTTTGCGAATGTACACCTACAACTATCGAATTTACGACAAATACCAAAAGTTTGTAGTATCTTTGGCAATTCTCGGTGATGATAATCCCAATTGGCGACCATCACAATTTAATTCTCAATTATTTGGTTGTGGCATCAGTTTTCGATTTCCAGTCATAAAACTGTTAGACTACGAACAAAGGTTATCCGAACTCGAACAAAGCCGTAATCCCTTTGCTACCGTGGTTATGGCGCATCTACAAGCTAAGGCAACAACCAGCGACCGTACCGAGCGCAAGCAGCAAAAGTTGATTTTGGTAAAAAGGTTGTATGAGTTGGGATTCGAGCGGGATTCGATAATTGTCCTATTCAAGTTTATTGATTGGATGATGACTTTACCCGCCAATTTAGCACAAGAGTTTTGGCAAGAATATAGTAGTTTCGAGGAATCTAAACGTATGCAGTATGTAACGAGTGTCGAGCGAATTGGAATTGAGAAGGGTACTCGCAAGGGTTTATTACAAGGTATTGATACCTGTTTGCAATTGAAATTTGGTGCAATGCAGTCAGAACTATTTGAAGAAATTTCTCAAATTCAAGATATTAAGCAATTGGAAACAATTTTAACTGCATTAAAAACAGTTAACACGGTGGAAAAGTTGAGAGAAATTTATCAACCGATAACTGAGTAAGTTTAAATCAGCTATATTTTGCACTGCTACCTCGGTATATGCCGGGGTTTTTTATTGGTGGTAGATTTTCATGGCATTGAGCGATCGCTATTGTGATTTCTGGTAATGGGGTAGTTAATTCTTATAGATACAACATTTATTTTCTGTTTACGAATGAAGAGTGAAATAATAGCGATCGCTTTGGGGAAAGCTAACTGTAGTAGCAATTTACCCAAACCAATGTATAGTTCACAATTCCTCTATTGCCGTAACTGCAACTTCAAAACCTATCATCGTCCTACCCTCAAATACGATTGGGGTTACTCGTGCGATATTTGTGGTACTTGGCAGCATCAATGTATGTTGACTGATATTCAACAAGGATATGCAGCAAAAATAATTCAAGATGGTTTAACAAAAGATGAAATTAAATGGTGTAATGGAACCCTTGAAGAACTTATCGAAGCTGCCCATGCTTTAAACTTGGAGTACGACTACCAGCATACCGACGATGGTTTTGATTTCATGGCTTGGAGTTTAGAAAACGAAGAACAGGTAGCTAAGATTAAATTATGAGCATCTAACATAATTACTGCATTACTGCATTACTGCATTACTTAATTAATCTTCTACATCCTTAAGGGCTTCATCGAGCAAAAACCGAACAATCTCAGCCTTTTTCTTACCAGTCCTTGCCGATAACAGTGACAGTTTGCGGTGCATCGATTCGGCTAAATCAACCGTAATGCGTACTGTCGGCTCTTTGGCAGGGGCTTGGAGTTGGGATAGCAAATCAGGTTTAACCAAAGGTGGAGTTGTTTCTTCAACTGGTTCGACTTTAGTTTTTGAAGTAACTTTTTCTTGAGCTTTAACTTGGGGCTGCTCAATTACCACAGGTGTTGCTTCTACTTCCAGTTCAGTTTCAATATCTTCTTTGGGAACGTTACCCCCAAACACAAAACTCTGTGCAGCTTCATCTAATGGCTTTCGTTTTCTCATCATTTAACCATCCCCAATATCTCTTTAAATAACTTGTCGTATTCCCTCGCTGATTCTGTCGCTGGTCTTCCCGTTAAATCCCAAACAGTTGCAGCTTGCCCAAAAGTGTCAGCAATGATTTGTTTTTGATGCACCACTGTTTTTAGTACGGTTATTTCTTTGGTTTTTGATAATAGTGCGATTGCTTCATCTTTGAGTTTTGTCCCTTTGACAGCACGGCTGATAAACACAGCAGCTTTAGGCGCACCACCACGTACTGATTGGGCTTGTTTGATTAAACGTACTGCATCGCTAGCCGATTGCAAATCTAAACCTGTGGGCTGACAGGGAACTACCGCCAGGTCGCATCTAAATAAAATCGCCCTGGTTGATTCCGCCAGTCCTGCGGCTCCATCAACTACGAGGTAATCACATTCTTGGGCTAGTTCGGGTATTTGTTCAAGCAATTCGTCGGGTGATTGCAACACCGTTGCAGCAATGGAATTATCCTCCATTGAGTTGAGCCATATCGAACTACTGCGCTGGGCATCAGCATCTAGAAGTTTTACTTTGTAACCCTGACGTGATAGCCAATAGCTCAGATGTACGGCGGTTGTAGATTTAGAGCAACCACCCTTTTTATTAATTAAGGCAATTACTGTCATACTGCGTTACTGCGTTACTTAAATAATGCATTACTGCATTACTGCATTAATTTTATTGAGTTTACGTTCGATAAGTTGAATCTTGCGACCATCGGGGTCTGTGAGTACGACTCGCCTTCCCCATCGGCTTTCGTGGGCATCGGGCAAAGTGGTTTTGCTTAGTTTTTGTGCCTTGGCTAACACCTCATCAATATTGTCTACTTTCAAGCCCAACATTACCGAACCTCCTCGATATGGTTGTAATGCAGCACCAGCACTCCCAGGATGAATTTCGATAACGGTCTTACCTAAGTAGCAAGCGTAGTAATCCAAACCTTCAGCAGAAGATGCTATCTCAAACCGGAATCCCAAAGCCCTATAAAAATCCAATGCTGCAATCGCATTAGCAACCCATAAAACTATCAAGTTTAGCTCTGGTTCAGGCATAGTTATTACTGCATTACTTACTGCATTCAGTAATTGATTGAGATATTGATATTAGCAGAATATGTCGCGATTGCAACATTGCCCATAATATTTAGCAGATAAGCAAATTAATTACAACTGTCTACTGCATTACTTACTGCATTCAGTAATTAAGTATTATCTAACTCAACTATCACCTCACTGCGGGTACTGCTGCCACGATGGATACACGGGATTTGGGGTGCGTTCGCTTTCAATAAGGAGATTTGTTGGGTGCGATCGCTTGTATCTTGTAGATTAATTTAGTCCCCTTGCGGAGAAAAGGTAACCCACAACAGTAGCGATGCGGAAGCCACCACTACCTGAACGCACTCTGTACCTTTTCCATGATTTATTTATAGGGACTTATTTTAGCAGACCCTACATACGGGCAAGATTTCCGGAATCAACTTACGAGGAATTGTAGACCACTTATTAATACACAGAAGACAGCGTGCTACAAACGCCGAGGAACAGCCGTGAAGATTCAACAGCTTATCTTGCAAGGGTTACAATCAAATACTAATGCAATTTCTTACTATGTGAGTCAAGAGTTAGCAGGATTGTACCCGAAGAAGTATTTAATTGAAGGTAAAGATTATGCTTTTAATGTTGAGGGGTATGCAGTAGAGGGATTGTGTGAAATTGAATATGAATCTTCGATTTACAACCAACTATTAACTGGTTGGGATGGCACCGATAATAAGCTATATAACTATATAGAAAATGCTTGTTTTGAGGTGAGATGGCAAGGTCACCAGCTAGATGTGTTAACCATGAGTTGGTTGGGTGGTCATTGTAAGGAGAAGTATTATTGGCTACTGGCAGATAATAAGGAAGTTGCTGAGAAATTTTTTGCAGATGTTTGTCTTTGGTATTCGGAAATTAGGGATGAAATTTTAGTTTTTGAAGATGGTTTTTGGTCGAAGAATCAAGAATTATACGAATCGATTCAAAATGCTAGCTTTGATAATTTAATTTTAGGTGGTACTTTAAAGCAAGATATTCAAGCGGATTTAACTAATTTTTTCAGTGCAAAAGGAACCTACGAAAGTTACGGTATTCCTTGGAAGCGGGGTATTTTGTTTATAGGTGCTCCGGGAAATGGGAAAACTCACACCGTCAAGGCTTTAATTAATAAAATGCAAGTTCCTTGTTTGTATGTCAAAAGCTTGAGAGCGCAATATGACAATCCTCACCATAATATTAAAACAGTATTTGACAGGGCGAGGGAATCTGCTCCTTGTTTGTTAATTTTAGAAGATTTAGATTCGTTGGTGGATGATGGTAATCGTTCGTTTTTCTTGAACGAGATTGATGGTTTTGCTGCAAATACTGGAATAGTGATTTTAGCAACAACTAACCACCCGGAAAAAATCGACCCTGCAATCTTAAATCGTCCCAGTCGTTTCGATCGCAAATATTATTTTGAGCTTCCTGCGATCGCCGAACGAGTTACTTATATTAATTTATGGAATAGCAAGCTAAAAAGCGTCATGCGTCTGGAAGATGGGGAAGCTTGCTCCCTTGCCGAAATTACCGATGGCTTTTCCTTTGCCTATCTCAAAGAGTTGTTCCTTTCCTCAATGATGCACTGGATGAGAACGATGGAAACCGGGGGTATGCTCAACACGATGATTGCTCAGGTTGCGGTTTTACGCGAGCAAATGGTGGAATCGGTTGAAGAAAGCAAAAATTCGCAGTTGCCCAATTAGGGGTCACGAAGAGGACAAAGGGCTTTCTAGCAAGGGGTAGGCTATTGATTTTGTGCATTTTTAGACAGCAATTCCAAATTCGGAATGTATTGCAAGATACAGATAAAATTACAATAATCGGCATCATGATTGTTGCAGTCTAGCAGTAGGGTGTTTACTTTGAGCCTTTTTGGTGGATAAAAATTCATGCATCCCGATGCGATGACGTTTCCTCAAAAGCCTATGCTATATGGATATTGGATTCACGTAGACACAAAATTTGCATGAACTAAAAACGGGGAAATTACATTAAAATCAACAGCCTACCGTGTGGGTGGGTGGATGTATAGCTCACCCATGATTGAGCCACTGCTTAATCAGTCACGCCTCTGGTAAAAGGTAATATTAAAATCCTCATCACCAGCTAGAACATTGCGATTCACCAAATCTGACAGCGTTTTGGTCTCTTGAATAATCTCCCAACCCACCGCAGAAAAAGTCTCCTTATTGTACACATTCTCTGCCAGTAGTGGATTGGTAAGCACATGAGAAAGCGCATCTATTGCAATGAGTCGAGTGGACAGTGGTCCTAACAGCGCATTCTCCGGAACATCCTCGGCAAAGAGACCAACATAAAGTTCAACATTGTTTACATCGCCATATAGCTGCTGCAACAGTACTTGTGTCTGTACATCGCCGGTAATCTGGTTAAAGCGCGTCAACCGAGGAAACTGATATGCCTCACGATAGTCGTTGTAGCTGGCAAGCTGGCTCTGACGACCCAGTTTGATCGTGGGTTCCTCCGCAGACCTTATCAAAAAATCAGGCGTGTTAAACAACCCGATTTTACTTGTCGGTTGTGCAGAAGTCTCCTGAAGTAACGCCCCAATCCCCCGGTCGAGAATCAGTTGATTGTTCCACAGTGAATGAGTAATGGACATTCTCTCACCTGCATACACAAATGTTTCAGGGAGGGCACTATGCCACCGATACACAAAATTAAATTCAATCGACATCCAGTTTTGGCGATTCCACTTTTCATTAGGAAAAGATTGTGGATCGAAAATAACTTGAAAATGATAAGGCGTAATATGGTTTACATAGTCTTCGATGACAATTTTCATAATCGTCACCATCAGAATATTTCGCGCTGTTTGAAAGAGCCGTTCGTCATCCCAGCTAGGATAAGCCCCTGCTAATACATCACAAATTCGATTGTGTTCCCGCAGGCAAATCACATTGAGCATCACGTAGCCAATTTGCACATTAGCCCGTTCTACCCCCATCGCAAACAAATTAGCCTTGCGTTCAGGTGGCAATCTCATTTCCTCATTCAAAGGCTCGTAGAGATTTTTAAACTCTTCTTTGATTACACCAGTTTCAGGATCTTCATAAATGAAAAGTGGATATTCTTCGTTGTTTATGCGCTGACTCTTAAGCTTACCGCCTTCAAAGCTTCTTAGTAAGTGAGTCGTTTTTCTGTTCAGACCATACACTGGCGCGAGATCGATCAGATGGTTAGAAGTGTTTCTCAATCGATTTCTGCGCTCGGTGCGTAAAAAACCATCGGTAAACCACTGTGCCCAATAGGGAAAAAGCAGCGTTGACTTTTTAGAGTAGATGGTTTCACCCTCTCTTTTCTGAAAGAGTACAGATACCGCTTCCGGCTCCGGCAAAGTGGGCTGTTGATTGAATTGCGGATCGGGGGGTAAGTGGCGACCAGTGTAAGTGCGATCGCTCAACGAATCCCAAGAAGTATAAGTCTCTGGTTTCTTAGGCTTATCCGTATCGGGAATATGGTCATCTAGCGTCATCAAGCTAAAAGGATAAGGTCGTGTTGCCACCTTATAAACGGTTAAATTCGTCAAAAAGCGATTCACCCAACGGTTCAGCCATCGGTTTCGCTGGACTAATCCCCACAGCCCCGCAAAATTTGTCAACACAAATAGCTCTAGCCGGTTGAGAAAGCCGTCTCTAGAAGTATCTCTTGCCAAGGTTTTTCCCTTTTATTTACCTACTCTCTTCTGTATATACTCGATAACTTAGGAAACAGCCAGAAAAACTTACAGAAGCATACAGAGCGTTACCTAACAAGTGATTTTTGTCGCTTGTATCACACAATACATAGACCAACGACCGACAAGCACTGTCCTGCCTATGCTTTATATTAGTTGTGGGGTTGGGAGTGCGATCGCTAAAGTGAAAGATGAAGAAAGCCGCAAAAAATTACTTGATGATGCGATAGTCTATAATTTCTCACTCAACGAAATCAAGCGCAAGATAAAGGAAATCGAACAGCAAGTTAAACCAGAAACCCCATCAATCAAAGACCAGGTTGATAATACATTCCGCAAGTTGAAGCAATCAAAGGTTTGGGAAGACCCGAAGAAAAAGGTAAAGGTAGAAAAGTTATTGGCTCAATTGGATGCTTTGATGGTAGATGACATAAGTTGATGTAAGTGAACCAATATGGTGATGAAAAATGAAAATTATCTCGTTTGTGATATTGCTATGCAATATGTACTGATAATCCATGAGGTCTCCGATTATGAAGCTTGGAAAAAAATATTTGATAATGCTGCTGGTATCCGCAAAGAAGCCGGTGAGAGAATCTATCAAGTCTTAAAGTATGAAAATGAACCCAATAAAATAGTTCATTTCTCAGCTTAGACATCAATAACAGATGCAAGAAAGTTTTTTGAGTCACCTCAACTAGTCAAAATTAGAGAAGAAGCAGGAGTTAAAGCTCCTGAATTTATATATCTTGATGAATTAGAGTCAGGTAAATTGTAAAAGAGCATTTGGTTGTTATTTAACTCAACTATCACCTTACAGTCAATATTGTTGTCACGATGGATATACGGGAATCGGAACCTATGACACAAGAAAAAGAAAAGACATTAAAAGTAGCTAAACAAGCATTTGACAATTTAATGTATGGTTTTGAAACAAGTGATTGGAACCCACTTTTAAATATACTGGCAGATGACTTTACTTTTTGGTTTCCTATTGGTAAATACCACGGTTTAAATGTTGGAAAAGAACGAGCAAAAGATTTTTTTCAATATGTTACAGAAGTGTTTGGTCAAACTATTAAGTTAACAACTCTAGAAAGAGTTACTAGTAGTGAGACAACAGTTGTATTTGAGTTTCGTGATGAAGGAATGATGCGGGGACAACCTTACAAAAACCGTATCGCTATTTCCTTTGATGTGCGCGATGAAAAAATTTGCGGTTATCGGGAATATTTAGGTAGTGACGGTAAATCAAATTAAGTTAATTGTTGCTTGTCAGAAAAGTGCTGTAGTAACTCGCTGGTCGCCTACTCTACTAATTGTGTCATTCGTGCGATGCCCTTGGCGACCACAAAGTGGTATCACATGGACATCTCACCTAATTAAGCGATTCAGAAAGGCAACGAAGAATAGCATCTCAAATCTGGCATTTATTTCTTGACATATCGTTATTTCAATACATCAATAAATGTGAATCTAATAACATTTAATGACGTTGCCATTAGTATCTTTGCAAGTAGGCGTACCGAGTATGACTTTTCCCTTCGGTGGTTTCTTAGCAGTATCAGTAGAGGGTGGTTTAGTCTTTATTTTGTCGGGGATACATCCGCCAGGTTGTACACTTTCGCATCGAACTGGAACATGTTGAGATAGACTACCTGGTTGTGTGCCTAACAATTCTTGTGCCATAGCAGCAGGAGAAAATAAAGCGCTTGCCAAGAGGGTAATGTTAACTAATTTTTTGAGGTGAAGCATAATCAAATTGTTTGTTTTGAGTGTGTACTACTTTGAATATGTACGGCTTCACTCGTTTATGCACATCGCTTTTTTATTGTCTTGGCTTGCCCCTTACTAACACCAAGAATGTTAGCAGTCCAAAAGTATTATTTTCCATGTGAAAGTACAAAACTACTCAAGTTGTTGTCTACCAGTTGGCGACATAATTAACATACTTCTACAAATTTCTTCGGGTGTTGCCGTACCATTGACCACCTTGGGGACGATTGCCATCACCTAAGAAGCCAGATTTGTTGGAATCCCCCTTGCTTCTAAACTCCTCAATTCCAAGATATCAATCCCTGCTGCTAGTACGAATAAATACTCTTCAACAGTCACTCCGTAATCTTCAATCTCTGACATAAATGAAATCCAACCCTTCGATAAACTCAGGGCAACGCCCCTATATCCAAGATTTTATCGGTTTATGGGGTACTGTGATCGCATACAGTGACTCCGCAGAAGTATCGCTATAAACAATGAATTCAACGCTTTTTCAAATATTTTCGAGGAAATTCTGGAATCCTGCAAAACACTCGTGAATCCAAGTATGTCAGTAAATTACACTACAACACAGGTACATTACCACAATGCAAACATTAAACC
>NZ_NTFS01000109.1 GCF_002289455.1 Brunnivagina elsteri CCALA 953
CAAAGATAGAGCAGAAAATAATTGAATTTCATGAAAGAATATCTCCTTCAGAATTTGTAGAACTCCAATATAAATGTAGAAAGCTTTGGCAGGAAAAATTATCTCCTGAAGGCTTTTTTTCTAATTTTTATCGCCACTTCCAAATTTTATAATAGATTCTAAATTCATGCAAATATTAAAGCGACTTAGGTATTTTCCGAAAAGCAAATATGAGGTTTTCAGAACTCGATGTAAACTTCGAGGGCATATCTATTAATTACATTTCGAGCGAAAAAAACAAGAATGGAAGTACTTGTATCTTGTTGCTTTTTTACCCGACATTTGAATTAATAGAGATTTCCTTAAAACATTTCAAAATTTTCTGAGTTCACTATAAAATTTTAACCCTGCCATTAAACGACGATGCGAATACTGTATCCCATTAACTTGGATAGATGGAAATTTCCAGTATCTAGTTCTTTACGAGAACTAACGCTAAGAAATCCACAATTTGATTTTTACTCTTTTAGCAAACCTACTTCTGAAGAGGATAAAACTCTTGGTAATTTGCTTTGGAATCAACCACATATTCACAAAATATCGCCCATCGATTTATTGAAAACACCCTTTGATATAGTACACCACGCATCAGCGACTACAAGCAATTTGACAGCATCTGCAATAGCTAAAATGCGAAGCTTCGGTAAATGCGTACATATCTTTACAGCACCAATTCAACCACACAAAGAGGATAAATACTACAAGCAATACGTAAATTCCGTTCGTCAAGCAGATGTTTTAGCTGCTGTAAGTCATGCAGTCGCTGATGATATTCAAATTCAATTTGGTCGAAAAGTCGATGCTGTTATCCCCAGCGGAGTTGATTTAAACTTCTTCTCTCCTGAAGCTGCTCAACCTATAGACTACGAAAAATTAAAAATTCGACAACCGTTCGTTTTGTTTGTTGGTGTTTTAACACCACGTAAACGACCAGATATTTTTATGCAAATAGCATCTCTCTTGCCTGAATTCGATTTTGTCATGATAGGAGGGTTCTATAGTCCTCAAGAACAAGAAAAATATACAAAAGAAGCACTTGAATACTCTAACGTAAAGTTGTTGGGAGCCTTACCTAGAAGCGATGTTAGAAATTTAATGGCAACCGCGCTTGCACTGGTATTTCCCTCTGAACTGGAGGGACTACCTCTAACAATTCTGGAAGCCTCAGCGATGGGACTTCCGATCCTATCTCAGCCAAAAAGTGCAATGCCAGAAGCAGTAATCAAAGATGTGACGGGTTGGATGTTTTCCGATGAGGATTTACATATTTGGGCGGAAAAACTCCAAGAAATCCAAAATTGGTCTGAAACTAGCCGAAATAACTTTGCTGACAAAGCTAGACAATTTGTGTCAGAAAACTATTCATGGGATTTAGTAGCTAGACAGTATGCCAATCTATACACCCAAGTTTTGGTAAATTGAACCTAAAAAACACGATGCCGAGTCCACAAAAAAATTTATCAAACTTTGAACAACAAAAATCCCAAATAGAGCCACATTTAATGTTGTTCTCTCCTTGGTGCTACGGGCATCATCCTACTTATCTGCGACATTTAATATCCTATTGGTGTCAGTGGCAATTA
The DNA here is from genome assembly GCF_002289455.1 of Brunnivagina elsteri CCALA 953. Taxonomy (GTDB): domain Bacteria; phylum Cyanobacteriota; class Cyanobacteriia; order Cyanobacteriales; family Nostocaceae; genus Brunnivagina; species Brunnivagina elsteri. The sequence goes on from NZ_NTFS01000109.1 coordinate 1,623, forward strand.
CCAGGAACTCTAAATATTGTTGTATCTGGACAGTTTCTGGAAGAACATACTGATGTCGTAGAATTACAAAAAAAATACGACGATCGCCAAAGCATCAAGTTTGTGGCGATTACACCCCAAGAACAAGCAGATTTAGAAAATGCCACGTCAGGCTGGGGACGTGCTTTCGAGCAATACAAACTGATTAGCAAATATGCAAGTTTGTTAAAAGCAACACAAGGATTAATTATCTATTTTGATTCCTGTCAGTTGCCCCTAGTCTTAGGATTAAAACTTCCTTGTCCCTTCTCAGGAATCTATTACCGACCCACTTTTCACTACAGATTGTTTGTTGACTCTATACCAACCTGGCGAGAGCGGGTACAACATCTGCGAGAACAAATTTTTCTGTGGCGACTTTTACACCATCCGCAGTTTAAAACCTTATTCTGCCTAGATCCATTAGCAATAGAAGCAATCGCTCGTTTAGGAAATCGCGATCAAGTCATGCACTTACCAGATCCCGTGAAACTCGAAGACTCTGGCGAAAATTCACCAGAAAACCTTAGAGTTAACTTGGGGATAGAACCTAATAGACAAATTTTCCTGTCTTTTGGCAGGTTATCAGAAGGGAGAAAGGGAGTTCCTCAGCTTGTAGAAGCTATTTCTCTTCTGTCGCCCGATATCCAGCAAAATCTCTGCTTATTATTTGTAGGAGAACCAAATTCAAAACAATTAGAAGCTTGGTTGACTCCCATTCGTCAACTAGATTCTTTAAAAATAGTTACTCGTTACGGCTACGTCCCTGAATCAGAGGTAAATTCTTATTTTCAGCTAGCAGATGTTGTTTTAGCTCCCTATCAACGACATGTTGGTATGAGTGGAATTCTACTACAAGCTGCTGCTGCTAATAAACCTGTGCTGAGTTCAGATTATGGTTTAATGGGGGAGATGATTCGGCGTTATCGATTGGGTTTGGCGGTTGACTCTACCTTACCTAGCGAAATTGCTAAGGGATTGACTCGTTTTTTGTTGGAAGCCCCAGATAATTTGTGCGATCGCACTAAAATGAAGGGTTTTGCAGAGCAAAATTCTGCCGAACGATTTGCCAGAATTATTTTTAAGTACACAATTTTAGATACTCCTAAAATTCTCTAGACAAAATTATTACCCATTTTTCCCATATCAAAACGGTTTTTGAGAATATGTTCGAGCAAACCCCACAGAAGTCACAGCAAGACGATAACTACCGCGTTGCTTGGCTGATTCCTTCTCTAAGAGGAGGCAATTACTGGCATCCCGTCCTAAGTGAATTCACTAGACAATTTACAAAAACGCTAGTTTATACGGCTCAATGGTCTGGTTATGCAGCAGGATTTGAAAATGAATTTGTAGTCGAAGTCATTGGCGAACAGAGATTATTCAAGGCACAATCCACAGAAGGCTACAATCGCAACTTTATTATTTTATCCCCAAAAGTTATTATCCATTTACTTAAATTCAAACCAGATGTAATTTTTACCAACGGATTTTCTCTTTGGACACTTTTGTCGATACTATTCAAACCAATTGGTAAGTGGCGAGTAACGATTGCTTATGAAGGTAGTGCCCCAAATATAGACTGCCGCGATTCTCAATTTCGAACTTTTTGTCGCCGCATTATGGCAAAGTGGGGGGATGCATTTGTCACTAACAGTAAGGCTGGAAAGCTCTATCTAACTGAAGTTCTTGGCGCTCAACCAGAACTTGTCTTTGCACAACCCTACGAAGTACCAGTTTCTGCGGCACTACTGCAACAAGTCCAAAATTCCCATCCAGAACAGTTGCGGTTGCTACCAAAACCTATTTTTCTTTTTGTCGGACAGTTAATCCCGAGAAAAGGAATAAGATGTCTACTCAAAGCCTGTGCCACTCTCAAAACCAGGGGACGAAATGACTATACCTTGTTAATTATTGGCGAGGGAGAACAACGTCAGGAGTTAGAAGCCTTCAGCAAAGAGCAAGATTTGCCAGTAAAATGGCTCGGATGGGTAGATTACGGATCTCTAGGAAATTATTTTAAGGTAGCAGATGTTTTCGTACTTCCTACTATAGAAGATACTTGGGGAATGGTAGTCCTTGAAGCAATGGTTTTTAGTAAACCGATTCTTTGCTCGACAGGGGCAGGAGCATCTGAAATGGTTATTGAAGGCGAGAATGGATATCTCTTTGAACCCGAAAATATTGAAGAACTAGCTAAATCTATGTGTCGTTTTATGGATGGTTCCGATATTGCCCATATGGGAAGTATTTCTCAAAAGCTAATTGCCCAATATACTCCGAAAGCGGCAGCAAAATTTCTTGCTGACGTTACATATTTTGCTTTCGGTAGTTGCGAGGTTACACGTTCATGAAAATCTTGATGTCTGTCTACGCTTGTGAGCCAAATAAAGGTTCTGAACCAGGAGTTGGCTGGAATATGGTTGTAGAGATTGCCAAGTATCAACAAGTCTGGGCATTTACTTCAAATACTCATCGAAATGCTATTGAGGCGGAACTTGCAGCTAGACCTGTCCCCAACCTAAATTTGATCTATTTTGATCCTTTTTGCTGGGTTTACGATTGGTCACAAGAAGGAAAACGCCCGCAGTGGAACGTTCAAATTCACTATTACTTATGGCAAATTTGGGCGTACTTCATTGGGCGATCGCTCCATCGCCAAATAGCTTTCGACTTAATCCATCACGTCACCTACGTCAAATATTCCAGTCCGAGCTTTCTCTGCCTACTTCCCATACCCTTTATTTGGGGTCCTGTTGGTGGGGGAGAATCAGCACCAAAGCCATTTTGGCAAGACTTTGGTTGGAAAGGAAAAATATATGAAATAGTGAGATTATTGGCTCGTCACTTGGGCGAACTAGACCCATTTGTACATCTAACTGCTCGACATAGCATTATCGCTTGGGCAACCACTGAGGATACGGCCAAGCGGATGAGGAAGATAGGTGCTAAGAATACTCAGATACTCTCGCAGATTGGATTACTTTCCCAAGAAATCGAACAATTGGGCAAGTATTCGAATATAGAACAGAAACAAGTGAGATTTATCAGCACTGGTAGGCTTCTACACTGGAAAGGATTTTATCTGGGGTTGCGTGCTTTTGCTAGAGCAGCCTTGCCAGAAGCAGAATATTGGATTGTGGGAGATGGACCAGAACGACAACGACTAGAATATCTTGCTCAAGAGCTTGGAATTTCTCCTCAAGTCAAGTTTTGGGGTAGATTATCGCGAAACGGGGGACTGGACAAATTGGAAGAATGCCACGTACTAGTTCATCCTAGCTTGCACGACTCTGGTGGCTTGGTTTGCCTAGAAGCAATGGCATCTGGTCGTCCAGTAATTTGCCTAGATTTGGGCGGACCAGGAATACAGGTTACAGCCGAAACTGGGTTCAAAATTCCTGCTCACACTCCAGATCAAGCGGTGCAGGGGTTAGCAGAAGCCATGACCCAATTGGCTAAGGATTCTAATCTGCGGATACAAATGGGAAATGCTGGCAAAAGCCTGATTGCCAAGTCTTATAACTGGGAAGCTAAAGCGAAAGCATTGACCAAGGCTTACGAAGAAGTCGTCACTCCATTGGGGAATAATCTAGATAGTTCAAAACTAATTAACGACCAATTCGCCGAGGAAAGTTCTCCAAGATGAATATACTGGTGGCTCACAACTATTATCAGCAAACTGGAGGCGAGGAACAGGTGTTCCTCGCCGAATGCAATTTGCTGGAAAATTACGGACATCAGGTTTACCGCTACATACTCAACAACGACCAAATTGAGACCACCCCACCCTTGGAACTTTTGGGTAAAACAATCTGGAACCGAGACGTTTATAGGGAAATGCGATCGCTAATTCAGCAACACCATATCCAAATTGTTCATTTTCACAACACCTTTCCCCTCATCTCTCCCGCCGCCTACTATGCCGCCAAAGCAGAAGGTGCAGGTGTGGTACAAACCTTTCATAACTATCGGCTACTCTGCCCTAATGCCTTATTCCTACGTGATGGCAAAATCTGCGAAGATTGCTTAGGTAAGGCAATTCCTTGGCAAGGCATCGAGCATAACTGTTATCGAGGGAGTAAATCTGCCAGTGCCGCTGTAGTGACGATGCTAACTACTCATCGCTTGCTCCAAACATGGAACCGTCAGGTGGATGCCTATATTGCCCTAACAGATTTTGCGCGAGATAAATTTATCCAAGGTGGTTTGTCTCCTGAAAAAGTGTTTGTAAAGCCTAACTTTGTCGATTTAGATCCAGGAGTTGGTGAAGGGAAGGGTGGCTACGCATTATTTGTTGGACGCTTGTCTGTTGAAAAAGGAATTGATGTCCTACTGGACGCTTGGGCGCAGATTGGTACTAAAATACCTCTGAAAATTTTGGGCGATGGATTGCTAGCATCTGAGGTGAGCAAGGCGACCAAAAATTTACCAGGAATAGAGTGGCTCGGTCGACGACCGATGGATGATGTCTATGCTCTGATGCAAAATGCCCAATTTTTGATTTTTCCTTCAAAATGGTACGAAGGCTTGCCACGCACTTTAATTGAGTCTTTCGCCTGTGGGACACCTGTGATTGCAGCTAATTTGGGCGCAATGTCCAGCTTTGTAACACCCTACGAAACTGGGCTGCATTTTCAACCAGGAAATTCTGACGATCTCGTTACTCAGGTGGAGTGGGCGATCGCTCATCCCGAACTTTTATCCAATATGCGGCACAAGGCGCGGACTGACTTTGAAGTCAAATACACACCAGAAAATAACTATTGGCAGATGCTGGATATCTATCGACTTGCCATCGGTGAGAGATCAATATAATCTTAACTTTTATCAATTAGAAATTATGCTTAAAATTTAGAACAATAGGGGTACTAAGTTAACTATTGTACTGAAATTATGGTTGTACTGAAATTATGGGGTAAGAATTAAGTCATGCCTATCAAGATTACGTGTAGGTATAGCTCGTCGTAGGAGTCGCCTACTCAAAAATTGTGTTTTCGACCCCGATTTTCGGCAATATTTTAAATCATAGACCTATGAACCCAGTCATCAATACTTCCAGCAGAGAAGCGAAAAAAGAACCTCAGGGGTATATCAGCAGTTCTAACCCTAGTGATTATTGCGTATGCGACAGCATTTTTTCCGCGAGTGCTAATGATGCTGAAGTTCCCTTCGGCCATAAATTTCCTTCACTTCGCTGTTGTTCCCTTGGCGTGCTGTGCAGTCTTGCTCAAGGCTAAGTCAAAGGATAGGACACAACTTGCCAACTCAATAGCACTTTTAGGTAGCCTTTTGATCCTGTTAACTATTTTCTTTGCCAGTTCACTTTTGAATAATGCTGGGTTCATTAATCTTTTTCTGTCCTATCTAATGTGGACTGAACCTTTTATCTTGATTCTGGCAATAATTGCAATCCCTATGACACCAAAGGCATTCAACCGATTTCGTAAATGGATTTTAGGCTTTGCCTTTTTCAACGTTGGTTTTGCCCTAATCCAAAAGTTTCTTTTGAAATGGGACACCTGTAATTGTTCACCAGGTGGGTGGGGTGACGGAGATGCTATTAAAGGGGTATTTATTAACCAAGGGTCGGGGCACGTCGTTTCGGCTTCAGTCTGTGCCTCCATTGGCATTTATTTTTATATAACTGCTAAAGATCGCCCAATGTGGCAACGGATCATAGCATTACTCGCAGGAATAAGCAACATTATCTGGTCTCAAGCAAATCAGGTCGTGGTGGTCATGGCTGGTGGCTTTGCACTACTATCGTTGATCAATATGAAGGATGTACTTAAGGCACTTTCCTATTTAGTTGGCATTACAGTTTTTGGACTTTTATTCGCCTGGGCAATTTATAACGTTCCGGGACTAGAGAGTTTTCAAACCTGGATCAGACCAGAAATTTATGGACCAGATGGGGAAGCCACACAATTTAAACTTTCAGGTATTCGGATTGTGATCGAACATTTTCACTCCCCACTCAACTTGTGGCTGGGTTTAGGTCCAGGACATACGATTGACAGATTAGGGGGTTGGATGCTAAGAGATTTTAGTGATCTTTTATCACCTTTAGGTTCAACGAAATCTCCTGTAGCTGACGAAGTCTGGAGATTTATGGGGAATAGCTGGCTTGCTAATGGCAGCAGCTTTTTTGCACCTTTTTTTGGTTGGGCAGCGATCTGGGGAGATTTAGGCTTTTTGGGACTCGGCGCTTACCTCTATGTCTGCTGGATTACTTGGACCCGAATCTGTCCCGATGATCTTTCTAAATATCTTATCCTAACAGTGGCTATTCAGGGATTCATTTTTACCCAGATGCAAGAACCAGGATATATGATTTTTATAGCCAGTTTGATTGGGTTAAGATGGCAGGAACTGCGACAGTATAGTTATAAACATTTTTCTTAGGAGGTTTCTTACTTGAGAATAAATTCGATAGCATAGCAACAATTATCCGAAATTTGTAACCGTTTACAAAACATATTATTTTTCAACTATATTTTGTCGTTCATGTTAACTTTCCATAATAATAATTCTTGTAGTGCGGGCATCTTGCCCGCGTCTTATGTGCAAATTAAATGTGGAACAGCTTAGAACCGTAATTATTAGATCAAATGATTAATCACTACACCCAACATAGGTATTTTAGATATATTTAATTGAGAAACAGCTTCTTTGAGCTTTAAAGCTGATAACTTACCTAAACCAGTTACCAAAACTACTCCATCAGCATGATTAGCTAACAAATTTATATCTGCATAATCAACAATAGAAGCAACATCGTAGATGACTACTTCAAATATCTGTTGTAATTCTTCCATCAAGTCTTGCATTTTTGAAGAAGCTAGTAAGCGACTAGTATTAACATCATTACTTGCATTTCTCGATGACAAAATAAATAAATTCTCACCTAAAAAAGATTTTTGAATAACGCTCTTAACATTTATCTCTGTATTGAAACTATCAGACGATAAAATATCACTTAGACCTTTGATTGCATTTAATGCCATAGTACTAGTTAAATTATCTGGATTACGCACATCAACATCAACAACTAAGACTCTAGTTCCTGTTGCAGCTATTACTTTAGCTAAATTAAGTGCCACAGTAGATTTTCCTTCACCAGACACTGTAGAAGTAATAATCAAAGAATGAATATTTTTATCCTTTTCAAATAAACCTAAGTTAGATCCTAAAAAAGTATAAGCTTCCACAGGTGGGAAGAGCATATTATTGAAAGTAAAGTTTTTATGATAATCTTTATTTTTTGACTCCTCTGTTTTTAAATATGCTGGAATAATTGAATTGAATTTTTTCAGAAAATACATTTTTTTGTAATAACGGTTAAAGGGAATAATACCTAAAATTGGTTGATTAGTAATTTCTTGAATTTGATTAGGATTGTAAACTAGATTTTTGTAGCTCTCTAAGAGCAATGCTGCTCCTACACCAATCAACAACCCTAAGAGGGTACCCAATACTATATAATTAGCAATACTAGCAGCATTTGTGTTGGGTTCTCCTACGGGAGTAAGTAACTTCCAAGGAGCTTCTTTTTGAGCAGCATCCAGTCGGAGAGCTTCTCTTTGAATTAGAAGTTCATTCAGCTGTTTTACTGTGATTGTCATTTCTCGTTCAATGTTTTCGTATTGTGCTGTAGCCTCTAACCATTCTTGAAAATTTTGTTGCGTATTTGCTATCTCTTCATTAATAGCTTGTACCTGTTCTTTTTCTAATCTAATCTGATTGTCAATTTTCTGTTGAATAGTGGCGATTTCTAGATTTATTAGAGAAACTATTGATCGTCTTTGTTCTTGTAAATTCTGGATTTGGATGCTTTCATCTGAGAAAATGACAGATTTTTTGGCAATTTCACTATCTATTTTTTGTATATCTTCCAATAATGCATTGTATCGGGCAGTACCAATTAACATAGCTGTGGTTGATGTAGTAGACTGCTCATTGAGTTCTTTTTTAGCAAGAGCAGCTAGCTTTTGAGTTTTTTCTAATTGTGATTTATATTCAACCTGCTTAATAATATAACTATCTATCCTTTGAGATATTTGAGAACCCTGAATTTGTGGGTTGATAATATTATACTTTTTTCTTAATTCTTGTATCTTATAATTCAGGATATTAACCTTAGTCTGTATTCTGGGAATTTGTTGGTTTAAAAAACCTAGTCCTCGATTTACTCCAGACTGCCTTCTTTTTAAACTATAGTTCAAATATGCTTTTGTTAACTCTTCTAAAACATCTTTAACTTGTTGGCGATCGCTGTTTTGATAAGCTACTTCTAAAATGCCTTTTTTTTCATCAGCTTTTAAGGTTAGTGTGCTAGTAATTGAGTCGTTATTAATTCCTGGATACTTATATTTTAGTTCTGTAACGACAGGCGCAATGATATCAGGACTTTTTAAGTTTTTTATTTGTACTTCGTCTAAGGTGACAGCCCCAATTTCTTCTGTGGTTTCTTTGGATTGTGAAACAGAAGAAGTAACTTTTGTTTCAATACTTACTCGCTCAGAAAGTATTTCAAAACCAGCTTGATAAGTAGGAGTACGTTTGAGGGCGCTAACAAAAGCTAAAGAAGACATAAAAATAGTGATTCCGACTACGACATGAATCTGCCGGATAATCTTGTCTTTGAAATCAAGTAAATTTAATCCGCCTTCGGCAGCTTCATAATATTGGAAACTTTGATTAATTGGCTCTATTTGCTGAGATTGACTTGTTTTCATATGTTTGCTTTGATTAAATATTCCACTCAGGGCTATTTCATTCTCAAAATTTACCAAGAATACTGTAATTTACCATGTACCTAGCTAGTTTTAGCAACGACGCATTCCAAGTATTTGAGGAGTTGCGACGATAAATTCTAAATAATACAGCAGATTCAATCAAGGTGAATCAACGGATTTGAGTTAGTTCATATAAAGTTTTGTATCATTATGTAGAATTTCTGAGTTTACAAGCTTCAAGGCTAATGAATCTCAACTTTTCAGGCAACACATTTTACACTTTTGACTGCTCCATGAATATGTCTCACTTTTAATATGTCATCAAACGGAAGTAAAGGGTTGGGTTTTTTACGTAAAACAAACCCGACCTCGATTGCTCGAATATACAACAACACAATTTTAAAGTGCTACCATCAGACCCCCACAAACTAGATGGTAACGGTAATGGAGTTGGTTGTGAGAGTCGTTGAGGTTTGCAATTTTCTCAGTTCCCGGTACTCAGATATTAATCCATTATGGGAGGAAAGTTGTGAAAGTCGTTGAGGTTTGCTTGAGCCTTTCACTGAAATCGGGATTGAAATTCGCATTGCTCACTATCCTCCTTATACATCAAAGTACAACCCAATTGAGCATCGTCTTTTTCCACATATAAGTCGAGTTTGTAAGGGAGTGATTTTTGACAGCGTAAATACTGTATCTGAACTGATGGCAAAAGCCGCCACTCAAAAAGGTTTGAAAGTTTTTACAACCATCATCGATCAGACTTACCAAACAGGCAAGAAAGTTGCTGAGGGCTTTAAAGAAACAATGGAGATTTTCTTCGATGATTTTTTACCACAATGGAACTATACTACTAAACCTCAATATCCTTGATAAGTGTAAGTTATTTAATCCACGTTCCTTAATGGCATTAGTACATACCGCAAAACAAGAAATAACAGATTTACCCCAGCCAAAAACTAGCGGAAAAATCGATTTACGAACTCAATTGCTAGATGCGATCGCAAAAGGGAAAAAATTAAAGTAGATTTACAAGCAATTGAACAACAGGCAAAATCAACAAGAATTTCTCCGGAAGAAGTCGTTCTCAAAAAAGCAGATTATTTCCTTAACTATCAAGTTGAAGAAAAGACAGATAATAAATCTACAAATCTTTGGTCTGATGCATTAACTCTATTTTATAGTGTTGAAAATCCATCATACATACAAGAACGGGAAAAACTTGTTCAAGATATTTGTACTCCACCAACTCCAACCAGTCGCAAATTACAGTAGACATCTCCGGAAAAGACGTAGAGACGTAGCATTGCTACGTCTCTACAAGGGTTTTGGATAACGGATAATTAATTCTCGCAGATGTCTAGTAAAATACTGTGTTGGTGAAGCACTTTCAGAAAATAAACCAGAAAATTAAATATCCCAACTAACGAACTTCCAAAAAATAAAATATTCAAATCATATACTTACCAACACTATCACGCGAAGGATGGGGAGACCCCACCCCTGCAACAGGGAAATTTATTGGTTGGGTTTACTTGCTACCATTCCCATTGTGATTGAGAATGCGTTCGGTTAACTTTTCTGGTACTTCTTGGAGATGGTCAAATTCCCAGTGGAACGAACCAACACCTAAAGTTTGCGATCGCAATTCAATGATGAAGTTCTGCATTTCTGCTTGGGGTAAGTATGCAATGACACAATCCCAACTTTGCCAGCCGTGAATGCCTTCGTATCCTAATATCTGTCCGCGCCTTCCACTCAGAATTTGCAGGACTCTGGATGTAAAATTGCTCGGTGTTGTTACTCGAACACGAAGTATTGGTTCTAACAATGCTGGCTCACATTGGGGTAATCCAGTTTGCATTGCCAATCTAGCGGCTTGTTTAAATGCTTGTTCGGAACTATCGACGTTGTGGTAGGAACCGTTAGTTAAGGTTACTGCCACATCCACCACGGGAAAGCCCAGGGGACCATGTGCCAAAAATTCGCGAATACCTAGTTCCACGCCGGAAATGTACTGTTTGGGAATAACTCCACCAACGATGGTTTCCCTAAAGCTAAATCCCTCTCCTCTTGTTAGGGGTTTGATATCCAGGAATACATCTCCAAATTGCCCATGTCCGCCGCTTTGATGCTTGTAGCGTCCATGTACCGATGCTGTACCTTTGCGAATCGTTTCTTTGTAAGGTACTTGGGGTAAGTGGGTGTTCATTGGTAGGTTGTATTTGCGGCGCAATCTATCTAGGGCGACTTGCAGGTGAATTTCTCCTTGTCCCCAGAGAATGACCTCGTGGGTATCTCCATGCTGTTCCCAGGCTAGGGATGGGTCTTCTTCGAGTAGTTTGGTAATGGCGCTACTCAGTTTCACCTCGTCGTTACGTTTTTCGGGGGTAATTGCTAAGGCATATACGGGTTCGAGAGCTACGGCTTTGAGGATTTCCAGGTTTTGGGAAGAGTCGGAGGTGAGAATATCCCCTGTTTTCACCCCTTCCATACGGCTAAGGGCAACGATTTCACCAGAACAAGCTTGATTGATGGAATTTTGTTGCTGTCCGCAAAGTTGATAAATTCCACCTACACGTACACCGTTGAGAATTGCACCATCGGTGAGTTTGCCGCTCCATACCCGCACTAGGGAAAGTTTTCCTCCTTGGGGTGTGTAGAAGGTTTTCAATACTTGCGCTAACGGGATATTCCCAATGGGAATACCCCGTCTTTCTGCTGTAATTTCCGGTTCGGGTGCTTCTCGGTAAATAGCCTCTAGTAAAGGTCTAACGCCGTAGTCGAGTTCGGCTACACCGAAAAATACTGGTACGACTAAATCGGCTCCTAATTCCAGTTTTAAGTCTTTGAGAATTTCTTCTTGGGGTGGTTCGATGTCTTCTAAGAGTTCTTCGAGTAAATGGTCATCAAAATTAGCTAAAGCTTCGAGCATTTCTGCCCTGGCAATCTGTTCTTCCTCTTTAAGGTGTTGGGGAAAGGGAATTGGATCGGCTGGGGCACCTGGATGGTATTGATAGGCTTGTTCGCTGACTAAATCAATAAAACCCGTGAGTTCTTCCCCAGCCATGATGGGGTATTGATGGGCGACTAAAGGACGGCTGGAGACTGATTTGAGGGCATTTAGAGTCTCTAAAACGTGGATATTTGCCCGATCCATCTTGTTAACAAAAATGATGTGGGGAATTTCCCAATCGTCGAGGAATTTAAATAAAGGTGCGAGGGTTTGCACTCTGTCTATAATGGGTTCGCAAACTACGATCGCAGCATCTATACCCATGAGGGCATTATATGTTTCTTGGGCAAATTCAATGCTGCCAGGACAGTCGATAAAGGTGAATTGAACGTCATTGTATTCACAGTCCGCAGCGCTTACCTCGACGCTCATTTTCCGCTCTCTAGATTCGTTGGCGCTATCTCCAATGGTGTTACTGTCTTTAACGTTGCCTTTTCGTGTAATTGACCCCGTGACAAACAATAAACTTTCCAGTAAAGTAGTTTTTCCACTTAAATAGGGACCGACGATCGCGACATTCCGCGAACCCGATTTGACTTTTTCGGTCATACAACCTCCTTTGCGGTCTGTTATCTAAAGCCGCAGCAAGTCTAAGTTTGTGAAGAGAAAGGGACAGAGGAAATTGGAAAATTATTCTGTCTTTAATTTGACTTTACTCGTCTTGGGTAACATCAGCTACAAATCATATTTTGTTGTAATATTTATTTCAAGAAATCTTAAGGGTTGCAAAGAATAATGGCGAAACCTAAAGTTTTATGACTTAAAGTTTTGTGACCTAAAGTTTTATAAAAATTGGGGTTCATTACTGAAGCTTTTTCAGTCGTTACATTACAAAACAATTACGTAAATTATCAAAGTAAAAAATTATGCGATTACGTTTTAAAAATTACAGGGGAAAGGGAAAAAAGTTTATTTTATATGCGATCGCATTTAATTCCCGTCTTTGGGTTACTTTCTATAAGTCTCGTTTGCTCAAGCTGACTAGTTTGATATTAATCGCTGCCACAGTTCTTTCTTCTTCCTCCCCTGCTTACTCTAATTTGCCTCCTTCTTCCTTGATTGCCCAAGAAGGATATGTGGGTAAAACTGCTGTAGATTTTCTTAATGAAGGTTTGCAGTTAGTTCAAGCAGGAAGAGTACAAGACGCGATCGCATCTTTTCAGCGAGCGACAGAAATGGATTCCAGACTAGCTCCAGCATATTACAACTTAGGATTAGCTCTGCGTCAATCGGGACAATTGCAACCAGCCGCAGATGCATTTTACCGTGCCATCCAAGCCGATAACAAATTTGCGATCGCCTATGCTAACTTAGGAGGTGCATTGCTGGAAGGTGGCAATTTGCAACAAGCAGGAGAATATTTACAGCGTGCGATCGAGTTAGATTCAAAACTCGGTATGGCACACTACAATATGGGTTTATTGCGATATCAGCAACGTGATTGGGATCGAGCCATATCCTCGTTTAAAAAAGCCATCGAACATAGCAAAAATGCTCCAGAGCCATCTTACTATTTAGGATTATCCTATCTTCAGCAAGGCAAACAAGATAAAGCCAGAGAAGCATTTCTTAAAGCCGTGAAAATTAATCCCAATTATACGGAAGGTCATTACAATCTCGGTTCCATTTTATATAGCAAAGGTAAGTACAAAGAAGCTTTAGATTTTTTTAGAAGAGCAGCAGAAACGAATACAAATTACCCCAATGCTTACTATGGAGCTGGATTAACATTTATGCAATTGCGTCAATGTACGGATGCAGCCCAGGTATTTAAATACGCCAGTGATTTATATCTTACCCAAGGTAATTCCCAGTGGGCTAATATGGCTCAACAACAATTACAGCAAGCACAATTCTGTAATTTTCAACCACAAAGATAATAAATTTATTAAACGTAGGGGTGGGGTATTCCCACCCTCCTTTATATATTTTATATATTTGAAATATATATATCAAAACTTCAAATAAGTCTTGATTATGGTATCTTTTTAGGGTTGGTGACGAGTAATTATTTAGGGTGCTATTTCAGTGATAATCCTGAGATGTGGCTGAAACAAGATTGTTTTTGGGAATGCTGCGATTAGAGTTGTATCTAGATAAATGTACAGTAGAGATGTTTTAGTGGAACTTCTCCCAGATTTGAAAACGAGTATTATATTTAGCCTTTAGATGCAGAATTGTGAAGTGATGAAAACAAAAAATAGTTTCTTGACTTTCAAACCTATTATTGCCGCGATTCTTTCCGTGTTGTGGTTGACTCCTGCGATCGCACAGCAAAACCCAAATTTGACGCGAGCTGAGGTATATAAATTGGCGAATCTCGTTGATTTACTGTTGTCGAATCAAGCACCACGCAGGGCTAAGGTTAAGGATGGGTTACGTCCTCTGGATGCGTTACAAACTAAACAAAATTCCCTCGCAGAGTTATTGTTTAATGAGGGTTCGTTTTTGCGAATTGGTTCTAAGGCAATATTTAGGTTTAAACCCGGTTTGAAGCGGATTCAACTCAAAAATGGTCAGGTTGTAGCTGAGACTATATTTGAGTTGCAAAATGGTACTGTGGTTGCAATCACTCCTCCTGGTAGTGGGGGAACAACAATTGAGGTTCCAGGAAAAACTAGGGTAGAAGCGATAGTTGCTGAATTACCACCTCCAACACCAACAGAAACTTTATATTCAAAGATTAATGGTAGTGGTTTTACCATGACTTACGACAAGAGTAGAGATATTGCTCTTGTCTCAAATTTGGGAGTTAACCCAATTAGGGTTTATAGCGGTGATGGTCAGCAATTCCAGATTTTGCAAGGTGGACAAGCGATTGATGTTAAAAATGGTGTTTTGGGTGAGGTAAAAACCTTTGATTTGGGTCGTTTTTATGCTACCACCAAGTTAGCATCTGGTTTGGGACCAGGACAGGAAGGTTTGCTGTTAAAAGAATCTCCACAGGTTCAAGAAACTTTTAGATTAGTTAGAAAGGATACTATTGCTGCTTGGAAGGCACAGCAAGCTTGGATTGAGGGATTGTGTAGTGTCAATGGTCGTGGGGTTTCGAGTACTCTCTCTACTAACTGTATAAATACGAACTCAGATGACCCATTACGGGGATTTGAAGATAGACGGGATGTGACAGCACCAGAAGAACGAAGACGTACTGAAGAACCACAACCGCAACCGCAACCGCAACCGCAACCGCAACCGCAACCACAACCACAACCGCAACCGCAACCGCAACCACAACCACAACCACAACCACAACCACAACCACAACCACAATCGCAACCCCAACCAGAACCAATTAGATAGATAAATATTGGTTTAAATATTAGACATTTGGTGGAAAAAAAGTAGAGACGTAGCAATGCTACGTCTCTACAAGGGTTCTGGGGAACGCATAATTAAATTCGGTCGATGTCTATTGGTTAACTGTCAAATAGTGAGAATA
>NZ_NTFS01000011.1 GCF_002289455.1 Brunnivagina elsteri CCALA 953
CCCTCCCCCCTCCTGAATCAAGGCACAGTTCCTCGCAAATAGCATTCCCAGCCAGAGACTGGGAACGAGATATGACACAAAAATGGTACGAGCCAAAAGCGTCAAAATTCCATCAAAGTCAACAGCCTAGGCTGGAGCCTGTTAACGAGAGGGTGAGGGTCTTTACCCCTCAACAATTAGCCAACAGTATCCTTAGTAAGGGGAGAGGTTGGAGAGGGGTTCTATATTAGTTAAATTTTAAGACTCCGCATTAGAAGGAGGTCGTCCAAAAACCGGTGAAAGAAAAGAAACAATAGCACCCATTCCGAAACCTGCAACATTGCGAACCAAAGGCAACCATTCCGAAGTTCGCGTCACAACTGGTCCAATACCAAAAGCTAAAAATAAAATCCCCCATAACGGCGAAAGAATCAATGCCCACTGCCAAGCAAAAATCTCTCCTTCCTTACGTGGTTGTGCTGCAAAACCACAAATGACACCACCAATAGTCGAACTAATCAAAGTCAAAATCCATTGTTCCCGTGGAAGCCCTGGTACGACGCTACAACCACCTTTCAGCAAACAACCCTCAACAGTCTTCAATGTATCAAGAATTGCTTGGTCTTCGCCATTTTCGCGCACATAGTACAAATTCCCAAACCGGGTTTGCAGTTCAATCCAAAAGGTGCGAGATAACAAATCGTATACGGAGTCACCAACGCTAAAGCTGAGAATATTACCCCCACGGGCATCAGCCACAAGCAAAATACTCTTATCATCCAAACCCCAAAAATTAATCACTGCTCGACCAGGACTTTTTTCATACTGAGTTAATACCCGCAATTTCCAACCAGTTTCCTCCTGAAAATTATTCAATTCCTTAATCAAGTTATTTTCTTGTATATCGGTAAGGGTTTTAGCTAAATCGACAACTGGGGTTGCATGATCTGGTAATAAATCTGGGTTGTCATAGGCATAAGCTGGGGTTGGTTGTGTTATCCAAATTGAACCAGCCAAGAAAAATACCGCCAAAAATGCCAGAATTCGCCGCCAAAAACAGTTTTGCATGGATTGTATATATATAAATCTAAACAGTAATTACCATCAGCTCGTTTTAAAAGCTTAGAAGAAAAGAGACACATCGTTACACTTTTTAACTTTAATCTAATCTTGGCAACGAAAGCAAAGGGTTTCTACCGACTTCTGGATGATTTTTTCAAAAAAAGGCAGTTTTCTGAGTGGTAGATGTCAGATTTAGAACTATTGCGATCGCAACAGTTTTTTGAGGAATTCAGGGAAAGTCGAAAAATCCAGGTTTGAAATCGTTGTGGTGTCGCAAAGTGAATCAATAGTGAGTTTGAAACAGCTTTTGCCCAAATTATGGTAGGGGCAAACGGTTGTTTGCTCTTATTTCTGCGATTCTAGTAAAGCTGAAAAATCCAGGTTTGAATAGCAGAATCCTTAAATTCATCAACTAATCAGAATCTTCCCAATCATCACCAACAGAAGGTTTCATTGATTTAGGATGCACCTCTTGATCGTCAAATTGACCATCATAACCATTAACCCAACTAACAGATTCTTCATATGTATCCCCATTACGATACATCTCATCCGCAGAACGACGACTTTCTTGACGGTATTCCCAGTCATCCCGTGCAGGTAATGGTGATTTTTGATTAGAAGGATATCTTTCATTGCTTCGCTTGACAGGTTTCGCTCTCGTAAAACTTTTCCAAGCAGCTTTAACCCCAACAAACAAACTACGAGTTCCAACTTGAACATTTTGCGCTTGCTGACGGGCAGAATCTAAACTGCGATCGACTTGCTTAACAACCTGCCCCGCACTTTTAACACCTTCACTGACATCATCCGTTAAATCGGTAATTTCCAAACTCGTCATCCGAATTGCATCAAGGGTAGGTGGTAATTCTCGCGATATAGTATCGAATAACTTTTCAGCACTGCGAGCTGCACGTGCTAATTCCTGCAATACTGGTATGGCAGCTACTAATAACGCAGCCAAACTAATCGCAACAAAAAGTAGGGATAATCCCAGCCAAAACAGGGGTTCAGTCACAGTGATGCAATTACCTAAGTATTAACTATCTATATGCTGAGGCAGATTATCAGAATCCAAGTCTTCTGAAATATTTTCCCTTGCCATTGCTTGCCGATCGCGTACACTCGCTTCAATGCCAGCTGCGATCGCATCTTTCAACCTATCTAATGTATCATCCCAATTACGCAAGGCTTGTGTCGAAATTCTGTCAGCCTGAATTTGTACGCTTGTCGATAAATCTTCAGCCAATTCTGGGAGCGCATTTGCTGATTTTTTCAGTATTTGACGTGTTTCTCGTCCAGTACGTGGTGCTACCAATAAACCTGTTAAGGCTCCTATTGTAGCTCCCAACATTAAACCACCAAAAAACTTTCCAGAATTATTATTAGACATCCTATTCCTCCGTCTCTTATACCCATTCTATGCGGGTTTAAACACCTTGCAAAACCCAAAGGCATATTATTCCATTTAGCTAGTCTGACATTGAATCAAACCCAAAAGTTGCAGAATATAAGCTCCACTCCCTAATTCAATAGCTTTAATTTGCCAAAATAACGGGAATACAACTGGTACATGAACAATAACAAGCTCAAAAGCTGCCGTATTTGCTGAATTTGCAGTTCCAATACTTGATTGCGTAACCGCAAATTAGAAATGTTGCCCTGTCGAACATATAAAAAACCTGGTGCTTTTGAAAGAACCACATTAGTGCTACGTTCGGCTACTAATAGAGCATTTGCAGCATTTGTCAGCAACTTTCGTAGTCGCAACAATCGCCAAGCTGCATAGAGCAACATTAGCGAAATTAAGATATTGATAACAATAACTAACTCTACCATTGCTTGCTTTCTATCCGATTAAGTACCTTACACAAACTTTATATTCTTGGCAAACCTGTATCTCTAAATCTACGGAGAAAGATTGTCAAAAAATCATGAACCATTGTTCCGAACTAGGGTATATACGTAAGTATACTCAGTCAGTACTTGTTATTTTGTTACGTAATTGAACTTATCTGTTAAAAAATATACCTTTTTCTCCCATAGTATTTAACAACGTGAAGAATATTTTATTATATTTTTTTGATGAAATAGAGGTATAAATACTTGCGTCATCAAAAATGAAATGTAAGTATTAAATCGTTTAATGGATTTAATCCACCATATGAACCTAAGTATTATTTATCCCATAGGGTACACTCAAGATGGTTAAAATTTCTACTTTCTAGTCCTAAGAATTAAGTTTTTCAGCCTTTCCCCATTATCGCTAAGAGCATTTTTACACTAATTAGAGAGAGATTTAATTCAAACTTTGAACTGCTGACCGTATGGTTTAAATTCAAGGTTAGCAAAATGATTACCAGAATGGGTTATATAAACGTTAAGTTTAGGCATCAAATATCGTTTAAGATTAAAGTCTTTGTGTTTTTTTAAAGATAATTCTACGAATATATTCGTAGAAACACATATTGAGCTACTAACTTTCACCAACAACTAGTCAAACTGAAAAATGATAAGCATTATAAAATCCATTACACAAAATCTCAAATTCATCCTCAAGTAGGTTTGTGTAATGGTCGAATAGCATCATGCTAGTTGTATTGAATCGAGATAAAAATTACAAGTTTCCCTCAGCTAAACTGCGAACTTCCCGCAAAGAAGTTCGCTTTTTCTTAGGATTTAGGGACTTCCAGAAAATAAAATATCCCAATTATATAATTATCAATCATATCATTAGTAGGGGCTGGGTATCCCCGCCCCTTATATATTGGGACTCTTAGATTCTTAGTTATTACCATAGGATTCGTGAGAGAGGAAGAAATATTTAACAAACAATCATAATTATTAATCAAACTTAAAACTAAGTAATTGTGGCAATATATAAAACTTTAATGTAGATCGATCGATACATTGGATATTTAACCCTGAATATAGGTAAGATTAAATGTAATCCTGTTAACTAAAGTTGGCAAATATATGGACACTGAGAGTCTAAATATGTTTACTGCGGAGAGTTTAAGCGACGAAGAGTTTCACAAACTATGGGTAGCAAATAAACAGTGTCAATTAGAACTCACTGAAACAGGAAAATTAGTGATTATGCCGCTTGATACTTATGGAACTAGTCTCATCAACTCAGAGTTAATAGCTGAATTAGCTAATTGGAATCATTACAAAAAAGCAGGATATGTATTTTCTGCGACGACAGAATTTCATTTACCCAATGGAGCTTATCGTTGTCCTGATATTTCCTGGATAGTCTTGGAACGGTGGCAAGCATTGTCACCATCTGAACAAAAGCGTTTTCCTCCCCTTAGTCCTGATTTTGTTGTGGAAGTTGGATACCCCGCAGTCGAGGAAATGCGGGAAAAAATGTGCGAGTATCTGGAAAATGGGACTCGTTTGGGTTGGTTTATCGATTTGCTAGCATCGCGAGTAGAAATTTATCGGGTTGCGTCTGAAGTTGAAATCATTAATTTTTCATCAGATAAAACACCAATACTTTCGGGAGAGGATGTGATGCCGGGGTTTAATTTGGATTTGAGTTTGATGTTAGGGAAGAGAAATTGGGGGTAATGTATTCTTGGTATTCCCTTACGCAATAAAAGCAAACCCGCAAAATGCGAGATTTATTCCTTCACCATAAAGATTAAAATCCTTGTAAATGTAACAATTCGGCTAGGATTTTACTAGCAATATATATCAAAATTCCAGGGTATGTAAATTTACAACCCTGCTATGGCTGCTAAGGATTTCTCTGGTCAAAATGTACTCGGTCAACTTTTTCGCGGTCAAAACCTTAGAAACGCTGACTTTAGCAACGCTATTATTCGCATGGCTGATTTTCGTAATGCAGTTCTAAAAGAGGCTAATTTTCAGGGTGCAATTCTCGAACAAGCAGATTTACAGTTTGCTGACCTCCAAGCAGCCAACCTCCAGCAAGCAAAGTTACCATTTGCCAATCTCCAAGGTGCAAATCTCCAAGAAGCGTCACTAATTGAAGCAATGCTTCAAAGTTGTAATCTTCAACAAGCTGACCTCCAAAAAGCTGATTTACAAAAAGCCAAACTTTCATTTTCCAACCTCCGTCAAGCAACGCTCCAGGATGCAACACTAATACGTGCTGACCTTCAACAAGTAAATCTCGAAGAAGCAATGCTCCAACGTGCTGATCTTCAGCAAGTAAACCTGCAAAAAGCCAAGCTTAGGGAAGCTAACCTCCAACAAGCAAACTTACAACAAGCGAATCTTCAAGAAGCAACACTCCAAAAAGCTAACCTCCAGCAAGTTAATCTTCAACAAGCTAACCTCCAACAAGCAAACCTCCAAAAAGCTAATCTCCAACAAGCTAATCTGTTATTAGCTGACCTCCAGCAAGCTAAACTTGAAGGTGCTAACCTACAACAAGCCAATTTACAACAAGCAACGCTCCAAAGTGCTGATTTACAAAATGCGGATTTGCAAAGTGCTGACCTCCAGCAGGCTAAACTTCAATTTGCTAACCTCAGAGGAGCAAGCTTTCAACAAGCAAACCTCCAAAGAGCGAATTTTCAGAGTAGTAACTTAGAAAATGCTGCCTTTCAGAGTGCAAACCTCCAGCAAGCAAAACTCCAATTTAGCAATCTTCAAGGTGCTGATTTGCAAGGTGCTGATTTGCAAGATGCTGATTTACACACGACTGACCTGCGGGGAGCTAAGTATTTGACCACAGCACAAATCCAAGCCGCGAAAAATTGGGATAAAGCTATATATAGCGACGATTTTCGCAAGCAACTTGATGGGTGAATTGAAATACATTTTTATCGCGCAGAGGCGCAGAGAAGAATATGAGAGTATGAGAGTGTGGTCGAAATAGATTGAATGTCTAATCTGGTTCTGTGGGGGTAGTAATAGTAATAGTTTTGCTGTTGCATCGGTTCATTGCTTTTTCGACACCTTGTTTGAGGGATAGTTCGATGCATTCCACGACAAAATCAAGTACGTCATTCATTAATTGAGTTTCGGCAACGTTAAATTTACCTAATACGTGGGAGATGCTTCCAGTGTCTTCGACTTTTTCGTTTTTTGGTCTACCAATACCGATGCGTAATCTGGGAAAATTATCTGTACCCAAATGCGCGATCGCACTTTTCATCCCATTATGTCCACCAGCTGAACCCGATAGCCGCAATCGTGTTTTTCCTAATGGTAAATCCATATCATCATAAATTATTAAGACGGATTCTGGTTGTAGTTTATACCAATTCATGACGGCGTGAATTGACTGTCCCGAAAGATTCATGTAGGTTAAAGGCTTTAATAGACGGACTTTATTACCCTTAGTAGCAGAACCTTCACCGTATTCTCCCTGAAATTTACGATTTTCTGATACATTTATTTTCCAAGCATGGGAAAGTGCATCGACAGCAGCAAAACCGATATTGTGGCGTGTGCGATCGTATTTTGGTTCTGGATTACCTAACCCGACTATTACTTGGGGAATTACTAGAACTTTTTTAGCAGCTGTTTCCGTCATCTGAAAATATTTAAATTGGTTAATGATTAGAAGAGACGACCCGCCGAGTCGTCTGTACGGGAGTTGGGAGTTAGGAATTATTTCACCATTATCCTCTTTTTACCCATTATCTAATTTAAACTTCTTCCTTCTGTGCTGATTCAATTTGCTTTGGTTCAATTTCTGCGGTAGTCTTGACAGCTTCTTGTAACTGTGTAGCTTCTTTTTGGAATTCGTCTTGAAATTCGCGGGAAGCATCTTGGAATCCACGAATTGCTTTACCCACACTTTTACCTATTTCCGGTAATTTTTTTGGACCGAAAACTAGTAATGCAACTACCATAATTAGAGCCATTTCTGGCAAGCCAATACCAAAAAAATTCATAATTCTCTCCTATAGATTTAAATATCATGCCAGCCAGATAGTACTATAAAATCATATATACAGAAGATTCCAGATAGATGAAGTACACTTTCTAAACGTGAAAACTCCTAGAAACGAGACATGTCACGTCTAGTCTATATATTATTTCCCATATTTCTAATCATAAATTAAAAAACCCGGTTTTTCCGGGCTACATTTATGCTCAAAACAACTAAAAAGTAGAGTTTCAGCGAGATTTCTCCCCATTAAGCATAACGGGGAGAGAAATTCTATGTTTAAAGCATTCTCGCTGTATTAGAGTTAACTGCCTAAGCTACGCCAATCAACTAATACATCTTCAATTACAATGCTCTTGTTATAGACTTGCAGGATAATAAGCAAGAAAACGAAAAACAGCCCAATAAAAACAGCCATGACGGGTGTTGTACCCCAGCCAGGAGCCACTTTACCATATTCAGAATTTAAAGGTCTGAGAATATCTCCCAACCATGTCCGTTGTGCCATAGTTCACCTAATATTGATTGCCGAACCAGTTTTAATTTTCTGTAATATTCTATAAGAATAGCACTCATCAACCATCAGTTAAATATGGAACTCGCAACATCTCTTAGCAATTTGGAACCCGCAACGGTAATGATTCTCTCTGTAAGTGCCGTAGTCGTTGCTGTAACCGTAATGTCTATCTACTTGTCGTTTGGTCCTCCTTCCAAGCAACTTGCAGACCCTTTTGATGACCATGAAGATTAAATATTAGGAATTGGGGTAATTCCCAATTCCCAATTCCCAATTCCCAATGTCCTATCCCTTATGCCTTCTCATCTTAAAACTAACGACTTTCCAAGGCTGAATTGTGAAGTTTTGTTGATTAGATGAGAATGAAGGTGTGGGAATAGGGCGTTCAAGTAAATCTACTTGTGTTTCTAAGGTGTAACCGAAATCACTGTGAAGGTGCATTTCGGCGGTTTTGCCCTGACATTCATAACATCGTATAATGATGGCTTCTGGGTCGTCTTCGGCTGGTTTGAATGCCATTAATATCACGTTTTCGGCGGATAGGTTTAATAAACTAAAGCTGTCTTGGATGGGGTTGGGTTTTTCGATACTGTTTATTGCGATCGCAATATTCCCATCTGGTTGTGATTGTTTGGAATTTTTCTCGGTATTTTCCCAATTTTCACAATTTAATACCTGTAGGGGCAGGTTTAATTCATATCCTCGTCTTACTGTTTGCGCTTCTTCCCAGCTACCTGCGTGGGGATATAGGGCGTAAGTAAATTCGTGGATACCTTTATCGGCTTCGGAATCGGGGTATTCTGTTCCTCGCAGTAATGTTAATCGCAGTTGGTTTGGTGTTGCGTCATAGCCGTATTTACAGTCGTTGAGTAAGCTAACACCATATTTTTGGTGGTTATTTTCTTTCCCATTTTCCCATTCCCCATTTTGAGTTAAATCTGCCCATCTTAATGCTGGTACTTCCCATTTCGCTTTTTCTTCTGGGGTTTGGGGTTTGGTGGTACGAGGAATGGCTCCACAGGGAATTTCGTAGGTGGCAAAGCCGGATTCTATCGTTAGGGGAAAGGCTGCTTTGACTATGATGTGACGTTCTTGCCAGTCTACTTTGGTGACGATTTTCAGGAGGGGGGAATTTGTTACCAGGATGTAATCTTGTTGGAATTGCGATCGCTCTATTTGCCGAATCACTCGCAGGCTGGTTTGAATTTGCCCTTGCTCTAGGAATTCGATTGATTTTAGTTCTGAGAAGGGAAGGGGATGTTGAGCGTAGTTTGGATCGATGTTCCATGCATCCCAATATTGACCACTATCTGTAAATGCTTGGAGTTGATTTCCCTTTCCGTTGAGGATTTCTTTGTTAT
The DNA here is from genome assembly GCF_002289455.1 of Brunnivagina elsteri CCALA 953. Classification (GTDB taxonomy): domain Bacteria; phylum Cyanobacteriota; class Cyanobacteriia; order Cyanobacteriales; family Nostocaceae; genus Brunnivagina; species Brunnivagina elsteri. The sequence continues at coordinate 8,795 of NZ_NTFS01000011.1, forward strand.
TAATTAGGTCAAATATGCTAGTTAAATCTCCTGTTTTCTCGTCTACAATTACTCGCAAAAATTCGTTCTCTATGGCAATTTTTTCGGGAGTTAATGTTATTTGATTTTTTGAAAATAAAATGCTATCGTTATCTTGGGCTACCCTATTGGGATTTTCTGAATTATTCAAGCAGAGCCAAAATATTTTATACCCAATTGCTGGAATGTTTTCCGCTAGGAATAGGAGTTTTGAGGGTTTACTGATTTGGGAAGGTATGATTTTTCCATCAGTGGTAAAGATACAAGGGTTAGTGGTTTGATTAGGTAAGTCGATGATGACGACTTGGGAGCGTTGCCAGTTGAGGGAATTGAAGATGAAAATCGGTTTTGCGTCGGGATGGGGAGGTTTTGGGAGTCGCTTCGGGATAATCGCATTTAATGAGTCTTGTAAAATTCGGGTTCCAATGGTTTGGATTTCCTGCCATTCTGGTAATGTGTCGGTATAGACTTCTGTGATGGAGGAACCGGGTAGAATATCGTGGAATTGGTTAAATAAGAGTTTTTTCCAGCATTTTTCGAGTTCTGAGTGGGGATATTCTAGATTAGAGGCGATTTTTGCCCAAGTTGCGAATAATTCCGCCTCATACAAAAGGTTTTCGCATTTACGGTTCAAGCTTTTTTGTTCGCCGTGGGTAGTAAAGCAACCGCGATGGAATTCGAGGTAAAGTTCGTCGTTCCAGGTTGGGAATTGGGAAGATGGGGAAGATGGGAGAGACGACCCACCGGGTCGTCTGTACGAAGGAGAAGGGGGAGATGAAAGATTATTTAATTCTTCGATTTCTGTTTCTTCCTGTTTCTCAATTACCCATTCCCCAATTTTTTGAATATGACGTAAATAATTTTCTGCGGTAGTAAATTCTAATTCTGGGAAAAACTGAGATTTTTGCCAACGTTGGGCTATTTCTAGCATATCACGAGTAGGTCCACCGCCGTGGTCGCCGACTCCGGGAAGCCAAAGTGCATCGGGAATATGGGTTTGGGTTTGCCATTCGCAGGCATATGCAGCCATTTTCAAGGGGTCAATACCTTCACCAATGAGTGCTGACATGTAACTAAATATTTGACTACCATCGGGAGATTGCCACCAAAAAGCACCGTGGGGAAATTTATTTGTGTCATTCCAACGTAGTTTTTGGGTGACAAAGTATTCGATTCCAGCTTGCTGCATTAATTGGGGTAAAGTCCAACAGAAACCAAAGGTATCGGGAACCCAAATAATAGGTGAAATTATACCGAATTTTTCTTGGGTATAGCGTTGTCCATAAAGTAATTGTCTGACGATGGATTCCCCGGAAATTAAATTTAAATCGGGTTCGATCCAGAAACCACCGAGAACTTCCCATTTTCCGGTTTTGACTTTGGCTTGAATTTTTGTGAATAAGTCGGGACGATTTTTTTCAATCCATTCATATAAAGCTGGTGTGGAATGGCAGAAAGTTAATTCGGGGAAGTCTTCTTGGAGGTTTAAGACTGATTCAAAGGTGTTTTGTGCTGCTTTCCAAGTTTCCTCGACTTGCCATAACCATGCCATATCGAGATGTGCATGTCCTAATAGGAAGATTTTGGTATTTTCCCAATTCTGTGGGATTTTAGAGAGGTTTGCTAATACTTTTTTGAATAATTCTGGATTTTCTGTGGTTGTGTGGTTGGTTATCTCTTCTACAGAGGAGGCTAAAATCGGCAAATTTTCAGGAGCAAAAGTCTCTAGATACTTTTGAATTACAGCAATCTCATCAGCAATAAATCCAGCATCGAGGGAATTATTATTGGTGTTTTCGTAGAGAAGATGCGATCGCATTAATGCTCCATTGTCATGTGCTGGAGTTATTAACCGCACTGCAACAGTAAATTTGTTTCCGGGGGTTACAGCATGGGAAAGTAGTACCCGTGGGGAAAAATCGAATAAATCTCCGGCTGCTGCAAGTTTACCATTTACATATACCTGTGCTGTATCTGCCCACCATATAAGGGCTAATCGTAATGATAAATCTTGTAATGGGTAACAGGAATGTAGATTTTTAGATACTACAATAGTTTGTGCTAGCCATAATACCTTACGTCCTTTGTCTCTGGGTATATGTGCTTTTTCGTTGAGAATAGCCAATTCCCAAGTTGATATATCTGAAGCAAAAACTTCGTCGGGGGGGAAATCAACTTCAGAATATCGCCAAGTATTTTGGATATCGACTTGGCAGTGCGATCGCAGTTGCTCGATTGCTGCGATTATAGATTTAGTATTGGGTGTAGATACGAAAGATGTCATATTTCAGCTAATATATTTTCGTTACTAGGCATGATTGTTGGGTGAATGGCTCTGACTAAATCCAAATTCATCAATGACAGTGTACCGTGTGTTTATTTAAGTTGATTGTAGTTTCGTTAGCATGGTAGATAAAAAAAGAAGCCAAAGTCCTATCCTATAAGCTTTTACTGCTAATATTGCGATTACGGAAAAGCTAGTTTCAATCTACATTGTATTGTTTGATACTCGAAAAGCTAGATTAATTCAACATCTAAAATCTAAAATCCATTATGCCTTTTGCCTCTGGACGTTATCAAAGTAGATTGTTCAATTTCCTTCATCGTCGATCGCAAAAATTGAGCGATCGCGTTGGACGAACTTTGCGACAGGTGAAAGTTACGGCAAGTTGGTCTGTACAAGCAATTATTTATCCGGTATTTGTTCTCATTCAAAAAGCTGTGGAATCTTCGGGTAAGCAATTTTCAGGAAGTCAGCCGAGCAACCAGTCTTTTTTGGATGGTAATGTTGATGATACAGAATATAGTCTTAATTCGGATATGGCAATTATTAGGGTGTTGGAAACTGTTAAGAATTTGCCTTCTCGACAAATAGGGTTAGATAAATTAAGTAAAATTCAGAATATTCGCGAAATTTCAGTTACGGGAATCGCAACGAGTTTGGAAAGTCGCAGATTAGTTCTTGTTGCTGAGAATAATGAAATTTTGGATATTTTAACTCCGCAACAACAAGTGCGATTGCAGGATAAGATTATTAATGAAGTTGCTGAATATTCGCATTCTTGGCAAGTCAGTCATAATCGGGTTGGAAAGGCAGATGAAAATCTCAATTTATTCCCAGAAATTGATCGTTTATTAAAAAAGATAACTGCTGGTAATAGGGGAAGTTTGAGGGAAGTAGCAGAAGTTAGAAGTGAAATTACAGCTTCTAATCATGAAAGTAAACTAGTTTCTTTAGAGTTAATAGATGCGACTGTGGCGAATTTAGAATTTAAGGCTTTAGTTCCTATTTCTCGTGCTGCTTTAAAGGTGAAAAATCAAAGTTTGAAGTTAATCGCAGTTATTCAAAGTAATTTTCAGGTATTTCTCTACGGTAAGGAAATTACCTCAACTCAAAATGCAAATTTAGATGTGTATGATTTGGATAATCAAGAGCGAAAAAATCGAGATTTAAGAATAAAAAATTTAATCAGGAAAGCGATAAATTACTTTTTTTATGACTCGACTGGATTCGATAGTAATTTTGGAAATAAATTATCTAACCATCAAACATCAGCAGGGAGTTTTCATCAAAGTCGAAAATTAAAGACTTTACCTGGTTATCGAAGAAACAAAGGAATAATTAGAGAAAATCAGATTAATGATCCTTGGTTGACGTTTGATGATTTATTTGCAGAAGATATCATTTTTGAAAGTGATGAAGAATATCAAATAGATAATCAAACTGAAAATCTAGGTTTACCTGGCAAAGTCAAAAAACAGAAGCTCTTAAATCAATATCAAACAGGGGGAAATTTAGCTACTACCAAAAAATCAAGTCAAACTTTATCACGATACGCTTTTAGTGAGAAGGGAAACTTAACGCAAGATAAATCTCGGGAATTAACTGTTTCTCCAGTTGATAGTCTTGAGTATGAAAGTGAGAGTAAAGGAATTCCAAATCAGGAACAAGCTGATTTTATTGAAATTCAAGCTAGCACTGTCAGCTATGATAAGCATCCATTGGAAATTATTCTCGAATGGTTGGATAGTTCGTTACTGTGGTTAGAGGAAGTATTTGTTAAGGTTGTTCAGTTTTTTCAAAATCTATTATTTAAGTAAATTACATTTTAGATGCTACCCTGCGGGAACGTGGAACGTACCTTCGTCAGCATGACAAAGGTTTATATTCTATCCGTTTTGAGTATAACTAATCTGATTGTAATTCAGCATTTAGTGCTTTGATAATCCGGGAATTGCTTTCTTCTAAATGTGCGAGAGTATATAAATCGAGATTTTTAGACTTTCTCAAAGTACTATAAATTGCTTTTTTTAGTTGACGTAGTTCATACCAGGCAATTGTACGTCCATCTTCAGGAACTTCCACTTTTCGCAGAACCATTTCTAGTAAAATATCTAGATATTCACGTTGAATTGCACGACGAATACTAGAAATTGATTGGGGTTTCTCCTTCTTAGCAATGAAAACTTCACTCCAAATACCACTTTGTAGAGTATTAAAGAGTTGGGGAATAGTCAAAGCATTATCAAGTGTCGTCTTCAATTCAATATCCAGTAACCGACTCAAACGTTCCCCCGCAAAAAGCGATCGCAATATTTGGCTTTGCATTTCAAAGATACGCTCATGTATGGGATAATCAAGTCGAGAAATGGGTATATAATTTCCCCAATGCTGCCATCTGGATGGTGCTAATTGATTGAGTAATTGTGGTGAAAAATTAAATGCATCTTCCGCAAAAACATAATCAACCAATTTCGATAAAGCTGTTTCTTGCTCTAATTGGGAAACTGGAACAAAACTATATTGAGTATTTTCACTAGTGTGATTGCGTGTAAAAGACTGCCCACCAATATACTTTACTAGTAGAAATGCATTGCGATCGTAATATCGAAAAATCCTATTAAATAGTACGCGCAAATTACCATAACTGTCACCCTGCAAAGGATAGCTTTTATCTAACCTTTCCCACATTAATCGAGCATTATCTAACTGCCATTGCGAGTAAAGCAAGACATCACTACTCATATCCCAAACATTCGCTAACGGGTTAATATCCCGGATATCCTCATCTGTTGCGTAAGATAATTCTGGTTCTGGAGATGCGATCGCAATTTCCTCTAAAAAATTCTTTTCTTCAGTGGGATTGATGGAATGATGGGGGGAATTTTGCTTATAACCGTATTTATAACCATAAGTAATTGCCCATTCGTCATAAGGACCAATAATTGTGGGAAAATAATCACCTTGCTGTATTCCCTGTGGTGCAATATTTACGGGTAAATAATCCATAATCGAACCTACCAATCCTTTTGTATGGGTAATTTCTGGATTATTTAATTCCTGCGGTGTTAACATTGTGCTACCGTGGAAGTTATGACGCAAACCTAAAGCATGTCCAACTTCGTGAGCGACAAGATAGCATAAGTATTCATGGATGTATTTATGAGTATCATGATTACTTGGTTTCCCATCTTCTAGAAGCGATAAAGATAATGCTCCCATCGCAGCTTGAAATGATAAATCTGCACCATAGCAAGAGTCATTATTCAAAGAATTATTAGTTTTCAAATAAGTTTTGAAATTGGTTTTTAAAAACCTTTGCTTTGTATTTTCTTGGCAAGAATAATTTGGATTATCTAAAGAATCCTCCTTCAAAGCAATAGAATTTCCCCTAATTAAAGCACGATATTCCGATTCAACCGAACGTACCATTCCCGCATCAATAATAATATCAGCATCTAATATTTCCCCCGTCAGTGGATTAACCCTTGTTAGTGCCCGTGCAAATCCAGCATCAAGGGAATTAAACCAGCGAATCGTATTGTAGCGTACATCTGCGGGATGCCAATCAGCATTATCAGGCATTTGTCGAACTGCGATCGCATTCTCAAATCCAGCTTTAGCAAATGCTTGATTCCACATCAAAATACCTTCTCGAATCCCATCTCGATATTCTAAAGGAACAGCATTTTCAATCCAGAAAATAATCTGTTTTTTAGGTGGAGATATCACTAATTCAGGATTTACTGGTTGCAAATTCCAGCGATTTATATAACGCACAAAAATATCATCTTTGTTTTGACTCGAAAAATCCTGAAATGCAGTAATAAAATATCCAACTCTGTCATCTGCAAGTCTGGGAATATAATTGTTGTTTTTTAATTTCTGTTCTGGTAATTGTGAAAAACTATAATGTACCGCTAAACTTATCGCTCGACTATCAGGTAAAGTCTCCAAAAAAGTTGCACCTTCTTGAGCAGAAAAACCATAATTTGAGTCAATTTCAACATTCAAAGGGAAACTATTAATATTACTCAAATACGACTTATTAGCATCTAATTGATAATCAGCATGAAGCGAATCTTTCAGCAACAAAGTTAACCCTGGAAAATCCTGCATTAATAATTCATCTAAATTCACCAAAATACTTTTATTATGGGGTTCAACACCAATGATTTCCAGTGAGTACAGTACAGAATCGCTAAATGAACGCTTGATAGAAAGCATTTCCGGAGCATTATTATCTGTACGGAATTTGACATTCTTAACAACAAATTGCAAGCGATTTTTAACAGGTTGAAAGTAAAACAAAAAATCTTGTAAAGGAAGTCCACTATAAATCCCACTTTCACCAATACCAGATTCCAAAGTCGCAGTCGCAATATAACTTTGGTTGAGTTGTTCCGGTTTAATTTCCATAAAAACTCCCCCTCTCTCTTCATCTTGATATTGATAAAGATTAAATAACCCCTCCAACTTCCGACTATCTTTAATTAACTTTTGATATCGTCGTAAATCTTCCTTTATCTCGATAAATTTTGTATCCGCGATCGCAATATTTTCAACAACTGGTTTAAATTCAATTTCTTGTATCTCTAACTGACTTGCAACTGCACAATTCACACCAAAAAAAACAAACAAACAACTATAAAGTAACAACCCGCAGACTGCTACTAACTCTCTCCAATATTTCATCTTCAGCCACTCACGCATCAAGCAGTTCATATATACAGATAAATGTATATACACCAGTTAAATATAATTAAATACAAATAGGATAGCGGTTTATCGTTTCTTGAATATATACCAATGTTACAAAATTGCAAAATAATTTGTTGATGTGGTTAAATAATTCAGGATTCAGGATTCAGAATTTAGATTCTACCTCTGTTCCACACCACCAACCGATTGACGAACCTCACTGCGATCGCTAAATGGATCGGTTCCTCCACTCCAATTAAAGTCACTGATACGGAAACTAATACCACCTAATTGCTGCACAGGATTGTATCGTAACGTTATCCCGTAAGTACGACGACTATATTCTAACGAATACTCAGTACTCAAACTATCACCATTATCCAGGTTTAACGACGTTTGAAATCCCAATCTAAATGGTCCATAGAGCTGCTGTATCAAGCCCAAATTCAGAATTTTATTGTCAACAGAGCGATCGAATAAAAATGGCGATAAACCGCTATTCAACCCCTGAGAATAACTAATATTAAAACCCGTATAATCCAAAAAAGGCTTAGAAAAATGACCAATTTGTCCCTGCAAACCAACCGTGGCAAATAAGGTATTCTGATTGCCCCCATTTGTATAATAACTTGTCGTCCCGTTTAGTTCTCCGTAAGTACTCAAATAAGGCACAACTGGATTCGGTGTATACCTTAATCCTTCATTTCGTGTAGCTGGTAGCCCTTTTCCAGTCCACAAAGGAACACCACCAAAGAGTTTCATATTCGCTTGCAAACGACCTAAAGAAATCCGGTCATTATCGCGACTCGTATTCAGTAAATCTAAACGGTCAGTATTCGCATTGATATATTGGGCACCAACTTGATAAGAAAGATTCAAACCGCTCTTACCCAAAGGTATAACCGGAGACAGCAAAACCCCACCCAAACTACTTTGAACTCGCTGGAATCCTAACGTTCCATTGTAAAGGCGATCGCGATAGCTATATTCTAAATTCAACAAATGGGGATTCTTATCTCCTAATGTCTGTTGATACCGCAAACTTGCCCGCAAGGAATCTTCAATTTGACTCAAATCTAGGCTATCAAAAATTGCATTCCCTTCCACACGACTTTTTGGACTGAGAACAGCATTAACCCGTGACTTCAAACCGAACCAAGACGCAAAATTACCGCTTCCAGTTACGGCTTTTTGAGCAAAAAGCTGAGGTGTAATACTTAACCTTGCATTCTCAGTACTGATTGGCTCAAACCCACGCTCAATGAATATACCACCGCGTTTGTCACCATCAAAACCAATCGTCGGAAATGGATTTGGGTCTCGTTCTCTACGGTCGATAATTTGTTGGTTTTTAGGAATGGGTATTGTTGTCCTTTGGTCAAATACTAAACGCTGTCCTTGGGTTCTGAGTCTATCTTCCAAAGGAGAAACTCGCGTTAGCGTCACTTTATCAGCGCGGATTTGTAATTCTGGAGGGGAAAATGGGTCATTTGTCAAACGAACATCCCGTGCTTGCCATCCACGGGGGAAAAAATCAATATGTGCGGCTTCAAATCTAACTCGTCGTACCTGTCCACCTTCTTTGGGAGTGGCAATGTTGCGTGCGTCTGCCCTACCACCAACATTGATATCCACACCCCCCGAACTGCTAACACCAGTTAAAGGTTGGTTTTGGCGAATGCGATCGCTCAATGGTTGACTTTGGACTCCAACTGTTGCACTTGGTGTTCCTGGTTGGGCAAATCCTAAATCAGTACCAGCCGAGGGAATAAATATTTCCCCACTACCAGCTTCGAGTTCACCGTTATCTTGAATAAAATTATATGTAAATTTTTGTCCCCGTAATACCTGATCGCCTCTTGTTAAAGCGACATTACCATCACCCACAGCAATCAAGTTATCCAAATTGACCTGCAAGCGATCGGCATCAACAACCGCACCATCAAACCTGACAACAACATTACCCTCTGCTGTGACTACCCGTCGTTTTTCGTCATATTCCTGGCGATCGGAAATTACTTCTACAACCCTTCTTGTTTGTTGTGGTGACTTAGTTTGTCCTGGTTGTGTAGTGGGATTTGATGGATTTGCTGGTGGATTGGATGGTGTGCTTTGCTCAAGTTCTCGTGATTTAAATTCAATCGTTGAAGGGAAATTTTGCTGTTCTTGGCTGTAAAAATCAACTTTTAAAGGTTGCTGGGTTGATGGGAAAGTACCAGAATTAAGTTGATTAGAATTACCACCAACAGAATTACCAGAATTACTCTTGACATTGGTTCGCTTCTGTGATTGAGCCAACTTTTGCACCAATACCTCTGCTTTTGGCTGGGATAAACTCCGGCTTTTTGTCAGGGTTTGAGTAATAATTTCCGGTGGTACTGTTGCAAAAGTAACATTTGTTTTACTAATATTAGTATCATTATTATTTTGCTCTACCGAATAACCAATCGATAGCGCTTCCCCTAGCGCTGCTGCATTTTGATTAACAATCTCAGGTGTAAACTCAGGTGGAAACTTTTCCGGTTGAGTTGGTTTAGCTAAGACTTCAGTAGATTGCTTGACCCTCGAAGGTATTTTTTTTGTGCTGACTTCGGCGTTTACTACTGAGGATTTTGTTTGATTTCGGCTAGGATTTGCCACACTCCCTTTGAGGGGAGCGGCAAGTTGAGATTGGTCTGGCGATTGAGTCGGCAAGCTAGAGAGATGACTTTCAGAAGAATTTCCAGATTCGGGTTTTTCAGATACTGATTTTTCAGCTTGTGAAACTTCACTAACAGTAGGGTTCGAGGGTGGGGGAATTTGATGGAGCATATTGCAACAGAACTAAGCGTATAGATAGCCGAATCCAAAGTCGGAAGCATAATGACCTGCATTTGAACTTCCGACTTGTAGTTTTGCCTAGCTTGTGGCAAACCGCCTAATTAGTATGCCTAATTATTAAGGCAGTGCCGTAGGCGAGGACATTGCCTGGAAAAGTTTCCGATTCCGGCAAATGTTGGTAGAGTTTCCCAGCTTCAACTTCCTGCGGCGCATCTTCGCACTACCATATTTTAAAGTGGGTATCTTATATCTCCCGCCTCCCTTTTCTTAGGGGACAATTGTTCTAGGAATTACTCGAAATCCCGACGACCAGGGTTACGAGCAGGGTCATTCGACAAGAATCCGAAGACAAACAGCAGGACAAATGAGGCAACAACTACATATACAACGATTTTTAAAGCCAACATGATTGATTCCTTTGGGTAACGCGCTATCGGTGCTTTATTTACTGCGATAAGCGAAGCTTAATGCCAAGGGCATATCGCAAAACACAGAAAATATAGCTCCTATATATTACCCAAATCTTGGACTTTTTTGGTGTATTTATTGTGTAATTGGGCATGGGGGAATACCAATTAACCAATAATAAATGACAGCGAAGTCAATCCAACATCCTTCTTCTTGTACTGAGCGACAGCGAATGTATCCAAAATCCTGTTAGCGGATGACCCTTGACAAACGACACATAATTACCACGACGTTTGTTAAAGACAGAGGTTTCCTAAACCACAAGAAGAAAAGCTCGCAATACAAATAAGAATACCAGTCTAATTGCAACTGCATCTTTATTTAAATTTCTTCCATTGGGGTGTTTGCTTTTTACTACTACTTGACTATACAGTAATGAAGTTGCGATTCAATGATTTATTTAATGCCATTTAGACACATGAGAATGACCAAAACCCCGGATTTCTGGTAGAAGGGTATCACATCAGGAGAGTTTATAAGTATTTATTCTGATTAAAACTCTGAAAAACACGTATATTCTTACGTACTAATACATTGTCTCTATTTGTTTTAAATGCTACGTTAGTCTCAGGACTTGCAGCTTTACCGCTTGGGTAAATAAAATTAGTTTTTCTACCTTTACAAATCGCACTGGCATAAGACTTTGCAATCATTGAGAACCCATTTACAGCATACATTCATAGCATTTAAAACTTTTAATTTATTCTTATTCTCTTCCACGGGGAAAATCTAATGATTGACTAAAGTGCATGAAAGTCAAGGCTTTCTAGCAGACTGAACCAAATTAACAAATCGCGAAAATGCACATTCTCATTTATTCCTACAACTACTATCCGGAGCCAATTGGGATTGCTCCCTTGATGACTGAATTGGCAGAAGGGCTAGTTGAGCAAGGTCATCAAGTCAGGGTAATTACGGGGATGCCAAATTATCCAGAACGGGAAGTTTACGAGGGATATAGGAATAAATGGTATGTTACAGAGCAAAGAAATGGTGTAACGATTCAGCGTTGTTTTTTGCGGATTAAGTCAAAGCCGAATTTAGTGGATCGGTTGTTGCTGGAATTGAGCTTTGTATTTAGCAGTTTACCGCAAGCTTTGAATGGATGGCGACCTGATGTAATTTTTGTCACTATACCCCCATTATTTGTCACCCTGCCTGCATTTTTTCTGGGTCGGTTCTATGGTTGTCCGGTAGTACTGAATGTACAAGATATTTTGACGGAAGCGGCGGAGAATGTGGGATTAATTCAGAATAAGTTGATGATTCGCGCTTTGTTAGAATTAGAGAAGTTTGCTTATAAAAATGCCCATTCTATTAGTGTAATTGCGGATTGTTTCATTGATAAATTAGTTAAAAAAGGTGTCGATGCAAGTAAAATTGCGCTGATATCGAATTGGGTGAATGTTGACTTTATTCGTCCTTTGCCAAAGTTAAATAACCCCTTTCGGATAGAGTCTAAATTAGAAGATAAATTTGTGGTGCTTTATTCAGGAAATATTGCTCTGACACAGGGTTTAGAAACTGCGATCGCATCTGCGGCATTATTAAGAGATATTCCCGAAATTGTGTTTGCGATCGTTGGTGAAACTAAGGCATTGGAGGAGTTGAGAAAGTGCTGTCGTAAATACAATACGAATAATGTGTTGTTGTTACCCTTGCAACCACGGGAAAAATTACCACAAATGTTGGCAGCAGCAGATTTGGGATTGGTTTTGCAAAAATGCAACGTTGTTTGCTTTAATATGCCTTCCAAAATTCCCTTATTATTAGCCAGTGGTTGTCCGATAATTGCATCAGTACCCAGTACCGGAACAGCCGCAAAAGCAGTTCGTCACAGTGGTGGTGGGATTGTGGTTGCACCAGAATCACCCAAATTACTGGCAGCAGCAATTTTGGATTTATACAAAAATCCAGCTAAAGCGGTGGAATTAGGCAAAAAAGGCAGAAAATTTGCTGTAGAGAAATATTCATTCGAGGATGCGATCGCAGAATACGAAGCACTATTTGCAGATGCTATAAACCGACCGTTCGCGAACGCAAAGCAAGTAGATGATTTGCAAATTATACCAAAACTAATAAGTGAAGCCAGTAATAAGTAGACACTAGGAAAAAGCAAGTAGATGAAAAAAAATAGTAAGGGTACTATTTTGCGGTAGAATCAAAAGCCTGAGTAAAACAGGTGCTTGCTGACTGGAGACGCGACTTATGGCTCGGATGTATTATGATACAGATGCAAATTTAGACCTTTTAGCTGGAAAGACGATCGCGATTATTGGTTATGGTTCGCAGGGTCATGCCCATGCGCTTAACCTTAAAGATAGTGGCATGAATGTAATTGTCGGGTTATATCCGGGTAGTAAGTCAGCAGTAAAAGCTGAAGCGGCAGGTTTAACCGTCAAAAGCGTTGCAGATGCCTCTTCATTAGCAGATTTCATTATGATTTTGCTGCCTGATGAAGTTCAAAGAACTGTCTATAAAGAAGAGATTGAACCCAATCTTCAAGAAGGTAATGTGTTAGCTTTTGCCCACGGATTCAATATTCACTTTGGGCAAGTTGTGCCACCAGCAAATGTTGATGTGGTCATGGTAGCACCTAAAGGACCTGGACATTTGGTACGTCGTACCTACGAACAGGGACAAGGTGTACCCGCATTGTTTGCTGTTTATCAAAATGCCAGTGGACAAGCACGAGACAAAGCAATGGCATATGCAAAGGGTATTGGTGGAACCCGTGCTGGAGTTTTGGAAACCACATTCCGTGAGGAAACCGAAACTGATTTGTTTGGTGAACAAGCTGTACTTTGCGGTGGTTTGAGTGCTTTAATCAAAGCAGGTTTTGAAACTTTAGTCGAAGCTGGTTATCAACCTGAATTGGCATATTTTGAGTGTCTGCATGAAGTCAAGTTAATTGTTGACTTGGTTGTTGAAGGTGGTTTGGCAACTATGCGTGATAGTATTTCCAACACTGCCGAATACGGTGATTATACTCGTGGTCCCCGTATTGTCACTGACCAAACTAAAGCCGAGATGAAAAAAGTTCTCTCGGAAATTCAGTCTGGGCAGTTTGCACGGGAATTCGTTTTGGAAAACCAATCTGGAAAAGCTGGGTTTACGGCAATGCGTCGTCAAGAAGCTGAACATCCAATTGAGGAAGTCGGTAAAGATTTGCGAGCTATGTTTAGCTGGTTGAAAAAATCCTAGTACAGCTTGGCGTAAATATGCCTTTTAGGACTCGAATTTAGTCCTCTTTAGAGGACTTTCGCTATCAGATAGTTTATCACCTCTGGCGGGTTTGGTCTTCACAATAGTCGGTTTACTTGCGCCGTGCTGTACTAGTGTATCGAAAGGTTTGCATTAATTAAGCCGACCTACATAATTTTACTATCCTCTCCTTTTGGCAATATCCTAGAAGGAGAATTTTTTTATTTATCCATTCCCCTATTTTACCCCCTCAACTGCATCATTAGTTCGCTTGTAGGGGTCAGTTTTTGGTTGCCAAGCAGGAAACATCCCAATGACAAAACTATTGATAGATGTTCTAGTTTGGAAACTAGCTGTACTCAAGGGTTTTGGCAAAAAACTATCTCCAAAACCGATAAATATTAATCCTACTATGAACAACAATGTCATATTGGCTTTATTAAACAATTTATCCAACATTTGTAACCACACAAAATTTTAACTAATTGATTATTTTTTATTTCCTAGCTACTTTTGTTATAACTTGTTAAGTCGCAATATAGGACAATATATTATTGTTTTGCTTGTATAAGAAATAGCCAGTGATTATGCGAGTGTTATAAAAGGCTGTAATTCTAGCAGTATTTACTTACTTACTTACTTACTTACTTACTTCCATCCCGTGCTTTGATGTCGATGTGCAAATCCTTTGTCAAATACTCTCTACAATTCATTAACTCTTGTATCAAAAAGTTGATGTGCCAGTTGCGTAAATTCTGGTTAACTGAACCATATTGAAATATCAGGTTTCAGGTGAAGCATAATTCATTTTCATCAAATAATGAATCAAAAGTTTTATTAAAGATAAAGAAATCATAATTAAAATATAAAGATATCATAATATTAGGCATTTATATCAATACTTTTATTCTTATTTTGCAAAGTCTTTTTTCATATTCTACCTGAATAAAAGGCTGAAGAAAGAAACAATAATATCAGGATTACTAATAAGTTTATGTCAATACATATCTTTGCATAAAAGCACTGATAAGCTGACTCCAGTCACTCAAATGAACACTAATAAATTATACAGTGACTATAAAAAACATTTGAAAGCTGTAAGGTGAATAATTTGCTGCAAATTTACTTTGGCTTGAGAGTAACCATAGCAGCTAGCCTGTTATTTTCCACCGTTATTTTTTTTGGTTCCTCTGCTGCTTATAGCTTAACAGCAGAAAATTCTGATTTTGCTTCTAAAACTGAAGAATTACTGACCGAGGAAAGTAGCACAATTACTCTGGACAGAGAACCTCAGATAGTATCACAAGTTACTTCTACTGAAGTTACTGGTGATACTTTTGGTGATATTAACAAATTACGTCAAGACCTTTTAATCGATCCTATTGTTACAGAAGCAGCATCTCGAAAATCTGCTCCTGGTTCTAGTGCTGGTACTCCTACAGCTTATGGAGCGAGTCAAGGACAAGCTTATGTTGGTGCTGGGTTATATGTACCCCTAGATAAAGGTAGAAGCGATGGCTCTTTGTCTATTGGTGTTGGTGCTGGAGACCCAATTAAATCAGTAGGGATAGAAGTCAGCGCAGATATTACCAGTATTGGCACCCAAGACTTTGGTGATAGCGGACAAATTGGTCTGAAAATTCATAAGTCTTTTGAAGATGGTGCTGCGATCGCACTTGGTTGGTCTAACGCAATTAAATGGGGAGATGCCAATACCAATGCGAAAGACTCTATCTATGGGGTAGTTACTAAAGCTTTTGAACTTCAACCAAATGCCAATAACAAACTACCTTTAACTGTGTCTTTGGGTGTCGGTAGTGGTAATTTCCGCAGTGAAGGTGATATCAGAACTAATCAGCAAAACGTTGTTAATGTCTTCGGCAGCTTAGGTTTACGAGTTATCCCTGAAGCCTCTATAGTTACTAGTTGGACTGGAAATACCTTAAATGCGGGTGCTTCTTTGGCTCCTTTCAAAACAATTCCTGTGGTCATCAATGCTGTTTTCACCGATTTAACTAATACTTTTGATAATGGGATTGGTTTCTCTTTGAGTAGTGGTTATAGTTTCCAGTTCTAAGTTCTAAGTTGTCAGTTTTCTGAGAATTATATTTGAGGCATAAGTAATGAACAAACAAAAACTGACCCTAGGTTTTGGTCTGATGACGGTGTTATTATCTGGTTTGGTAGCTACTGCACCAGTATTTGCAGGTTCTGGAGCAGCCAAAGGAACTGGTACGGGTTCTGGTAGTTTTATCGGAACTCCAATTGTACCAGGTTCTAATCTGTCGGTTGGTAGAAACGGTATAATTATCGCTCCACCAGGAATTCAGCTTCAGGTAAATAATATTGCCAGAGGGATAATTGCCCGTCAAGCCCCGATTAATTCGCCCCTAAATATCATTATTATTATTCTCAGGGGTGGTACTAGTGCGAATACACCAGCAACTCAAGTACAGACTGCTCTCGTGAATGTGAGAGTTTCCCCAGCTTTAGCACAGGCTCTAATTAAATCCTTAACTGCAATGTTCGGTTCCAAAGTAAGTGCTACGTCAGGTGTTGCTGTTGCTCAATTAGAAGTGTCACCACTGGTAGCTAGCAATAAAGGTTTGGCAGTTTCTAAGATTGCTCAGGGTGGGGAAAAAGCAGATGTTAATATTAGTCAGTTGAATGCTTCTATTAATGCTTACAACCAAATTATTCTCGAAAGTAGCCCGGAAACTCTCCGAGAACTGGCTAAGAATGAAGAATTTGTCGCAATTGGTAGTGTTCTTAAAGAATTAAGACAAGCTCTGAATAAATAAGATGTGGAGACGCGCTTGTTTCTCGCGTCTCTAGCAACTTTTTCGATAATATCATGCCGCTTATAGAACCTGAATTGAACTCGCGCAGAGACGCAGAGACGCAAAGAAGAAGTAAAAAAAGTGTTGTGCTAATGTACTTGACATAATGCAGTAATTAATATTTAATTGCTGCTTCTTTTTTTATCTTGCTTAAAGCCAAAATCTTCTTCCTTCATTGTGGCAACCCCGTGAATTCCAATAGCCGCGATCGCAGCTCCAATAAATCCCCAAGTCCCGTCGGTGAAGGCATTTACCCGATGTGCTAAACTGCGATGATAAGCTAAATCTAACTGCCGTGTAGTGCCTTCTCCGTTACGTGCAAGCCGAGCAATGTAGTCTTCGGTTCTTTCTAAAGCGTTATAATCTATGTCGAACGAATAAAGTGATGAACCCATGACGATTAAACCGGGTATCACTAATCCAATTAAAAGAATACTTCTGCCGCCACTCATTACGACCTCACAAGGGTGATGATATATGCAATCAATGCTGACATAGGCGAATTTTGGCGTTAGTATCTGACAAACAATTGACTAAATTGCGAACTGATGGTAGCGAACGGTTTTTTTTGGGAATAATACTTTTGTCGTTTGCAGTGTCTAGCTGTGGTGAGTCTAACAGCATGAGAGCCGTTTATTTGAAAAAGAAGCAATTTTTTTTAGGATTTGTTTTTGTCATCAGTTGCATTATTTGTATTTTTGTCGCATCCGAACCCGTGCGATCGCGAACAGCAGAAGTTAAATCTGTACCTGTCGAAACCTTGAAACAACAACAGCAGCAACTCCAACAGCAACATCAAGAAGTCGTCAAAGAGCGGACAAAATTGACCAATTTACAAAATGTTGCTGAAGACAGACTCAACAACCTCCAACAAAATCTGCAAACCACAAATTCCCAAATTCAAGACAGCGAAAACCGTCTTCAGTTAGCAACACAAAGTCTCCAGCAACTCCAAGCTGAATTAGCAACTGCCGAAAACTCCTTCCTAGATAGACAAAACGCTACAACCGCTAGGTTACGATTTTTACAGCGATCGCCCAATCATCAAGGATGGGCTGTATTGTTGCAAAGCGGCAGTATTAGCGATTTTCTCAGTCGCCGCAGACACTTAAGGATGGTGTATCAAGCAGACCAAAGTATATTAGGAAAACTTACGGAAGCGGCAAATCAGATTATCCAGCAAAAAACCAATGTCGAGCAAGTTAAAAATGAAATTAGCTTGATTCGGCAGCAACTACTCGCCCAAAAATCCGACTATCAAGCCCAGTCTACATCCCAGGGGGAATTAATTCAAAGATTAAATAGCGATCGCATTGCCCTTGCCGCAGCCGAAAATCAATTACAACAGGATTCCCAAGCAATAGGTAATCTAATTCAGCAAAAAATAACTGAAGCTAAAGCCAGAGAAACTGCAGCTAAAGCCCTTGGTAAACGTTTTTTGGAAGGTACTGGTATATTTGGATTCCCCAGCGATGCACCCATCAGCAGTCCTTTTGGTTGGAGAATGCACCCTGTTCTGGGATATCGCCGACTTCATACTGGTATGGATTTTGCGGGTGCTTACGGTAGTGTTATCCGTGCTGCCGACTCTGGAACTGTAATATTTGCGGGTTGGTATGGTGGTTATGGGAATGCGGTCATCATTAGTCACGGTAAAAATATTACCACTCTCTACGGTCATAGTAGCCAATTATACGTATTGGAAGGGCAATCAGTACAACGAGGGCAGCCAATAGCGGCAGTTGGTTCCACAGGGTTATCTACTGGTCCTCACTTGCATTTTGAAGTGCGTCGAGATGGTACACCAATTGACCCAGCAGGGTTTTTGTAAGTTGGGTATTACCCTTTTTCCTAAAAGCTGCTATAATCATTGGGTCTATGAGATAAGGGCGTGTAGCTCAGTGGATAGAGCGTCAGGTTCCGGTCCTGTAGGTCGGGGGTTCGAGTCCCTCCACGCTCATAGATATTTTACAAAATATATATTAAGACAATTTGTCAGTGATGATGAGTTGTCTTTTAACTTTTCTACCAATAATTGCGATAAGCGGCGAAATTTCGCGAGCTTAATGCCTCTGGTATATCGCATATCAAAATAATCGTTCTTGGTTTTCCCATCTCATATTCTCGCGCTTCTTCCGCTTGTCATCTCTCCTTGTTTCAATCTTTGCAGTTTGAGTATTATAATACATATCATCAACCACAAAAAACCAACACCATAACCAGCAATTATATCTGTGAGCCAGTGAACTCCTAAATATAACCGACTTATGCCGATTGCTCCAATTAAAATAACTGCTAAAGTATAAATAATTGGAGAATATTTAGGATAAAAAGTTGTTAATAAAAAAGTAATAAAACCATATAAAATCACAGAACCAATTGCATGACCGCTAGGGAAACTATAAGATGTTTCAACAATTAGCTGTTTCCAAAGTTGTGGACGGGGTTTAGAGAAAAATAATTTCAATCCTGTATTTAAAATTAATCCACCCAAACAATTTAATATAAATACCATTATTTCTAATCTATAATTTCGCCACCAAAGAATTGCTAAAGTAACACCTGCCACTATTATTACTGTAGTTGGGTCGCCAATTTGAGTAATAAATAACATTAACTTATCGAGGGTGGGATTGGCAAATTGATGTAGCCACAATAAAAAAGTTTTATCAAATACAAAAGCCTCTTTTTCTAAAACTTCTTCAGCAAGTTTGGCGACGATAAATAAAATAAGTAGAGAAATTCCTAATCCACCAATACCAAGTACAGCGATTAAAGTAATTAACCGAGGATGTATGTGATGTAACCAAAAGTAGGAAATTTTCCTGAGCATAGTTAATTTTCCTGAGCATAGTTAATTTCGATCTATACTAATAATAGTAGGTTTTAAATTGATTAAATGGTCAATTCCCCATGTGAAATTTTACTTTATAGAGGCAAATCACGAACCGACAGGTAAGTACTAAGTCCTTCCGACACATAGCTACATTTACACATCTACTACGTTGAAAAATATTCTCTAATCAATCAATATTTATAAATAAAGCTATAGTACAAGTAATAAATCTAAAATCCTATGACTACTAATTTCACATCAATATCTAATTGTAATTTTACAACTGAGTTGACACAAGCTGTAAATGCATATCGAGAAAACTCAAAAAATAAACCTGACGTAAATCAAGTAGTTGAGGCACTTATTCAAGCAGAAAAAACAGCAAAACAACAACGACTAACATATCCATTGACATCACTTGTTGGAAAATGGCAATTGTGTTTTGCAACGGGTACTCGTAAAGTACAGAATCGTGGTGGAATTATTTTGGGAAAAGGGTTCTATATACCGAAATTCACTCCAGCTTATATTTCATTTACCGTTTCAGAAGATACTCAAAATCAAGGAGAAATTACTAATCAGATTAAATTAGGTTTATTGTCACTAAAATTATCAGGATTATCTCAATATATAGAAAAGAAAAATCTTCTAGGTTTTGATTTTCACCAAATGGAAATTACTCTATCTAAGCTGAGATTGTATAATGGCAAACTTCCCGGTAGCAAAACTCAAGCAAGTAATTTTTATGATGCATCAATTGGAAAGTTACCTTTCTTTGCATTCTTTTTAGTCAACGAAGATTTTATCGCTGCTAGGGGTAGAGGTGGTGGTTTAGCTCTTTGGGTAAAAGATAAGAACTAAAAAGTTGAAATAGTTCTAATTAATATGCGAGATATTCTATTTAAAATCATTAATATTCTCATCAAACTTAAGTTTCCTAAAGTTCAACAAATTAGCATTCAAGAGTTAGCTGAATGGTTAGCAAATACAAATACAAATCAAAAAATAGAACCTCTACACTTACTTGATGTCAGAACTCAAGAAGAATATACAGTTAGTCATCTCCAAAATGCAGAAAGAGTAGATTTTAATAAGTCTGATTGGGTAAACAGATTATCTATTTCTCTTGATACAGCAATTGTTGTCTATTGTTCGATAGGATATCGTAGCGAGGTAAAATACGGTTAGTTAATCGTATCGTTACTAGTTGCGATCGCCGTGTTGCTCATTGGGGTGTTTGGAAAGCTACTGCCATTTATTTGTACATTGGAATTTTATGGGGAATTGGTGTTGATGCTAATTATTTGAAGCAATTTTATGAAGATATTCGTTGATTGAGATTCCAGTCGTAATCTAAATATTTTACAGATGTTGATGGATTAATTGCTAGGTCTTTGTCTAAGTAGTAGCGAATATATTCAGGTATTGATGGTGCGGTTTTTAAGAAGTCTGAGCGATACCATTTAAAAATTTTACTACAATAGAGAATATTACTTTTTTCATCGTAACTCACTTTTTCTGGGTTATTGATAAAACGACGTGTATCATCATCTAATTGCTGTTGGACTAGTTGTGGAAAATAAGCAGTATTACGTAATAAAGGACAACCAATCGAAGCACAAACAATCGCAAAATGAATTCGTGAGTCTTGTAGCTGTTCTCGAAGAATCTTATTTTCGATTCCAGATAAACTATAATATTTGCCACCAATTAGATAAATTCGACGTTGAAAAAAACTCAGAAATCCCAACCAATTGGGAATTCCTAAAATCCTTGGAAGAATAGATTTAATTGGATAGTATTCTAAAATTGTCGTAATGGTAAAAGCATTATATAGGTTAATCCAAAAAGCTAGTTTTTCGGAAATATTAGTACTGGGATGAATGATATTAATATCTGGTTGAGCAATACTCAAAAGCCAATCAGCAAGAATTGTCGGTTGTTCCTGTTTCCATGCAAAATAATTAACCTGTCCTTTTTCATCAACATATTGCCTTAGCAACTCATTCCACAGAGTAAAATCAATTACATTCCCAATGACTTTATCCATAGTTCACTCAACTTATTCGGATTATTAATTAATATTATTTATCATTTTATGTAGTATTTCTAATAATTTTTGCGATGTATATGGTTTGGGTAAAAAAGCTGTTAGATTCGATTCTTTGCTGATGGGAAATTGTTCATTAGTTAAAAGTCCACTAACTGCAATTACTGGTACTAATGGATTAATTCTGTGGATAGCATTAATTGCTGTGGAACCATCCATATTTGGCATCATCATTACTAGGAATATCACTTAATCAAACAAATAATTCCGTATTTAAATCCCACATTTCGCACTTCATTATGTAATACGTAATGATTACAAAATCTGAGTAGTTTTACGAACGCTTGGATTGAACAAATCAAGTATTTATATTGAAATCAAACGCAAGCCTACCCCAAATTTTCGTACTACTAGGTATACTACAAGTTGACGTGCGGAATGTGGGTTAAATATACCTGCAATTACTTGATATATAAAAATAGCGTAACTTTTGGTTAAGCATGTTGGATTTTCCAATGATGAAATCTATCCTGCGAAAATTAAGAAGCATCACATCAATGCTAATTCTAGGGGAAAATAGATTTTAGTATCGAAACCAATCCACAGTAAACTCAATGAATGCAGATGTTACATCTACTTTGACTTCCCTAGCAAAGCCTCACATTAACGATAGTTTTGCCATTCATTTTGCACCATTATCTTTGACAGATATCTACGCTCAAGCTGATGATCCTAGCAATGGAGCAGTGGTGGTAATGAGTGGCACGGTTCGCAATCAAACCGACGGAAAAGCGGTTATTTGTCTAGAATATCAGGCTTATGAACCAATGGCTTTGCAAGTGTTTTACCAGATAGCTGCGGATATTCGCCAAAAATGGTCAGATGTTAACCGTATAGTTATTTATCACCGAATTGGACGTTTGCAAATCGGTGAAATTAGCGTTTTAGTCGCTGTTGGTTGTCCCCATCGTGCGGAAGCATTTGCTGCTTGTCAATATGCCATAGATAGGCTAAAACATCAAGCACCAATTTGGAAAAAAGAACATTGGCAAGATGGTTCTAGTACTTGGGTTTCGATTGGTGCTTGCGAACAATCGGGAGAAGATTGTTAATTTCTTTAAATAGAGAAAATTACATCAAAATAATTCTTAACTGAGCAACATTGTTATCCTCACAAATTCCTCAAATTTGATGTGTAATCTCTAGGTTTGCTAGAAACCAGGGTTAACAATAATGTACAAACTAAACTTTGTTAAATTTATCCGTTTTTTAGAAGCCGATTTAGCAATCCCGACGAAAAATTTACTGTTGGCATTACGACATTCAGAGCAAACCCCAAATCTACTACCAATGATTCTTTGGCAGTATGGGTTCGTGACAATTAGCGAGTTAGACCAAATTTTTGATTGGTTAACATCACCGTAGAGACGTTCCGGTGGAACGTCTATATTTTTCTATATTTCCATATTTCCATATTTCCATATTAGAACGTCTCTACTCTAATATCGAAAACATCAAATTAATTTTCCGACATTAACAAAACCCATTCCTTTAAAAGTGGATTGACTTGGTTGGGAACTTCATCATGGGGACAATGACCAGCTTTGAGAAAATGCTCGGTTAACTGAGGATAATATTTGCGGAATTGTTTTGAACGTTCCGATGCATTCATCCACGGGTCAGCTTCCCCCCATAATAATAGCAAAGGACAAGTTAATTGCTTCAACAATATATCAACTTTTTCCCCTTGAGGTTTACTAGCAAATAGGGAAGCAAAAACATCAAATGCACCTTCATCACAGGATGGACGATGAATATCTACAATTAATTGTTCTGTAATTGCGCTTTTATCTAAATATACTTTTTCCAGGGTTTGTCTAATTACCCAATGTTGACGCATATATTGAAATAAGAGAAACTGCGCTAAAGGCTGTTTAAAAATCCATTTGACGACATCACCCAATAATTTCTGTAATTGTTCGGTTTGCTTAGGTGGTTGAATCTCACTTTGGATTCCTTCCGGTTCAGCAGTCGAGTCAATTTCGCTAAATGGTCCAGCACTGTTTAATAATACCAATCCCGCAGCAGCATCAGGACATTGGGAAGCTAAACACAAACTTGCATAACCACCAAGGGAATTACCTGCCAATACAGCCTTCTCACCAATCACTTCGGTGATAAAATCATGAAGTTGGTCACGCCAGAGATTTCCACCGTACTCTATTTTTGGCTTCTGCGATCGCCCATAACCCAATAGGTCAATTGCATAGACTTCAAAGTCTGACGACAACCCGGAAATATTTTTGCGCCAGTGGTCGGTAGATGCCCCAAAGCCATGTACTAATAGTAGTGCTGGACGGTTTGGGTGTTTTTCTCCAGCTTTGACGTAGTGGACGTTATACCCTCGCCATTGCCAATATTGACCGGGTACTGAGGTTGTGGGATAAGCTGTAGCTGTTTGCATAGGTTATAAAAAAAATTAATGCAAAGAATTATTAAGTCTCTTTTAATAATTCTAGGATAAGTGTTGGT
Organism: Brunnivagina elsteri CCALA 953; assembly: GCF_002289455.1. Lineage (GTDB taxonomy): Bacteria > Cyanobacteriota > Cyanobacteriia > Cyanobacteriales > Nostocaceae > Brunnivagina > Brunnivagina elsteri. The sequence continues at coordinate 32,545 of NZ_NTFS01000011.1, forward strand.
AAGGTAGCACATTGGCTGAGTGCGGGTTTCCTCCTTTTGAAGGAATATGGATAAATAAGGAATTAACCGCCAAGACGCAGAGTACGCCAAGAAGAGAAGAAGGAAGAAAGAATTTTATCGGTTATCTATGATTGTTTCTGTACGTAAGTAAAACAGAATCATCATTAATAAAAGTTTGAATTAAGTTAGGTGTTAGTACTGGAATAAGCTAACAGATTCTAGGCTAAGTTTATAATTATTAAATATACAGTTTTAATACACGATAAATAATCAAAACGAAATTACAGAATACCCGAAATAATAGCTCACTGGCGAATTATTACAATTGTAAATATGAACATGAATATGAATGCACTACCAAAAACCTACTTAAAGCCAAAATATAACTTACATCAAACTAATTCTAGTCACACAAACTCGAAAACTAAAATTCTGAATATAGAAGAATGTAAATCAGTAAATTTTGGTCAGGTGGCACTCGATGAACAACAATCCGCAATTTTAGCATTAATGAATCGTCAAATTATTCTGCTTTGTCGTTCGTTACCAGCTTCATTACAAGATTCAGCAGTTATTGTAATTCAGCGCTATTATACCGGGTTTAAAATCTCTAATTTACTAACTTTTTTTACTAAATTTTACGCTCCTAGTTGGTCATTAATCCACTGGATGCAGCAAGCAAAGCCAGTTCTACAAGCATCTGAACTTGAAAATGCATTTTCTGCTCAAGCAATGGCTTATTTTGTGCATATGCTTGACGATCGTCTTGCTAATGGTCAAATTCCCACTAGTCATCTGCTATTGCATCTGCGTTCTTCCGCTTGGGTAAAATTTCATTATGCTGCTATAGATTTAACAAAAAATATTGTAAATAGTGAGGAATTAGTCGAGGAATTAATTGATAATTATTTCAGTGGAATTCATGAACCCGCAGAAGTTGACAGTATCAATTCTTATTGCAATCTATTTTGTAAGCAATTCAGTACTACTTTAGTTATTCCCATCCTTGTTGCTAAAAATACTGGGTTTGATACTGCATTAGTTCGTCAAGCGTATGAATCATTTGGTATTGCTTGGCGACTTTTGGATGATTTACGTAGCTGTAGAGATGATGCTTTTGCGGGAGAATTATCGGCAATTTATTATCTTCTTCCTGTAGAAGAACGTCAACTTTGGTTAGATTGTCAAGGTGAAGATGAGGAATCAAATTATTGGCAAAAACTCCAATCTTATTTGGAACAACAAGGTATTTTGCGGAAGTTAATTTCCCATATCTGTACATCTCTAAAGGAAGCTCAAAAAAATGCAGATTTAGCTGGATTAGATGGTTATGCGAACCAATTCCAGCAGTTGGCTATGCCACTCAGGGAAATGTAATATTACTTGTTGGGATGTATAATATCCCCGAATTTTTATATCCGGGGATATAAAATAAAAAGCAAAAATTAAAATTAGTGCTTAACATGAGAAATGTTCTGAATTGATAGTAAGAAAGCACATTCTTAATTACAATATTAACTGTCTCGGCTTTTTTCCCACTAACCATGAAAAATTTGACTGCTGTTCTACCTCCATTCGTGATTTTGGATCCTTTACTGCAAAGCTGGTTATTAGAAGATATTGGCAGGGGCGATCGCACTACTCAAAGTTTGTTTGCAATGGATTCTACTGAGGGGCAAGCGGAATGGATTGTCAAAGCATCGGGGGTTATAGTCGGTTTACCTGTTGCAGCGAGGGTATTTCATCTTTTGAATGAAAAAGTCGGTTTTGTACCCTTTGCTGTGGAAGGACAATATTGCGATCGCGGTTTGGTGATTGCTAGAATGCATGGTTCGATGGATGCACTATTAATGGGGGAACGGGTAGCACTAAATTTGGTGATGCGCTTGAGTGGGATTGCGACTTTAACTCGTCAGTATGCTGAAAAAATTGCCGATTTACCTGTGAAGTTGGTGGATACTAGGAAAACAACTCCGGGATTGCGGATTTTGGAGAAGTACGCAAGTTTGTTAGGTGGTGCTATTAATCACCGCATGGGTTTAGATGATGCTGTCATGCTCAAGGATAATCATATTGCTGCTGCGGGGGGAATTAGAAGTGCGATCGCATCTGTTAGAGAACACATTCCCTATCCTCTCAATATTGAAGTCGAAACGGAGTCTTTAGACCAGGTGAAGGAGGCTTTATTACATAAGGCTGACATCATTATGTTGGATAATATGCCTTTGGAAATGATGCGAAAAGCAGTGCAGATGATACGTCAACAAGATAGTCGAATCAAAATTGAAGCTTCGGGAAATATTACTTTGGATACGATTCGCACTGTTGCCGAAACTGGTGTTGATTATATTTCGAGTAGTGCCCCAATTACTCAGTCTAAGTGGTTAGATTTGAGCATGAAAATGAAATAAATTCTCCTTTCATTTTCAGGGCAAACGGTTACTTGCCCTCATTTATATTGCATCTAAGCGAAAAATTCTATGTGTAGCTGGGAGATTATATTTTCTGGAAGTCCCTTATCCTCACTAGACTTAGGTAGAAGAAGGGTGAGTTTCACCGAATAGTACCGACGATGAAATGAGATTGTGTGGTAATTTTGATTTTGGAAATCACCTTAGAACAATGATTTTATTACGTCGAAAACCGCAAAGATTTCTAGCTTTGGGATTATGCATCACATTACTATTCTTTGGCTGTATACCAACAACTAAACAGCAAGTAATCCCCGGTAATGGCATTAATGTTATTTTAGCGATTGGTGATGGGATGGGATGGGAGATGACTCGTGCAGGTGCGATCGCAAATGGTAATCCCATGTACGCAAGTGGTCAAGGTCAAGGTTTAAATTTTCAAAAGTTAACTGGATACACCCTTGCATCAACCTACGGGACAATTATCACAGGTAGCGATGGGAAATTATCTGCGGTTAACTCGGCACTGGATGGTTCCAATCCGGCAACTGGGAAAAGCTCTGTATTGAAGGGATTTAATTTTAATCCGGCTTTCAATAATGGGGATTCTGGAAATCTTGTTGGTTATGACATTGCCCGTGGTGGAGCTAATCCTTGGACACAGGGTAACGACAAAGAATATATTAAACAAAATCCTCCCGACTCTGCAAATACAGCGACAGAACTGTACACAGGGGTGAAAACTTACAATAATGCAATGGGGGTGGATATCTACGAACAACGACAAACAACCATCTTAGAACAAGCAGCACGCCATAGTAAATCCACAGGATTAGTTACATCAGTCCCAATTAACCATGCTACCCCAGGTGCGGCAGCATCCTTCGTAAATCGCCGTAACAAGTTTAGCAATCCTAGCCCAGATTTAGATAATATTCTCCAACAAACCCTAACTATATTTAAACCTACAGTTTTACTGGGTGGTGGTCATCCCCTGGATACGGAAAATAGTAATGCGGTGGGGGGATGGTATAACTGGAATTACATCGATAAATTTACCTATTACGAACTCACAACCAAGCCCAAATCTAATTCCTATGGTTACACCTTTTTAGAGCGGGGTAAAAATGCAGCTAAAACCTTACTGGAAACTGCTGCAACAATTGACCCGAATAAAGGGGAAAAATTGTTAGGAATATATGGCGCTCGCGGGCAAAATGGTAATCTACCTTTTAGTACGGCGAATGGTGACTATAGTAGTACGGGTTTGAATGGTTCTTCGTTATTCTCCACAACCGACGAAAACAATCAGGTTCCCTTACCAGATAAAGTACGTCCCCTCAATTCGGGTGAAACTGATGCCAAATTTATCAAAAAAGAAATTAATGAAAACCCTACCCTTGCAGATTTAACCCAAGCTGCATTAACTGTTTTATCCAAAGATAAAGATGGTTTTTGGTTGATGGTGGAAGGAGGGGATATTGATTGGGCTGCCCACGATGATAATATGGATAACTTAATTGGAGCGGTCAAAGATTTCGACAAAGCTGTGGGAACCATAATTAACTGGATTGGTAAAAATGGTGGTTGGGAGAAAAATTTGCTGATTGTCACCGCAGATCATGACCACTATTTGACCCTAAACCCCAATTTCCCCAAGTTGCTAGCAGAATTTGGTGCGGAAAAGTTGACTTACGAAAAGCATAAACCCGAAGAAGCAGGTCATTTTTGGGGTAGCGATGCCAAAATTAAATACGGTTGGGGAAGTCATAGTAATCATTTAGTACCAGTTTACTACCAAGGAGGTCCCGTCAAGCTCGATAAATACGTAGGTAAAGAAATTACTTTTGTGGATCATCACCCTGGAGGGAATGCTGAGACATATAATGTTCCTGGGGTTGCTAGTGCGGTAGACCAGACTCATATCTATCAATTAATGCTGGAAACAATTAATGCACCTGCGGCAAAGCCTAAGGAATCTAAATGAAATAAAATACAACTCTGTAATTATGTAGATTGATGTTGGGTTACGCACTCGCTGACAACATTACTTGTCATAACACGGGGGTAGACGCGCTTCTTCGGCTTCTGTAAGTACCCCTGCAAAACAGTGACTCCCCAACAAAGAATTGTATATTAATAAATTCTCGTTCTTTAGCACGTGCGATCGCGAAACAAATATTTGCGGATGAGACCAAAATTAAATTTCAAGT